>DHDO01000089.1:31481-31901 GCA_002399435.1 Firmicutes bacterium UBA4874
CCATGGTCCGGAAGAGAAATCATGTACTTGTGACAGGAGGAGGGGCAGCCGGAATGATTGCTGCCATATCGGCAAAAAGAATGGGTGCAGAGGTAACGATTCTGGAGCGGAATAGCAGGGTGGGTAAAAAACTCCTGGCGACCGGAAACGGCCGCTGCAATTTCACCAATATGACGGCCGATGCCAATTGCTATTCCGGGAACAATCCAAAATTTGTATATCATGCGCTGTCTGCCTTTTCCGCGAAAGAGACCATACGATTTTTTGAGAAACTGGGAATTCAGCACAAAGTGGAGGATATGGGGAAAGTTTTTCCCATGTCTGATCAGGCTTCCAGCATACTGGATGTTCTTTTGTATGAATTGAATGCATCAGGGGTCCACATTCAATGCGATTCCTATGTACAGGATCTGGAGAAAA
>DHDO01000086.1:0-21783 GCA_002399435.1 Firmicutes bacterium UBA4874
TTTTTTATTATTTTAGGTTTTGCAGTTTTGCAAATTTGCTGCGCATTCGGACGGGTCTTCGACAGTTTGAAAGTTAGAAAGTGCCCTCAAAGCCGCTGAAATACAGTGTTTTCTTGTCAAATTTTTTGAAAATAGTCGTTGTATTAAGTTGTATTATATGATATAATAATAGTATTATGAAAATATGGTATGACAAAAAGTCAAAAGATCCCACTTACTTTGTCCAGAAGGGCTATCGTATTGGGAAAAAAACCACAACTAAAAATATCGCGAGAATCGGGAAGCATTCCGAGCTTCTTAAGATCACTGATGATCCATTGGCTTATGCAAAACAGCAGGTGGAAAAATATAATGAGGGAGTGCAGGAAAACAACAGGGTGGATGTAACAATTGATTTTACCAAAAAGATCAAAGGAGATAACGGTATTGTTTCTTCCAGTACAAATTTGAATGTCGGATATTTTTTCCTGCAGCAGCTGTATCATGATCTGGAGATTGGCTCCTTTTTTAAAAAAATTACTGAGGATTCAAAGATTACATTTGATCCGAATTTCGTGAACCGCTTTCTCACTTTTACCAGGATACTGGAACCGGATTCAAAGCTCGGCACCTATGACCATTTGGACCGCTATTATGAAAAGCCGGATTTTGACTATATACATATTTTAAGAACGATGGACATTATGCAGGAACACTATGATGAGTACCTTTGTCATCTTTATGAAAAAAGTTCCAGAATCATCAAACGCAATACATCTGTCTGCTATTACGACTGCAGCAATTATTACTTCGAAATTGAAACAGATGATGAAGATTATGTTGATGAAGTAACCGGGGAGATGATCAAGGGTCTGCGTAAATATGGTCCTTCAAAGGAAAACCGTCCCAATCCGATTGTGGAGATGGGGCTGTTTATGGATGCGGATGGCATTCCATTGTCCATGTGCATAACCTCCGGATGGGATAATGAGCAAACCACCGCTATTCCACTGGAAAAAAAGCTTACCGAAATGTTTAAGGGAAAGAAATACATATATTGTGCCGATGCAGGACTGGGGTCTCTTAATATCCGGAATTTCAACTCCATGGGAGGGCGTGCCTTTATCGTTACACAATCTGTCAAAAAGCTTTCCGATGACTTAAAGAAGGCTGTGTTTAATGACTATGACTACAAACTTTTGTCATCAGATGAACCTGTTTCCATAGAAGATCTGAAAACCTTTGATAAAACCGATAAGAGCAAGAGAAACCTTTATGATGATAAAGCCTACAAGATTCTTAACGCTGACAAAGCCTTTGATTTGGGATTGTATGAGACAAAGGTCCTGAAAAATGGGAGAACAAAAAAAGTTAAATCCAAGGCCGCTGTAAAACAGAAGGTCGTTATTACTTTTTCAAGAAAAATGATGGAATACCAGCGATATGTCAGAAACCGGCAAATTGAAAGGGCCAAAAAACTATTGAAGAATCTGAATCCGGATACTTACAAAAAGGGTCCTCACGATGTTACCCGCTTTATCAAAAGAACATCCTCCACTGAAACTGGTGAAGCAGTGACGGATCTTTATGAGATAAATCAAAGTGTCATCGAGGAAGAAGAAAAATATGACGGATACTACGCCGTAGCAACAAATCTTGATGATAGGGCCAGGGACATCATTCAGATCAGCTCCAACCGGTATAAAATTGAGGACTGTTTCCGTGTAATGAAAAACAACTTTTCAGCACGTCCGGTCTACCATCAGAAACGGGAACATATCATCGCCCATTTCATGATCTGTTATACTGCATTGCTCATTTACCGGCTGTTGGAAAAGAAATTGGACCGGCAGGGCACACACTTCACGGCAGAAAATATAATAGAAACGCTTAGAAGCATGGAAGTCACAAACCTTGATGATATGTGTTATTTTTCTACTTACACCTGCTCGCAGGTTTGCACTGTCCTAAATGCTGTCTTTGACCTCAGACTGGACAGAAAATACTATCAGCCCAAAGAGCTGAACAAAAAAATCAAAAAAATTTCAGGATAGGATTTTCATACAACATCCCATCACACTGTAAAAGAGGTTAGAAACCGCCCAGCCATGAGGTGTCTAACACACTATTCTATGGAAACGTTTTCATTAACCGCTAAGGCAATTATAAATATTTTGTGGTTAAAGTAACGTTATACTCAATATTTAAGTTATCTTAAAGGGATTGTTGCACTATTTAATTTTATGGCTTATAATATAAGCAGCATGAAAAGGAAACGTTACCAATAGCCTATATTATGGAAAGCAAAAATAATATGTCCAATGTTGGAGACTGCAGTAGACTGGGAAGGGACAAAGATTACTGCTGAGTAATGTTCATGAGGAGAGGAGGCTTGGGCTAATTGCTGCTGATGTAATAGTCTGATAAGGACTCTTGAATGGCATTGGGCACATAGAATTGTGAGGGAAAGACAGTGGTAATTTTTAATAACAGACAGTTTATCATTGATTTCAAACCGGTTTTTATCTTATCTGGAGAGGTTCATTATTTCCGCTTGAGAAGAGATAATTGGCAGCACATTATAGACGAGGCAAAGAATATGGGATTGAATTGTATCGCTTCCTATGTTCCATGGATTTTGCATGAGGAGATCGAGGGCGATTACGACTTTGAAGGTAACCTTGATTTAGGAGCTTTTATCGATTTGTGTGCCGATAATGGACTATATTTCTTTGTTCGTCCAGGCCCTTTCATTATGGCTGAAATGAAAAATGAGGGCATACCCTATTGGATATATGAAAAATACCCCGATGCGGTTCCTATCGGCTATGAAAGTGTTAAGGCAAAAAGCAGAGCTCTGGACTATCTGCACAGTGGATTTCTAAATGAATGCAAAAAGTGGTATGAAAAAGTCATGGGAGTGATCGTCCCGAGACTCCATTGCAAAGGTGGCAACGTTATAGGGATACAGCTTGATAATGAGATCGGGATGCTTAATTGGATCACTGATTTTCCACTTTTGAATGATAATGTCCTAAATAAATTTTCCGATTATCTAAGGAATAAGTATTCTGAAACAAAGCTTAGGACTAGGTATCCATTTGAAATAAAACCTGCTCTTTACCATTGCTTCAGGGCTCCATCTGAGGACTATGCTGCAGCATTCCATTCCGATTTTAATGAATTCATGAGAATTTATTATGCGGAATATATTCGAACTCTTACACAGTATGCTAGCGATTACGGGGTAAAAAATACGCCATTTTTCGTTAACATACATGGGACAGGAGGTGGCAGGATCTTTGATTTCCCACTGGGGATCAGTCAGCTGTATAGAGGCTATAATTTAGGCAATGGATGTATAAGCGGTGCGGATATGTATCTGGGGGAACCTACTATTGGCAACTACCAGGATCTTTATACCTGCAATGCATATACGGCTGCCAGCAACAAAAAAGGTCAACCTTTGACCGCAATTGAATTTGAATGTGGCGATGGGACGTATTGTTCTCAAAATGGATATAGGTATAACTCGTCTTCTACATCCCAAAATATGGTAACTTCATTAGCCCAGGATGCACGAATGATCAACTTATATGTATTTAGCGGCGGAACAAATTACTATCTGAAGCATCCACGTCCTGATGGGAACATGCGTATGGCTTTTACTGGGGAGCTACATGGATTTTCAGCTCCTGTTGAACCGGATGGAAGTCATAATTTTTCTTTTGACAAAATCACGGATACTGCTCATTCAATAAAAGCATTAAATTCGCTGATTGGTAGTGCTGTACAGCAAACGGATGATATCGCGCTTGCCTTTATTCCAGACTATTTTCTGACTGAAACATCCTATAGTAAGTCCAAGGTTGTCTGTAAAATTCATGATAATCTGAAAAGATTTCGATGTTTCAAGCAGATCGATAGTCCCTTAAAAGCTTTTTTAAATGCCAATATCAATATGCGTGCAATCGATATACAAAACGAAGCGATTCGAGGAGTTAACAATTTGCTCGTAATGACTTGTCTTTATACACCGGAGAGTGTGCAGCAAGCTCTTGTAGATTATTTAAGAGAAGGCCATAATCTTATTCTATATGGTGAAATCCCGATGTACGATATTGAAGGCAATCCTTGTACTGTCCTGAAAGACGCTTTGGAATTGGGCGAGCCTGATTACTTGGCGGATGATCAACCGGGGTATTATCTCACAGTTCATTCGGAAAATTTGGATCATTTTGTTGCAGACCAACGATGTGATTTTGCTCAGTGCTTTTCAAGGGATGATAATGTTCTGCTGTCTGTGATTGGCTCTGATCTTATGTGTGGTTTCCAGAAAAGTATTGGTGGAGGAGTGGTTACTGCTATTACCTGTAATTATCCTTGCATCATGGATTTCTATAACCAGATTATTCAGATGCATGGAATTAATCCTATCGTACATACTGATTATTATAAGTATGGTATTTTTGCATCTCTTTCAAGCTGCGGGGATGGACAGCAACTTCTCTTTTTATTGAATCTGGATACGGTAGAAAAAAAAGCTAATGTGTATATCAAGGATAAGATAATGTTTGAAAATTTCGTATTTTTTAACAAACAGTTTTTAATTCTTCCAATTAATGTGAAGCTTCCATGTGCAACGGTAATAAAATCGACTGCCCAGATCAACGGTTATGATGATCATTCTATAAAATTCAGATTATCACAGCCATCGGACACGATTGTATTGAAAACAAACGGAAGGGTGATGCCGTCAGACGATTATGTATTGGAAGAAGAGGGGGATGATGTCATGATTACATCAAAAAAGCATGCCAAACTTGAAAATAAGTTAGTTGTAAAAATATCTGATACTAGGGTGATATGATCAATGATCAGATAGAAAGATTTACTGATATGAGGAAAGTGAGAATTTGTATGAGAATATTGATGCTTAATCTGGATACTCTTCGTCTTCGGCCTGATCATCTGGGATGCTATGGATATTCCAGAAAGACTTCACTCGCAATTGATTTTATAGCCAAAAACGTTGGATCATTATGTCGGAGGGCGGTTCTTACCACGCCAGAGGGAACCTGACGTATTATATCTGATGTCTGGAATCCACTGGAAGAACGAAAGGCACAAGGCTACTCCGGAAAGGGGACATCTGGAAGAATTCAACGCTGGAATTAAGGAGATTGTTCCTCTGATTATATTGAACAGGCATACTGAGATTGTTAATAAATTAGTTAAGATATTAAGATATCTAATATTAGGGCGGTGGAATGGTGATACAAGGACAGCAGACGCATTTTATAAATTTTTCTAAAGGTAATAGCAATTTTTCCTTTTTGCCAACTGGTGATATCTATGAATTTACCTATGATGATTTTATGATAAATGGATATTGGGGAAACTGCATCGATGGTTCTTCCAATAATATCTACTTGCGTTTATACGAACAGGATAAGGTTATATCTTATCCTCTGTTGGGTAAAGCATCCGAATCCAGAATAAGTGTTGGCAGAGATCAGCTTATATATACCGGTGATGTTGGTGGGATTTCATATGAAGTTACTTTTCTGCCAATGCAGGATGGGATTTGGGTTTGGCGGATCTACTTGCAATCAGAAGAGAGTAAGACAGTTGATCTGATCTATGGCCAGGATGTTGGAGTTGCATCAAGGGCTAATATCCTTACCAATGAACTATATACAAGTCAATATCTTGATCATAAAGTTATAAAAGGATCAAATGGATATACAATAAGCTCCAGGCAAAATCTACCCCAATCAGGCTGTTATCCGTATCTTCAGCAAGGCAGTTTGGATACAGAAATCATTGGATACTCTACTGATGCCACGCAGTTTTTCGGAAATGATTATCGAAAAACCTATATTCCAAAGGCGTTGGCAAATGATCTGCCGAATGTAAATTATCAGTTTGAGCTGGCCTATATTGCTTTGCAAACTCGCAGATTAACTTGGAGTGGTGATAAATCTGTGATGTTTTATGGTATTTTTAAGCCTGATATGTCAATGGCAGTGACAGAGCTTTTATACCAACAGGAATTGGAAACAGCCTATAAAAGGGTGAAATATACCTATAGCTCAAAGGGATCTTCACTTTCAGTCAAAATTCCGGTCCTGAAAACGAAACTCGGTAAACCTTTCGTATCGGCTGAGTTTTCAAAAGAAGAATTCGATAGATTTTTTCCTCAAAAAAAGTTTGTGGAAACCGAGAAAGGCAAAATCCTTTCCTTCTTTACTCTTGAACATGCTCATGTTGTCTTACAGCAAAAGGAAGTGATGGTTGAACGGCCACATGGACATATTATCACAACCGGGATGGATGATAAGAAGGTCTCCCGCGGCCTTGTTACCTCTACAAACTATATGTATGGCGTATTCCATTCACAATTGGCGGTGGGTAATACATCTATGAATAAACTTTTGTCCACCAACAGAGGATTTTTGAATATTCAAAAAAACGCAGGACAGAGAATCTATCTGAGAATTGACGGAGTGTATCGGATTCTTACTCTTCCTGCTGCCTATGAAATGGGCATCAATTATTCGAAATGGTATTATAAGGTGAAAGATGATATCCTATTCGTTTCCTCTTTTGCCCTGGCAGACGAGCCGGCTGTTGTACTGGATGTTCACTCAATGAATGGTATTAAGTATGACTATATCGTCACTAATCAATTGGCTATGGGAGAGCATGAATATATTCACCCTGTAAAAATTCGTCTGGGAGAAACATTGGATGGAAAGAAGTTTGCCTGCATTACCAAAGCAAAATTGGATTCTGTAAGAGATCCATATCCGGATTTGAGCCTTACCATTCATGTTGTTGGCTCTAATTGCAGGTTTAGCGATGATAGAATATTCTATGAAGACAATAATTCCAGAAACGGGACATTACTTACCATAGGTATTGATCATTCGAGCGCCTTCCAGTTTATATTGGAAGGCAGGCTTGAGAAAGCAAAAATCCTCCCCTCGGAAAGAAAATGTTTGGCCAGGGAATTCGAAAAATTTTCCGTATTCTACAAAAAGCTGTTTGGGAATTTTCATCTGTCTCTGGATGGAGAGCACTCCGGAAAAATCGAAAAAAACGAAATTGAAAAGCTAAATGAAATGATCTGGTGGTATACTCATAACGCTATGGTCCATTTTGCTGTTCCACATGGGTTGGAGCAACCTGGCGGAGCCGCATGGGGTACCCGTGATATATGTCAGGGACCTATGGAGTTTTTTCTATCCACTGGCCATTATGAATTAGCCCGGGATGTACTGGTAAAAGTATTTGAACATCAGTATTTGGAAACAAAGGAATGGCCTCAATGGTTCATGTTTGATGATTATAATGTGCAAGCGGAAGAATGGCATGGGGATGTTGTATTTTGGCCTCTTAAATGCGTTGGCGATTATCTTGCAGCTACCGGGGATTTCTCCATTTTGAAAGAGAATATCGGTTATCGTTTTTTGGCTGATCATAAAGCAACCATTGAAAAAAATACGATGCTGAAGCATGTAAAAGAAGCGATTGAAGCTGTTAAAGCTCATTTTATCCCCAATACCGTTTTGATCAGCTATGCAGGCGGGGATTGGGATGATACCTTACAGCCTGCAAACCCGGATATGAGGAGTAATATGGTAAGTGCTTGGACAGAATCTCTTGCCTATCAGGTCTTTATCCGCCTTTCCGATATGCTGAAAAAGGTTGATCCGGACTATGCCATCGAGTTAGCAGATCTGTGCAAAGCCATCCAAAGGTCTTTTAACGAAATTTTGATCAAAAATAACGTGATTACCGGCTTTGCCTATTTTAAGAGCAAAGGCATCATAGATTATATGCTTCATCCGGATGATCTGAAGACAGGTATACATTACAGGTTACTGCCCTTAACCAGAAGTATTATTTCTGAAATTGTCGACAAAAAGCAGGCGGAGAAAAATGATAAGATTATCGACAGGAAACTTTCCTTTCCGGATGGAGTCAGATTGATGGACCGACCGGCACACTATGAGGGGGGTGTGACTCGGCACTTTCAAAGAGCGGAACAGGCGGCCAATGTCGGTCGTGAAATAAGCCTTCAATATGTACATGCCCATATTCGTTATATTGAAGCCATGGCTAAGCTGGGCAATGCGTATAGAGTATGGAAGGCTTTGTTTCAGATAATTCCAATTGGTATAAAAGAGGTTGTGCCCAATGCAGCTCTCCGTCAGGCTAATGCATATTTTAGCAGTTCAGATGGTGCTTTTGCAAACCGCTATGAGTATCAGGACGAATTTGAAAGACTCAGAGACGGCAGTATTGCAGTAAAAGGTGGATGGCGGATATATTCAAGCGGTTCCGGAATTCTGATTTCGCAGATGATCTCCAATATATTGGGTATTCGGTTTATCGCTGGGGGACTGGTGATTGATCCGGTTCTGCCTGGCAGGCTTAATGGACTTCATTTTGATTTCACATATGGCGGGCAAGAGGTTACCTTTATATACCATATCGTAGATAAGGGTTCCGAAACAAGCGTTGTCTGTGGAGGCCATGTGTTGAAAACAAAAAAACTTAAAAATCCATACAGGCAGGGTGGAGTGAAAATTGATCGAAAATTAATGCTTGCTATGCTGGAAACGGATCCAGCCGTGCATATTTATGTGCAGGAGCAATGATATCTTACATGTATTAGCGGTGGGGGGATTATTATTTTAGAGGCATGGTAACGTTACCATATACTCTGCGGATAGTAGCTATAATAAAAAAATTTGAAGGAGTATCTTAGTAGGCACAAATTTTTTATTAGATAAATCTCCTAAATCGAGAAAGATATTATAGAAAAATGACTTTAAAAAAGCTTGATAAGGATATTGACAACGCCTAAAATATAAACTATAATAAAAATGCGTGGAAACGTTTCCGAAGGTACATAAGCAATCGTGGGGAAGGAAGATCAATGTGGTGGTGATCCATTCAATGGGTAAAGCAATAACACACATAAAAACCAATTGGCAGAACTTCAAGCATGAGATAAAGAAGAACAAGGTTTTATTTCTCATGATTTTGCCCATAGTGGTGTACTTTGTCGTATTTCACTATCTACCCATGCCTGGGGCTTATATTGCTTTTGTAAATTACAATATTAGCAAGGGCATTTTCGGAAGTGAATTCGTTGGGCTTCGAAACTTTAGATTTCTGATAGGAAACGGAGACCTTTGGCGCATCACGCGCAACACTCTGCTTTACAATTTTGTATTTTTGAATCTAGGAAATTTATTTCAGATAGCACTTGCTGTTATGATATCAGAGATATCCAGTAAGTGGTACAAGAAGCTAAGCCAATCCGTAATATTGCTTCCCCATTTTATATCTATGGTTATTGTGGGAGTATTTGCTTATAATATGTTCAATTATGATTATGGATTTGCAAATACAATTCTGACATCATTGGGAATGGAGAGGCATGAATTTTATTCTGATGCCGGTATATGGAAATATATAATTGTATTCTTTAATATATGGAAGGGCACAGGATACGGAATGATAATATATTTATCTGCCATAACTGGGATTAACAGGGAACTCTATGAATCTGCATATATTGATGGAGCCAGTCAATGGAAGCGAATCCGCTATATTACTATACCCATGCTTAAACCTACTTTTATATTATTGCTCTTGTTTGGCTTGGGCGGTATCCTGAGAGGCTCCTTTGATTTGTTCTATAACCTTATTGGTACAAATTCTGTCCTTTATCCGCAGACAGATATTATTGACACTTATGTGTTTCGTAGTCTTCTGGGTCAGTTTAATTTGCCTTTGGGTGCGGCTGTCGGCTTTTATCAATCGATATTTGGTCTTATCGTAGTACTTACTGTCAACCATATTGTCAAAAAAATCGAACCGGACTATGCGTTGTTTTAAATGGAGGAATGAGAGAATGGTTTTGAATAAGAGGCATGAGATTTACAGTGTTGATGGTTTATCTCTCAGGTTCGTATGCTATTTCTTCGTAACGATTTTTGCACTGCTATGTTTGTTTCCTTTTATATTGATGATCACTTCGTCTTTTATGACTGAAAGTGAGATCATCACAGAAGGATTCAAGATATTCCCAAAAAAGGTATCGGCTTCAGCTTATAAGTTCTTGCTGAATAATCCCCAAAAAATCCTAAATGCTTACAAGGTAAGCATTTTTATCACAATCGTTGGTACGTCTGTTGGATTATTTTTTATGTCCATGGCAGGCTATGTGCTGAATCGAAGGGACTTCCGATACCGTAATTTCTTTGCATTCTTTTTATACTTTACGACATTATTCAGCGGAGGCCTGATTCCAAGTTATATTCTGATGGTGAGGATTTTGCACCTAAAAAACAGTATGTTAGCTATGATTTTACCGGGTCTTATGAGTTCATGGTCTATTTTTTTGATGCGAAACTTTATGAAGTCAATCCCCGATTCCCTTTACGAGTCGGCAACCATTGATGGGGCAGGGCCATTCCGGATTTACTTGCAGGTTTATATGCCGCTTTCCATTCCCGCACTTGCGACCATCGGGCTTTTTCAGGCGTTGGGATATTGGAATGAGTGGTATAATGCGATGCTTTACATTGAGTCTGCGAATAAGTTTCCTTTGCAGTATTTTTTACAGAAGATGATTAATCAAACAAATGTACAGCAGCTAATTAAGCAAGGAATTGTCATCGATGTTTCGGAGCTTCCTACCCAATCAATCAAGATGGCTACTGCCGTTGTGGCGACTGGTCCCATCATTCTTCTCTATCCATTTATTCAGCGGTATTTTATTTCCGGCTTAACTCTTGGAGCTGTAAAAGGATGAGCGCGATGCGTTGTCGAGTAGAGGAATAACCAAAGTCTCGAAACTTGGTATGATTACGTTTTAAGTATCATGGCCCTGCTGCTTCATCAATAGTAGCTTGGCGGAAGGTAGTGAACAAGAATGATAAAGTTTGTTTGACCGAATCTGTGACACAAAGTGGGTAAATTATCCGGAATCTGTATACAGAAATCTGCTAAATCTGTATATCAGGCCGGTTGATATAGAAAAATGATAAAAGATGTCAAATTTAGACCAAAAAAAATTAAAGGAGGTTTTACCATTGAAGCAAAAGAAGAATTTAATAGCCATGTTCCTTGTAGTTGTTTTTACCGCAGGCGTATTAGCCGGCTGTGGAAGCTCGGACAAAAATTCGGGTGGACAGACAAAGGAATCAGGTAACACGTCGGAATCAGGGAAAGCTCCTCAGGAGGGAAAGTTGAAAAACGCCCATCTTACTTATTATTTGTGGGGCAGTGAAGGCGTGGCTAATCCCGACATTTTGGCTGAGATCAATAAAAAATTGAAAAAAGACCTGAATACAACTCTGGAGATCAAATATATAGACTGGCCGGATGTTGCAACTAAATATCCGCTTTTGTTTGCTTCAGGTGAGAAATTTGATATGTCTCATGCATCGCCGAATGCTGAAGTATCCTATTATACCTTGGCTTCACAGGATGCATTGGTGGATATCACTGATATGTTGGATGCCTACGCACCTACCCTGAAGGCGGAAATCCCAGATGAGACCTGGCAAAGTGCGAAATATAAAGATAGGATCTATGGGGTTCCGACTCTTTACAGTGAATTTACTCCTTATGGCTTTGTATACCGCAAGGATCTCATGGAAAAATACAATTTAAGCGAGATCGATTCGATTGAAACAATGGAAGCCTATCTAGAAGCGGTTACAAAAAACGAGAATTTCCCTGCATTGAACGGGAATTCCAATGATGCACAGAATCTGTACCGGATGTTTGTGGACCTAACTGGCTCCTGGATAGAAGCGCCTGGCATTCCATTGGAGCAGCTGTATCTGGTCGCAGAAAGTGCGGAAAACTATACTAATGTTTTCCATCCCGCATATACCCATGAGTTTGCGGATTGGGCAGTTTTGATGAATAAATGGTCGAATAAGGGATACTGGCAGAAAGATATCCTTTCTTCCCAGGTTGGAGGTAAAGATAATTTTAATAATGGAGTTTCCGGTGGGTTTATTGCTCATATGGCAGATTGGACAGGAAACTATGGCGCATTGCAAAAAAGCATGCCGAATGTTGAGACAGAATTCTGGTGCCCCGCTGAGCAAAATGGTAAGATTAAGAAGAAAGCAGGAGTAGAAAACTCTACTGTTATTAGTGTCAATTCTGATAATCCGGAGAGAGCTTTGATGGTAATAGAAAAGTTTATGACGGACGAATCTTATTATCGACTGATCCAATATGGTATAGAGGGCAGACAATATGAAGTTGCCGATGGTTTAGTACAGCAACCAGCTGATTACGATGCCGATGCCGATGGAGGAGGTTTTTCTGCCTGGGCACTTCGTAATGACAGATTAAATATCCCCTACAAGACAGAAGATCCCCGTCGTTATGAGCTAATTGAGAAGTGGAAAGAAACGTCTATTGACAATCCCTTTACTGGATTTAGCTTTGACCCTAAAAGTGTAAATACAGAGCTTTCTTCCATCGCCAATGTCAACTCGCAACTTGGGATCCAGATCATGCTCGGCAAGACGAAGGATCCTGTCAAGGAAGTGGAGCAATACCGGAAACAACTGAAACAGGCTGGCATTGAAAAGGTAATCGGGGAAGTAAAGAAGCAACTTGGGGACTTTACTCCGATCTATAAGTGAAGAAAGAAATCTAACGTTGACAATTGAATTTGAATAGGATAATCTTAACGAAGGGGGCTTATCTTGGATAATTCCCTTTCGTTTCGTTTTTTGAGTAAGATAGGTGATAAAAGTTGGGAATAACAATAAAAGATATTGCAAGATTAGCTGGAGTTGGTATATCTACTGTTTCAAGAGTCATTAATAACAGCGGTTCCGTGAGTGATGAAACAAGAAAAAAGGTCTTAGGAATTGTTAACCAGTACAATTATATTCCTAATAATAGTGCTCGAAATTTAAAAATTACGCAATCAAAAAATATAGCGCTATTGGTTAAGGGTATAACAAACCCATTCTTCAATAAAATGATACGAAAAATTGAGCAGGAGATTGCGTTACGTGGCTACACTCTTATGATTTCAAATGTCAATGATAACTCCCATGAATTGGATATTGCAATTCAGGAGACACAAGATAATAATCTCTGTGGTGTTATTATTATGGGCGGATCCTATGATTGTACCGAGGAGAAGTTCTTACAGCTTGGGATTCCATGTGTATTGGTTACCATATCAGCCAATGAAATGGTAGATCCATCCATTTACTCAAGTGTTCGTATCGATGATGAAAAAGAAGGTCGTCGTGCAACCAACTATTTGATCTCCTTGGGTCATCGTCGTATTGGATTTATACATCATACCCCCAATGAAAATTCAACACCAAACACCTTGCGGTATAAAGGCTATTTAAGAGCTTTAAAGGAAAACGGGATTCCCTTCGATCCTGACTTGGTAGCTATTAATCACACCAGAGATGATGCGGGTTATAAGGTAGGTTTTCAGTTAATGAAACAGTTATACACCAGGAACCGGGATATAACGGCAGTTTTTGCATTTGCAGACAGTCTGGCAATTGGTGCTGCCAAAGCAGTGTTTTCCATGGGACTGAGTATACCGGATGATATATCTATTGTCGGTTTTGATGGGATAGAAATGTCAAAATATTACCAGCCCTCCCTGGATACTATATATCAGCCTGCCACAGAAATGGCACTTTCTAGTGTAGAGATACTTTTTGATATGTTACAGGGGGGGAAATCACAGCACATAGTTTATGATTCCGTATTATTGAAACGCGGTTCCAGTAGGAGATTATTGTAGTCGGTATAAGTTTGGTTACAGTATAATTTTCAAATATCTAAATTTCCTCATATTTTCTTGCTTTTTGATCAATTCAGTCCACAAATAAAAATAATTTGGTGTATAATGGTGAGGGATATGATCTTTTTATGCAGGTTCATTGTATCCTCGCAGCCGGCGGTTCATGGATATCAAAGCAATTTTGATCGTATATTGATTATTGATTATATTAAGAAAGGATGTTTGGAATGCATTCAGCGGGTCCGTCCGGTATTGGGCCTTATGGTATTCGATCCGGAATCAATCATAAACATCGGAAAGGCTGGAAAGGTGCCATCCTTATTCTGTGTGGTACTCTGGTTCTTTTTTCACTGTTGTGGTACAAAGGAACTCTTGGCGCAGGGGAGGATTCGAAAGGCACCATTCAACGGGCCGGGGGCCAGGAAAGTCCTCCTGCAGCACAAAATACGGCCCGGTCCGCCAATGGTTCTGCTGGAGGGAAAGGCGATCAGGCTGTCCGTCAGGGGAAAGACGGGGATATGGATTCAAAATCCAGGGATTCAGGGAATACAAGCTCAGAGGATACGAGTTCAGGGAATACAAGCTCAGAGGATATGAGTTCAGGGGATAGAAGCTCAGACGACATGAGCTCAAAGATTACGGGGGGTGGAGAAATGGAAGAATGGATGCTGACTTTGGTGAATGACAAGAATCCTCTCCCGGATGGCCATGAGGTTCCGCTGAAGAAGCTGGATAACGGACTGCAGTTTGATGCACGGGCCATCGAATCATTGAATGCCATGCTTTCGGATGCAAGGGCGCAGGGTTTATCGCCTATTGTATGTTCAGCCTATCGAACCATTGAATATCAGCAGAAGTTATTCGGCAAACAAATCGAAAAACAGATGTCCAGAGGATTCGATCGCCGTCGGGCAGAGGTGGAGGCGCGTAAAGTCGTCACGGTTCCCGGGACAAGCGAACACAATCTGGGGCTGGCTGCGGATATCGTATCGGAAAGCTATCAGATCCTGGATGACAAACAGGCGGATACGCCGGAAATGCAGTGGCTGATGGCACATTGTGATGAATATGGATTCATCCTTCGGTATCCGGATGGGAAAACTTCACAGACCGGAGTGATCTATGAGCCCTGGCATTTCCGCTATGTGGGAAAGAAAGCAGCAAGGGAGATCAAGGAAAGAGGCCTCTGTCTGGAAGAGTATCTGGGAGATGCCAATTAGCATCTCCTGCCGGATACTTCCGGTCCGGAAACAATCCGATTCTCAAACTGGCTTGGTTCATACAGCTTAATTCCGGCTTCAATTCTAATCTGGTAAAATATTGATATCATTGACAAATCTACACACATCGTGTTATTCTATACAGGAAGGCAGAAAGAAACGGCAGACAGGATCTGACAAAAAGAAGAGAAATGCATACAAAATCTGACAAAAAGAAGAGAAACGCATCAAAGGTATGGATAGAAAGAAAAGAAACGCATCATTGTAATTGACAAATAAACACAAATCAGGACATTTTGGATTTTGAACAAGGTATCGAATAAAATTTTTCATAACAACAGGTTGAGACGAATAGAATACGGTAGGTCAGATTGAAAGGGAAGGGCAAAAGGACAAGGTAAAAAGGACAGGGTAAAAGGACAACTGTGGTTTTGTCTGAAGAAGATTTGGATCCCCGGTTACAAAAGATTAACAGGTCGGAAAACGGTCGTTTTACTGTTAATCAAACCAAAAAGGAGGATGGAATCTATGTCCAGAAAAAATCTTTCCGGAGTACTCGTTTTTACCATGCTGTTTCTGCTCCTAGCGACGGGATGCAAGTCCGGGACATCCACTGGAACAATGACGGATGTGGGCACTCCCCGCAGGGAAACCCTTATTGTCGAAACGCAGACGCCGACGGATGTGCCGGGACAGTTCAACACCTATATGCAGGGCACGCAGGTGGGATTTGGCATTCACCAGCTGATGTCTGCCATGATGTGGGAGATGGATACAGTCAAAGGCAAGCAGTTCGCGGAAGTCGCGGATGGCATGCCCGAGTCCAATGACGACTTTACCGAGCATACCGTGAAGATCCGCAAAGGGATCAAATGGTCCGACGGGCAGGATCTGAATGCCGACGATGTTGTTTTCACATTCAATATGATTATGTCCACCCCCGGTATTGGCCAACATGATTATTACAATACCATCTTTTCCTCTGTGAAAAAGCAGGACGATTATACGATCCGGATTGTAACAAAGGAACCGTTTCCCCGACTGGCGCAGAAATTCGGTGTTACCATTTACGGCAATGATCTGCGCATTGTACCGCAACATATCTATTCCAAGGTAAAGGATGTCACCAATTTCAAGGACAGCAAACCTGTGGTGGCCGGCCCGTATACCGTAAAATCCTATGACAAGCTCGGCAAGTGGATTCTTTATGAGCGGCGCAAGGACTGGAAAAACAGCACCGTCGGAGTTGTGACCGGCAAGATGCCTCAGGCAAAATATGTTCTCTTCAAGTCCCTTGGAGACGACACCACCCGGCAGATGAGCATGATCAACAATGAAGTTGATATTCTGTGCGAGGTTACGCCGGAGATACTGGAAGTTATGACAAAGGACAATGACAAGATTTCCGCCTGGTATGATGGGTTCCCTTACGCCACCAGTGATGATCCCTGTTCCAAGGGGCTGGCATTTGAAATAGCCAAGGAACCGTTCAGCAGTCCTGATTTTCGCTGGGGAGTAGCGCTGGCGATGAACTTTGACGAGATCTCTGAAAGCATATTCAGCGGTGTGGGCCGCACCAGTCCCCTGCCGATTCTGACGGATACCAGTGCCATGCAGGAGCTGTATTACAAGCCGTTGCTCCCCTGGCTGAAAGATTTCGAGCTGGACCTCGGCGATGGGACGAAGGTAAAGCCCTTTGATACCGGCTATGCGGAGCGGATGTCAAAAAAGCTCCGGGACAAGGGGTATGATATTCCCACGGACAAAGACAAACTGACCGATATGTTTGGCATCGGCTGCTGGAAATATGATCCGGAGGCGGCGGAGAAGCTGTTCCTCAAGGCCGGGCTGGAAAAGAAGACGGATGGATGGTATTTCAAGGGCAAGCCCTTTACGATTCAAATGACTTATCTGGCAGATACGGAGGCACAGGCAGGACGCGGGCTTACCGCTGCCTATGACCAGCTGGTCAAGTTTGGATTCAACTGCAGCCTGTCCAGCCAGAGCAGTGCGACCTGGGATACCAATGCTGCCACCGGAAATTACGAGATCGCCGGTTATTGGCCCACAGGCGGGATTACGAAGGATATTTATTCCCAGATCAACGGCTGGGACGCCGATCTCATCGTGCCTTTGGGAGAACGGGGCGCCGGACAGGGTTCCCGCTGGAACAATGCCGAAGCGACGAAAATTATTCATGAAATGGCGAATCTGTCCCCCGATGATGATAAATCCTATCAGCTGGCCATGGATTTCATGAAGATTGCGGTAAAGGATCTTCCTTTCATCGGATTTCATTCCGGCATCAAATTTGTGCCAACCAACAGCACCTACTGGGAGCATTACCCCAATGCCAAGGATCCTTACAACGGTCCATGGTGGTGGTGGAGCTGCTTCAAATATATTACCACCGGGATTTCTCCTGTCGGTGCCAAAAAATAACGAACATACCTCCTTTACCCGTGATAAACACAACTTTATAAAGGAATTGAAAAATCTTTCAATAGCGGGATGGATTCTATTGAAGATGATTCATCGAAGGCCCAGTATGCCAGATGACCCAGTATGCCAGATGACCCATTATGCCAGATGACCCATTATGCCAGATTGTAAGGAAATGTCTGATTTTATAGGAATATCGATGCTGAACGAATGCCGGGGCATGTATCCCCGTTTGATGACATGCCCCCTCTTTTATTCTTCTTCCAACAAAGGAGAGAGTGCAGCTATGAAATTTCGCAAATATTTCTTCCTTCGTATCCTGACATGTATCCTGACGATATGGATTGGTGTTACTTTTATCTTTTTTATTCCGCGGATGTTTCCCTCCGACCCGGTGGAAAACATGATCGGACAGATCCGGTCCCGTTCCGGGCAAATGGATCCCGTTGAGCTGGAAGCGCTGCGGCGGTCTTTGCGCGTTCAGTTCGGTCTGGAAGGATCCCTTCTTGAGCAATATGGTTCCTTCCTCTGGAAAGGCCTGCTTCATTTTGATTTTGGGCCTTCCCTGATGAGCTATCCCACTCCTGCAGGGGAGATCATCCGGACGTATCTGCCTTATACCCTGATCCTGTCGCTGACGACCACCTTGATAGCCTGGATCATTGGCAATCTTATCGGCCTGCAGGCGGGATTCCGAAAAGATAAACGATCCTCCAAGATTCTGGAGGGGATTGCCATATGTCTCTATCCGGTTCCTTATTTCATTATCGCATTGATTCTGCAGATCGTGTTTGCTTTTCAGCTGGGCTGGTTTCCTCTTCAGTCCAACATCAACTCCATGGGAGGCGCCGCCTCGTATCTGGGCTCCCTTCTCCGGGCATCCATTCTGCCTGCTGTTTCGATGCTGCTGCTGGGGACAGGGTGGTGGATCATATCCATGAAATCCCTTTCCGGTACCACGGCAGAAGAAGATTTTGTGCTGTATGCCCGTTACCGGGGGATTCCGGAAAAAACCATCGGCAGGAATTACGTTTTCCGCAATTCCGTTCTGACGCAGGTCACAGCGCTGGCTATGAGCCTCGGCGGAGTATTCAGCGGTTCCATCATGACCGAGATCATCTTTGGGTATCCCGGTGTCGGTACCTTGATCCAAAAGGCGATTCTGCAGTCGGACTACAATATGATTCTGGGCTGCATCACCATTTCCATTGTCGCCATTTCCCTGTCGACTTTGATTGTGGATCTGATTTATCCGTTTATCGACCCGCGGATCCGGTACAGTTGAGAGAGGAGGAACGGAGCGCATGAAAAGGTTCTGGAAAAATGCGAATGGCCGCCTGAAGACCGGCATGGTGATGACAGCCTTCTTCCTTGTCCTGGGATTTGCAGTGTATTATATTCCCCATATCAATCCCTTCACCTACAACAGTTATCCGGGGAAGCTTCCGCCCTCCGGGCAGCATTGGCTGGGTACCACCAGCCTGGGACAGGATGTTTTCTGGCTGTTGATGGAATCAATTCACAATTCGCTCCTGATTGGGCTGATTGTCGCCCTGATTGGCACGGTTGTGGGGGTGTTTGTGGGGCTGCTGGCAGGCTTTTCCGGCGGTGCGGTGGATCGTATGCTGACGGTCGTCACGGATACCTTTGTTGTCATTCCTTCCCTGCCCATCCTGATTCTGATGACCTCTCTGATGAAAGGATCCTCCGCCGCCATTCTGATGGCGCTGGTGCTGGCCATGTTTGCATGGGCCTGGCCCAGCCGTCAGATCCGTTCCATGGCCCTGACGATGAAGGAACGGGACTTTATCCAGACGGCGTGGTTTTCCGGGGAAGGTACGGTCCAGGTGATCATGACGGAAATCCTTCCCTTTGCCCTGACGTGGTCACTGTCCAATTTCATGAACGCGACCCTGTCCGCCATTGCCTCGGAATCCAGCCTTGCCGTCCTGGGCCTGTCCCCGGCAAACCTGATTTCCCTGGGCAACATGATCCAATGGGCCAGGGAACGCAATGCCATCTTTGCCGGGCAGTGGTTCTGGATCGGCTCGCCCATTGTGGCGACAGTACTGCTGTTTATCGGATTGTTTCTTTTGATTACGGGTTACAATGACTATCTGTCTAGGAAGAGAGGTAGGTAATATGCTGAAAATTGATCATCTGTCCACCTCTTATCGGACCATTGACGGAAAGGTACATGTTGTCAACAATCTGGACTTTACAATCCGGGACAACGAGATTTTTGGCATCGCAGGGGAATCGGGCTGCGGAAAATCGACTCTCCTGAAAGCCATCTATGATATCGTGGAGTTTCCGCTGGAGATTGACTCGGGCCGGGTGATCCTGAGCGGTGAAAAAGACGGCCGGCCTTTTTCCTGTGAATCCGGCGAAATCCGCAAAACCTGGTGGAACCATATTTCCTATATTCCCCAGGCGGCTCAAAGTGTGCTGAATCCCATCACGCGCCTGAAGGCCCAGTTTCTGGACTCCGTTCCCGAAAAAATCCGTGAGAGGGAATCCGACCAGCATATTCTCAGGCAGGTTGGCCAATACCTGGAGGAACTGGACCTTTCCCCGGACCTTCTGAACGCTTTTCCTTTTCAGCTGTCCGGTGGCATGCGCCAGCGGGTGATCATTGCCCTGGCCACCTTCCTGTCTCCCAATGTGGTGCTGGCGGATGAACCGACCACCGCCCTGGATGTCGTAGTGCAGCGCGGCATCCTGATGATGCTGATGCGTCTGCAAAAGCAGCTGAAGAATACCATTGTGCTGGTCAGCCATGACATGGGTGTCCACTATCAGGTGACCGGCCGCATGGCCATCATGTATTCGGGAAGCTTTGTGGAGCTGGGCAAAACGGAGGATATCTTCCGAAGCCCGATTCATCCCTATACCACGATGCTGATTGGTGCACTGCCCCGGGTAGGGGACCGGGGACAGAAGATCGGGATTCCGGGACAGCCGCCTGCGCTGACCGATCCGCCTTCCGGATGCCGGTTTGCACCGCGCTGCCCGGAGGCGACAGAACGATGCCGCTGCGAGGTGCCGGCTTTTCGGGAAGTGAAGCCCGGCCGTTTTGTGGCCTGCCACATGTAGAAAAGGAGGTGGATTGATATGGGACAAACATTTCTGGAACTGAAAGGTGTCACAAAAATCTTTCGGATTGGCGGCATACTGAGAGGAAAAAAGCTTGTGGCCGTGGACAATGTTTCCCTTGCAATGGACTCTGATGAGCCGACCATCCTGTCGGTGGTCGGAGAATCCGGATGCGGGAAGTCCACTCTGTGCCGCATGATTCTTCGTATGTACAAACCGGACGAAGGGGATATTGTACTGGATGGCCATTCCTATTCCAATCCGAAGGAATATAATCCCCGGCAGTTCCGCATGGAGGTTCAGCCGATTTTCCAGAATCCCTATGAGTCCTTTTCTGCACGCAAAAAAGTGGACACCTATCTGTTCAATACGGCGCTCCGGCTGGGTATTGCCAAAGATCACAGGGAAGCGGAGCAGCGAATTGATGAAACACTGCGCAGCGTTGGCATGTCCCTGCCCTCGGTAAGGGATAAATACCCCACTCAGTTTTCCGGAGGGGAGCTTCAGCGCATTTCGATTGCCCGGGCTTTGATTACGCGCCCGAAGCTGATTGTTGCAGACGAACCTGTCGCCGCCATTGATGCCTCCATGAAGATGAACATTGTTAACCTGTTTCGGCAGCTGAAGGATCAGTATCATGTTTCCTTCCTTTATATCACCCATGATCTTTCCACGGCTTATTATGTCTCCGACTTCATCGCTACTCTTTATCGCGGCTGTCTGGTGGAGTATGGTCCTGCCAGGGAGATCATGGAAGATCCGGCGCATCCCTATACGGAGCTTTTGATGAATGCCGTGCCCCGGGTGGGGGACAAATGGAAGGAGGAGATGGCGATGCCGGATACCGAGGATAAGGAATATGCCCTTTCCGCCTGCAAATTTGCTCCCCGCTGTCCTTATGCAACAGAGGAATGTCGGGAGAAGCAGCCGGAGATGACCAATCCTGGCAAATCCCGAAAGGTAGCGTGCTGGCATCCCCTGATTTCCTGACGGTTCTGTGCTTCGGACTGCTTCTGAGACGTGCTTTTTCTGAGTCATGGGGCTGTCCGAAGCACTTTATTCTTTCCGGATCCGGACATTTTCCATTCCTTTTGTGAAAAAGCGGAAAAAAATCAGCAATTCGCTTGAATCATCGGGGATATGCCTGTAAAATAGGATTAGTGCATCAAGGACCGGAAAGAAAGATCGAAAAGAAAGATTGGAAAGAAAGAT
>DHDO01000086.1:21913-30480 GCA_002399435.1 Firmicutes bacterium UBA4874
AAAGAAAGATTGGAAAGAAAGATCGGGAAAGATGAAATGAAGTCCACAGAGGGAAAGGAAGGTTGTTTTTCTATGCAGAAGGAAATATCTTTTGAGGAATTACGGGAGTTTGAAAACAGTTTTCAGGGCAGCCGCGCCAATCAGGTTGCCATGAATGCCGCGTCCACCAATGGTGTGATCAAGGCAGCGACCAATCCGCTGGTATTTGGAAAAGTGCCGCATAATTTTTCCGTCAGTCTGGAGCAGGGCGATATCACGAATCAGAAGCAGAGCGGCAGATGCTGGATGTTTTCCGCACTGAATACGATGCGGTATCGGATTATCAAAAAGCTGAATCTGAAGACATTTGAATTGTCCCAGAGCTATCCTTTGTTTTATGACAAGCTGGAAAAGGCCAATTATTTTCTGGAAAGCATCCTGGAAACGATGAAGGAGGAACGGGACGGAAGGCTGATTGCCCATTTGCTGTCTGAACCCATGAATGACGGCGGGCAGTGGGATATGCTGGTCAACCTTGTGAATAAGTACGGCGTGGTTCCCAAATATGCCATGCCGGAAACGGTCAATTCCGAGAACACAAGGGAAATGGACGGCTTTTTGACCAAGCTGCTGCGTCAGTATGCCTGTGAACTGCGGGAAGGATTCCAGGCCGGCAAATCCGTGGAAACCCTTCGGGAGAAAAAGAAGGAATATATGAATCATATCTATACGATTCTTTGTATCTGCCTGGGAGTGCCTCCCAAGTCCTTTGACTTTGAAGCAAGGGGAGAAGACAAGACCTATACCTGCGACAGGAACATCACGCCGGTGGAGTTTTTCAAAAAATATGTGGATATGGATCTGGAGCAGTATATCAGCCTCATCAACGCTCCTACCGCCGACAAGCCATTTCACAGGACCTATACGGTTTCCTATCTGGGAAATGTGAAGGAAGGCAGACCTGTGAAGTACCTGAACCTGGAACTGGCTCCGATCAAGGCAGCCGCCATTGCACAGCTGAAGGACAATGAGCCGGTATGGTTTGGCTGCGACGTGGGGCAGAGCAGTCTGGGAAAGAAAGGAATCCTGGATGTGGATGCCGTTCGGGTGAACGATCTGTTTGGCACGGAGTTTTCCATGAACAAGGCACAGAGACTGGATTACGGAGAAAGTCTTATGACCCATGCCATGGTCTTTATGGGTGTGGACCTGGATGAGAAGGGAAATCCCACCCGGTGGAGAGTGGAAAACAGCTGGGGGAAAGAGACCGGTAAAGAAGGGTACATGGTCATGAGCGACAAATGGTTTGATGAGTTCGTGTATCAGGTTGTTGTGAACAAAAAATATCTGCCGGAAGCCATTCAAAAGGAATGGGAGCAGGAGCCGATTCCCCTGAAGCCCTGGGATCCCATGGGATCTCTGGCAAAACAGATATGACGCTTTGACGAGACAGCTTTGTGAAACAGTTTTATCGAAACAGCTTTGACGAAACAGCTTTGTCGAAACGGCTTTGTCGAATGTGCCTGCGCAGGCACCATCGCCGCAGCTGAAAATGACAGGAAAATCATTGACCCGCATCTTTACGCAAGAGGCGGGTCTTTTCATGCTTTTTATCCTGTGGATCTTATTTGGACCCCATGGAGCTGAAAATAAAGTCATATTTGCGGATACCCATACATACTATAAAACAGATAAGCGTTCCTTGTTATTTTGCAGAAATACGACTTTTGCATTGAAAGGAAAAAGATATCTGAAAAGTTTTCGTAGAAGGAATGGGAAATTTTTCGGAAATTAGAGGAAATACAAGGAAGAAAGAGAATAAGTAATTGATTGAAGAGAATTAGAGTAGCGAAGCGGGAGAAGTCGGGATAATTATGGACGGCAGGGGATATGATACCGGATCAATCAGTCAGGTCACGTTACATGGGGGAGGGTTTTATATGGATGAGAACCAACACTGTGTCACTGCCCTCGTTGAAATATGCAAGGATTTTGTAAATTACCTGAATACCCTGAAGGAAAAAGGCATTTTGGATGAAGAGGAATACGAACAATATACGAAGAAAAAATACCAGTTCATTCATAAGATGGAAAAATGACCGGACTCTCGGCCATTTTTCCTTTTTTCTGCATGCTTGTTTCTTTTCCCTGTTCTCATTTTTGTCCCTTGGCGCTATCATCATGGAAGGGCAGCGGCTATTTTTGTATAATGGTTTAGACAGGCACTTAAATTCAGGGAGGTTGGGATATGCAGTATAAAAGCGATATTGAAATCGCGCAAAGTGTGAAGATGAAGCCGATCCGGGAAGTGGCAGCGACCCTTGGGATCGGGGAGGACGACATGGAACCTTATGGCAAATACAAATGCAAGGTAAACAGCCTGGCTCCTGCGGAGGATGGAATGGGAGACTGCGGTCAGACCGGGAACAGCGGTCAGACCGGGAACTGCAGTCAGGCCGGGAACAGCGGACCGGCGGAACATGGCAGGCTGATCCTGGTGACTGCCATCAACCCGACTCCTGCCGGGGAAGGCAAGACCACCACGACCATCGGGCTTGGGGATGCCCTGCGAAAGCTGGGCAAAAAGGTTGTCCTGGCCATCCGGGAGCCGTCCCTGGGTCCGGTGTTCGGCATAAAGGGAGGAGCTGCCGGAGGAGGATATGCCCAGGTCGTTCCCATGGAGGACATCAATCTGCACTTTACCGGGGACATGCATGCCATCAGTGCTGCCAATAACCTCCTGGCAGCCATGTTGGACAACCATATCTATCAGGGAAATGAACTGGGTCTGGATGTGCGGAAGATTACCTGGAAACGCTGTATGGATATGAACGACCGGCAGCTTCGGTTTATCACGGACGGACTGGGCGGCAGGACCAACGGGGTTCCCCGGGAAGACGGATTTGACATCACGGCCGCATCGGAGATTATGGCAATCCTGTGTCTGTCCAGAGACATGGAGGATCTGAAGGCCCGGCTGGGGAAAATCGTGGTAGGCTATACAAGGGACGATCAGCCTGTTACGGCAGGGCAGCTGAAAGCGGAAGGGGCCATGGCAGCTCTGCTCCGGGATGCGATAAAACCTAACCTGGTTCAGACACTGGAGCATACCCCGGCCTTTGTTCACGGCGGGCCGTTTGCCAATATTGCCCATGGCTGCAGCAGTATCGCGGCAACCCGGATGGCGATGCAGCTGGGGGATTATACCGTGACGGAAGCCGGTTTCGGCGCGGATCTGGGGGCGGAAAAGTTCCTGGATATCAAATGCCGTATGGGCGGTCTGAAGCCGTCTGCCGTCGTCATTGTGGCTACGGTTCGGGCCCTGAAGCTGCATGGAGGGGCACGGAAGGACGCTTTGGGGAAAGAAAACCTCAGCGCATTGGAAAAGGGAATTCCCAATTTGCTCAAGCATATTGAGAACATTACAGTGAAGTTTGGCCTGCCGGCGGTGGTGGCCGTCAACCGTTTCCCCACGGATACGGAGGCGGAGCTCCGCTTTGTGGAGGATCAGTGCAGGAAGCGGAAGGTCGCTGTGGCTTTGTCGGAAGTCTGGGCAAAGGGAGGAGAAGGAGGCATCCAGCTGGCAAGGGAGGTACTCCGGCTGGCAGATGGGAAAGGCAGCAACGGGTTCCACTTTCTCTATCCGGATGAAATGCCGCTGAGGGGGAAGATGGAAACCATTGCCGGAGAGATCTACGGAGCGGACGGTGTGGACTATACCCCCGCAGCCCAAAAGGAAATCGACCGGCTGGAATCCCTGGGATTTGGCAGGCTTCCTGTCTGCATTGCCAAGACGCAGTACTCCCTTTCGGACGATGCGAAGAAACTGGGCCGTCCGGAGGGATTCCACATTACTGTCCGGAATGTAAAGGTATCCGCAGGAGCCGGCTTTGTCGTAGCACTGACCGGGGACATCATGACCATGCCCGGGCTGTCCCGGGTGCCGGCAGCGGAGAAGATCGACGTCAGCCCTGCAGGGGTGATTTCCGGTTTGTTCTGATCAAAAATATATTTTCAGGAGGGGACACGGTCATGATGGAGAAAAGCTGCAGGGAATTCCTCGATATGCTGGCCTCCCGGGCACCGGTTCCGGGAGGAGGCGGCGCTTCCGCCCTGGCAGGTGCTCTGGGCATGGCTTTGGGCAGCATGGTGGGAAACCTGACGTTGAATAAGAAAAAATATGAAAATGTGCAGGATGATATTCAGGGCATCCTTGGCAGGGCGAGTGCCCTGCAGCAGGAGCTGCTTGTCCTGGTGGAAAAGGATGCGGAGGTTTTTGCACCGCTTGCGAGGGTGTATGGTCTTCCCAAAGGAACAGAGGAAGAAAAGAAAATCCGGAAGGAAGAAATGGAAGCCGCATTGGGGAATGCGTGCAGTGTTCCCATGAAAATCATGGAAAAATGTCTGGAATGCATCGATCTGCATGAGGAATTGTCCGAAAAGGGAACCAAAATGGCCATCAGTGATATCGGCGTAGGCGTACTGCTCTGCAAATCGGCCCTGATGGGTGCGCAGCTGAACGTGCAGATCAATACTTCCTCCATGAGGAACAGGACCTGTGCGGAAGAGCTGAATGCCAGGGCGGCCCGGATGATGGAGTCCGGCGTCCGAAAAGCAGATCTGGTTTATCAGGGAGTGGAGAAACGGATTGCCGGCTGACCGGTGTAGAGGAGGGAGCGCAGTGATTCTGAAAGGTTCTGAGGTATCCCGGGCCATGAAGGACCGGGCGGCATCCGATGTGGACAGGCTGAAGAGAAAAGGGGTTCTTCCTCATCTGGCGCTGGTCCGTCTGGGAGATCGGCCGGATGACCGGACCTATGAGCGGTCCGCCATAAAAAAATGTGAAGGATGGGGCATCCGGTGGTCCGTTTTTTCTTATCCGGAAGACACATCCCAGGAGGAATTGATCCGGGAAATCAAAAAGCTCAATCAGGATGCATCCATTCACGGGATTCTGGTTTTCCGGCCCTTGCCCCGGCACATCCGGGAAGACGCCGTTCAATATGCCATGGATCCTGAAAAGGATGTGGACTGCTTCAGCCCCATTAATGTGGCGAAGGTTTTTGAAGGGGACAGCAGTGGATTTGCACCCTGCACGCCGGAGGCGGTGCTGGAGATCCTTGATTTTTACCGGATCCCCATAGAGGGGAAAAATATTGTGGTCGTGGGCAGGAGCATGGTGGTGGGAAGACCAGTTGCCATGCTGCTGCTTCAGAGACATGGTACGGTCACCATCTGCCACACCCGGACAGCGAACCGGGCGGAGATTTGCCGGAATGCCGAAATTCTTGTGGCGGCAGCCGGCAGGCCCGGCCTCATTACGCCGGACGATGTCGGGCAGGGAGCAGTTGTGATAGATGTGGGGACCAATGTGGATGAAAAAGGGAATCTCTGCGGAGATGTTCGCTTTGACGAAGTACGCGCAAAAGCGGGATATCTCACCCCGGTGCCGGGAGGAGTGGGCACGGTTACCACCTCGGTCCTGGCAAGGCATGTTGTCCAGGCTGCAATGAGGGCTTGTGGCGAAAGTCAGTAACTGCAATGGAAGGCAAATGAGCCACAAATGGTTGATCGCCATTGATGGAACACAAAGATTTTATCGGTACTGGCAATGGGGCTGATCAGCCCCATAACAGTCATTCGTTACGCTAACGGTAATTATTGTGCCAAACATTTTGTTTTATGGAGTAGAGGGTTGGAATCTTCCTGTCCAGTTACTGGATACTACAATACTATACGATTGGAACTTCCTTGGACTTGTGCTGGTCAGATGTGCAATGAGCATAATGGCTGCACTGTCTTTTGCATCTGTAAGTTTATTGGTGTCTGTTATCAGTAAGAAGACCTATATAGTGAACGTTATCATGTTAATGATTATCATTATTTGCTTTTTGATACCTGACATAAGATCAAGACTTTTTACTCAAATAGCAATGTTGTTACCTGCTCAAATAAATGGTGCCTTATATTACTCTTATATAAGTTATAATATATTGGGTCAAATATGTAACGTTTATACAGTTGGATTCATAGTTCACTGTATTTTAGCGATCGTGCTATTTTTATCAGCAAGAGGTGTGTTCCGTCATCAGGAAATCAAGTAACATGTTTTATTGAGGAGGATATTTATTATCCAAACTATATATCTAACTAAATGCATAGCTTATCATAGCAATAAAAGAATACTTTAAAATATTAATCAATAGCTGCCGTATGTCGAATATAGCTTTAGTCCGTATAGTCGTTTGTGGAATTGATTAATCCGACGATTTTTGATAAAATGCAGTATGACCTGTTTCCGGACAAGGTCCGGAGAAGATTTTTCATACAGATCTGCAGCTTTACCGCTGCAGGTTACTGATACAGAAAACCGGAAGGAAGGTACGGACATGACAGATAGAATCAAAGTTGGAATTGCCGGTTACGGAAACCTTGGGAGGGGAGTGGAGTGCGCCCTGAGCCGATGCCCGGATATGGAACTCACCGGTGTATTCACCCGCAGGCCGCCGGATACGGTGCCGCTTTTGGACAAAAGCAAAAAAGCCATGCCGGTGGCGGAAGCAGAGAATATGCGGGGACAGATTGATGTCATGATCCTCTGCGGAGGATCAGCTGTTGATCTGCCGGAGCAGGGGCCGTATTTCGCATCCCGGTTCCACACGGTGGACAGTTTTGATACCCATGCGAAGATACCGGAGTATTTTGACAGTATGAATCAGGCAGCCGGAAAGGCCGGACACATCAGTATTCTGTCCGTTGGATGGGATCCGGGTTTGTTTTCCATCAACCGGATGATGGCGGAGGCGATTCTTCCGGAAGGCAGGAACTATACTTTTTGGGGCAGGGGGATCAGCCAGGGACATTCTGATGCCATCCGGAGGATAAAGGGCGTCCGGGATGCCAGGCAGTACACCGTTCCCGTGGATGAAGCCGTCAGACGGGTCCGAAGCGGGGAGGATCCGGACCTTGCGGCTGGAGACATGCACCGAAGGGAATGTTATGTGGTGGCCGAAGAGGGTGCGGACCGGGCACGGATTGAGAAGGAAATCCGAACGATGCCCTATTATTTTGATGAATACGAGACAAAGATTACTTTTCTGACAGAAGAGGAATTGAGGAGGGATCATTCGGCCATGCCCCACGGCGGATTTGTGATTCGAAGCGGGAAGACCGGCAGAAACAGCGAGCACAGGCAGATCATGGAGTATTCCCTGAGCCTGGAGAGCAACCCGGAGTTTACCTCCAGCATATTGGTTGCCTATGCCAGGGCAGCCTGTCGGATGAGTAAGGAGGGACAGACCGGCGCCCGTACCGTTCTGGACGTACCACCGGCCTACCTGTCTCCGAAAACCGGGGCAGAGCTTAGAAAAAAACTTCTTTAAATAAAAAACCAGGGGTGTTGAATTTGAAGGCAATTATTCTGGCCGCCGGCTATGCGACACGGCTGTATCCTTTGACACTGGATACGCCGAAGGCACTTTTGAAGGTTGGCGGAAAACCGATTTTGGATCATATATTGGACAACGTGGAGGGAATCCGGGCAGTGGATGAAGTCCACATCGTGACCAACCGCAAGTTTATCCGTCAGTTTGGGGACTGGAAGGCGCAGGAAAGGCGGGATCTGTCCCTAACGATTTACGATGACGGGACGACAGAGGAGGATAGAAGGCTGGGTGCCCTGGGGGACCTGCAGTTTGTTCTGGACCGTTCCGGTATTTCCGACGATATTATCGTATTGGCGGCAGACAATCTCATGGATTTTTCCCTTTCCAATTTCTATGAATATCATCGAAAGGTAAATGGTTCCTGCGTTTGTGTCAAGGAAGTAAAGCCTCATGAGCTGACGAAAATGGGTATTGTACTGATGGACGAAAACGACCGGATCTATGATTTTGAGGAAAAACCCAAAAATCCGAAGTCTCATATCGGGGCGTTTGCAGTATATATCTATAAGAAGGAAACGGTGAAACTGCTGAAGGACTATCTGAAAGAGGGCAACAACCCGGATGCCCCCGGGAATTTTCCTGCCTGGCTTTGCCATAAGGAACCGGTTTATGGGTATGTTTTTCAGGGGCAGTGCTTTGATATCGGCACGCCGGACGCCTATGAGGAAGTGCAGAGATTATATCGGGTAAAACAGGAATGACGGAAGGGAATCCTACAGTGGATCCTGCGTTTATGGAGCAGGCATTGGTGGAGGCGCAGAAAGCCTTCCGCCTGGATGAAGTCCCCATTGGTGCCGTTGTGGTAAAGGACGGGACGGTGATCGGCCGCGGGTTCAATTGCAGGGAAAGGGGAAAGGATCCCACCCTGCATGCGGAAATGGTGGCGATCCGCCGGGCTTCTGCCGCTCTGGGCGGCTGGCGTCTGACAGGCTGTGATTTGTACGTTACCATCGAGCCCTGTCCCATGTGTGCCGGTGCCATTCTGCAGGCAAGGATCCAAAGGGTGATTTTCGGATCCAGGGATCCCAAGGCAGGCTGCGCCGGCAGCCTCTGTAATCTGCCGGAGGATCCACGGTTCAATCATCGGGTTCAGGTCGTGGAAGGTATTCTGGCAGAGCCCTGCTCCCGGATCATGAAGGATTA
>DHDO01000086.1:30677-33588 GCA_002399435.1 Firmicutes bacterium UBA4874
CCCGGATCATGAAGGATTATTTCAGACAGAAACGCAATGCTCCCGGATCATGAAGGTTATTTCCGGCAAAAATGCAATGCGCGAAGATGTCAGGTTTTGGCCATAAATCATGTTGCGCTTGTTATGCTTTTCAAAAGTTGTACCCCATTCTTTCTCATGTTATAATAGTCTAAGATATTCGAAGGGAGTTGTTTCAATGGGTCGAGGGGGTGCGTCTCGGGGAGGCGGCGGAGGTTCAGGAGGCGGACGAAGTTTTGGCGGCGGAGGCGGAAGCCGCGGCTTTGGCGGACGCAGTGGCTCAAGCGGTTTCAACCGCGGCGGTTCGGGCGGTTTCAATCGCGGTGGATCGGAGAACCCATTTGGCGGGTTTGGATCTTTCCCGCATTGGAATTCCGGCGGCATGGGCCCTGCCTTCTTTGGATATGAGATGGGCAGGAGAAGACGCGGGCCTTATTTTCACCAAAGCAGTCCCGGTTTTCTTACCATACTCATTGTGCTTATCGTGGCAGTGTTTCTCATCACTTACTCAGGCCCAAGCAACAGCAACAACACACACTCTTCCGGGCAGATAACGGCTTCCACGGTGAAGCGCGAACCTTTGCCGAAAGGGGCAGTTACGGAAACAGGTTATTATACGGACGAACTGGACTGGATTGGGAATCAGACAACCCTGACCGCCGGCCTGAAGAATTTTTACAAGAAAACCGGGGTACAGCCTTATCTGTATATTACGGATACGATAGACGGAACGCATGCCCCTTCGGACGATCAGGTGGAACAGTTTGCAAACAGCACCTATGAGTCCCTGTTTTCCGACGAAGCGCATCTGCTGGTGATTTTCTTTGAATACGATAACACGTATCATACCTGGTATCTGGCCGGCAGTCAGGCGAAGACCGTCCTGGATCAGGAGGCCATGGATATCCTTCTGGATTATATCGACCGATATTATTATGATCAGGATCTGACGGATGATCAGATGTTTTCAAAAGCCTTTGACGCAGCCGGCGAACGGATTATGTCCGTAACGACATCACCGTGGGTCCCGGTACTTGTTGTTTTGGGCATTCTGGCTGTTCTGACAGTTGCGTTTTTCTGGTGGCGCAGCTATAAGAAACAGAAGAACAGGGAGGCCGAAGAAACCGAAAAAATCCTGCATACTCCGCTTGATACTTTTGGCAGTGGAGAAGCGGAAGAGCGGGCAAAAAAATATGATAAATAAAGGAGAATCGCTATGGGAATGTTATCAAGATTTGGGGACATTATTTCTTCCAATGTAAACGCATTGCTGGACAAAGCGGAGAATCCTTCCAAAATGGTTGATGAATACCTCCGGAAGGCCAACAAGGATCTGGCCGACGTAAAAAGGGAGACGGCAGGGGTTATGGCAGAGGAAACCCGTACCAAACGGTTGGTGGATGAAAATGCAGCTTCCGTGGCCAGATATGAGGATCTTGCAAAGAAAGCGCTGATGGCTGGAAATGAAGACGATGCAAGAGTATTTCTGGCAAAGAAACAGGAGCTGGAAAGTGTCGGTGCCGGTCTGCGGACCGCTTATGACGCTGCTCATGCAAATGCCGCGAAGATGCGGGATATGCACGATAAGCTGGTAAAGGACATCAATGATCTGAATGCCCGGCGGCAGGCCATCGCTGCCAAGGTTTCCGTGGCAAAAACGCAGGACAGGATCAACAGGCTGGGAGCCGGCGCAGACAAAATGAAGGGAACAATGGGAGCCTTCAGCCGGATGGAAGAAAAAGCGAACCGCATGATGGATGAGGCAAACGCAGCAAGCGAATTGGACAAACAGCCGGTTGATGAGGCACAGACTCTGGAGGAAAAATATAAAAGCGTCGATACAAACACATCCGTGGAAAATGAACTGGCTGCCCTGAAAGAAAAACTTGGTATGAACAAGGATCAAAAATAGACTTTCATCAGGTAATTGCAGGATGAATCCATGATAAAGCAAAATCAGCAATAGCTGATATAAAGAGTCCGGAGCTGCTGTCTTTTCAGACAACCGCTCCGGACTTATATGTACTGCGTACTTCCTCCGTATCTGCATGACTCCTTCAGACCGGAATATGTCCTTCAGACCGGAATATGTCCTTCAGGCCGGATGGACTGCATCGGTTGTATTGGACCGCGTCAGGTTTTTCATCCAGTTGAACCGGTTGATCTTGACCACGGCGACAAAGCATTTTAAAATCTGGTCCGATTTCAGACAGGCAAAGACCACCCAGGCCGGGGCGCCAAGGGACGCAGCAATCAGTGCCGAGGGCAATACCACACATAACACGAAGAAGGTATCGTTTTTGAAGACGAACGAAATATCTCCGCCGCATTTCACCAGTCCAAAGAGACAAGGCGCCTGGTATCCGCGGCCGATGGTGGTAATGGAAAGGACACGGATCAGAAGAGCGGCTTCCCGGGCTGCTGCCGTGCTGATGCCTCCGCCAAAAACACCGGAATACAGATGGATGAAAGGTTTACTGAGTCCTGCCACCAGCGCTCCCGAGAGCAGGCCGACAAACAGGAAAATCACCTGGGTGGTCCGGGCATATTCCTTCATGAGATCGTATTTCCCGGCTCCCACTGTTTTCCCGGTAAGGATGCCGACTGCCGAAGACAAGCCGGAGATGGCGATATAGGCGAGGGTGTCCATGGTATTGGCGACGGATACCGCCGTGGCAACGGAAGCGTCAAAGAAATGTCCGAAGATCATGGAATTTCCCATCAGGTTTACGCTCCATACCAGTTCGCCTGCAATGAGGGGCAGTCCGTAATGGACAAAATCATGCAGAAGCGTCCGGTCAAACTGCCGCATATCGGAAAACTGAAGACTCAGCTTTTTGTCAAATACAAAAACATAGACAATCATCCCGGCCGCTTCGATGACACGTCCGAT
>DHDO01000086.1:33838-35358 GCA_002399435.1 Firmicutes bacterium UBA4874
GCAGGTATACGATGCCTTCCCGGGCGACTCCCGGCTCAGAGGTGAAGATGCCGATCACCGCACCGGGGAACAGCAGACAGATCAGAGACACGACTGCGCCGACGGTAAGGGAGAGACGGACTCCGATGGCGATAATGCTTTTGATGTGGGCGACATCTTTCTTTCCCCAGTATTGGGCAGAGAGAATCAGGATGACTCCGCTGATGCCGCTGGTAAACATCTGTACAAAGGTGTTGATCTGGCTGGCAAAGTAAACGCCGGACACCGCCTGATCTCCCAGGGAGCTCACCATCAGGTTGTCCGCAAAGGAAGAGAGGAAGGCAATCAGGCCCTGGGCTGCCACCGGCAGGGCAAGGGTGATCAGGCTTTTATAATAGGATCGATCCCGGGTCAGAATCTGTGTCATAACGGAACCCCTTCCTTTGGAATATCCTGATGATTGTCCTGTATTCTGTGCGGCATGGCAATACCCATTTTCTTCATCCCCCATAATATTTCAGCTGTTCTGCAGCAATGAAATAAACGATACAACAATTCCTTATTATATCCTTTCTGCTTTACCTGTTCAACGAATTCACGAGTTCAACGAAAATATTTGACCCCCTCCGTTTGCAGACAGATACATGCGTGATATACTTGTCCTGAATCAATCAATTCCACGAAAGGGGTTACAGGAATGAAAAAGGTACTTTTGCTGGGCGATTCCATTCGCATGGGATACGACGATTATGTGCGGGACTTGCTCAAAGGGGAATGCGAAGTGATTTATTCGGAAGATAACGGACGCTTCGCTTCCTATACCCTGTGGCAAGTCAATCAGCTTTTCAAGGAATACGGCCGGTTTGACATTGTGCACTGGAATAACGGGTATTGGGATATGAACGTGGAGCCTCCAATGAAGGAAGCCATACACCCCGTTGAGGAATATGTTCATTTCCTGAAAAGAATTATCCGTGAAATCCGTCAAAACGGAGCGGGGATTATTTTTGCCACAACGACCCCAATAGCGGAGAAGGGGACTTCTATGGACAACACCGGTACCGGGGTGGAAATCAACTATGAAAACAGCTGGGTACAGAAGTATAATGACGCTGCGAAACAGCTGATGGCACAGGAGCATATCCCGGTGAATGATCTGTATGCCCTGATGCGGAAGGACCGGAACTGCTATAAATGCCCGGACGGACTTCATCTGACGGAGGAAGGATACCGGCTGTGTGCGAAGCAGGCGGCGGACATGATTCGAAAAGAGCTGGCAATGCGCTAAGGGAAACCCTTTTGCCACGATCCCTTTGGATTTTTTGACGCCCAGTATTTAAGGGCTTGAAACTCTCTGTTGTTTCAGGGAGCTTCTTTTTTTGCGCCTGTTTTTGCGCGTTCTACATTGGGAAATGTGGTTCTGGCCAATATGTAAATATATGGTGCACTATTTTTTTGTTGAGATTGGGCGGGGACTGTGGTAGAATAATTATGTGGCATAGGGAGACGTATCGAAGCGGTCATAACGAGCCTGACTCGAA
>DHDO01000083.1 GCA_002399435.1 Firmicutes bacterium UBA4874
ATTCTTTGCTATCTTAATTTCCGTTCTTATTCTTTATTTGCACCTGCACTTAAAGAATAAGAACGGAAATTAAGATAGCAAAGAATACTTCAAAAGACCTGCGGAATAAAATAATTCTCAAAGTTTGCAGGTAATCAAGAAAGGTATGGTTTTTATAATGGAGATATCGTCCTTATTTCATATCGCAGGGAGCAATTTTGCCTATGCATATGATGAGAAAAAGTTACATATAAAATTAAAATCGAAAAGAAATGATGTACAGAAGGTGCATCTGGTATTCGGAGATCCTTATGATTACCGGGAAGAAGCAGCAAAGGATGGTTCGGGTGCGACGGTTTGGGAGTGGCATTACGATCTTGCCGGGATGGAGAAGACCGGTACGGACGGTGTGTATGATTACTGGTTTATCGAGATCGAGCCTGTCTGGCAGAGGCTGCGCTATGCTTTCTACCTTGAAAGTGCAGAGAGGCCTTATCTGTTTATGGAAGGAAAAACCGTTCCGGTAACCGGTTTGAAGGACCCGAAATTGTGTGATCCAATGAACTTTTTTGCATTTCCTTTTATCAACCTTGTTGATGTTTACCAGGCACCGGATTGGGTAAAGGATGCGATTTGGTATCAAATCTTCCCAGAGCGTTTTGCAAACGGAGATCCGGAGAATGATCCGAAAGGAGCAAAATCCTGGGAAGAGCCGCTGGAGTCTTCGCAGGATCATTATGGCGGGGATCTTCAGGGAGTTATCGATCATCTGGACTATCTTGAAGAGCTGGGAATCAATGGGATTTATTTTACTCCTATTTTTCGTTCGAACTCGAATCATAAATACGATACGATCGATTATATGACCATTGATCCTCACTTCGGAGACAGTAAAGTGCTGAAAGAATTGGTTGAGGAGGCACATAAACGGGGAATTCGCGTGATGCTGGATGTGGTGTTTAATCATAGTGGATTCTATTTTGATAAATTCCAGGATGTTGTTTTAAAAGGAGAAAAATCGGCCTATAAGGATTGGTTTCATATAAAGAAATATCCGGTGTTTGATAAAACAAATGACTTTCAGTCATCGAAGGAGCTGAATTTTGATACATTTGCTTATACTCCCAGTATGCCGAAGTTAAATACACAGAATTCGGAAACAAAAGAGTATCTGCTGAATGTGATTCGCTATTGGAGTGATGTGGCTCCAATCGACGGATGGAGGCTGGACGTTGCGAATGAGGTGGATCATCAATTCTGGCGCGAATTTCGGACCGTTGTCAGGGAGAAGAATCCGCAGGCTTATATTGTCGGAGAGGTATGGCATGATGCCAACCCATGGCTGATGGGCGATCAATTTGATGCGGTTATGAACTATCCCCTGCAGAGTGCCGTCGCAGGATTTTTTGCAAAGAATACCCTTGATTCCCTGGAATTTACGCATGAAGTCAGCCGTATTAATTTCCAGTATCCAAAGCATGTTAATTGCCATATGTATAACCTTCTTGACAGCCATGATACGCCGCGCTTTCTGTATCAGGCAGAAGGAAATAAAGGAAAATTAAAGCTTGCCTATGTGTTTATGATGACGCATATGGGAGCACCGTCCATTTACTATGGCGATGAGGTGGGAATGACAGGAAAGCAGGATCCCGATTGCCGCCGGCCCATGCTTTGGAAGAAAGAGGATCAGGATTTAGAACTGCTGGCATTCATGAAGAAATTAATTCGGATCCGGAAAGAGCATGCGGTTTTAAGAGATCAGGGGGAGCTTTGCTTCCTGTCTGTCGGCAATTATCCGGAGGCCCTGCTGTATAAGAGATTTTGCGGCAATGAGGTATATTATGTTCTTATGAACCGCTCCGATGAAAAGTGTGTATTACCGCTCCCGGAGGAAATGTACCATCAGAGGTTCTATGATCTCTGGCATGAAAAGCCGATCGGTCCGGTAGACGGCATGGAATTGGAGCCCTATGGGTTTACACTACTGAAATTGACAACACAAAATGAATAGGGAGGTTTTTAACTTATGGCAAAAAAATCAGTAGAATCCCAAAATGTAAGCAAAAGGAAAAGCGGTATTCTGGTTCATCCGACCTCTTTCCCCGGTCCGTTTGGAATAGGGGATTTGGGCCCTTCTGCCTATGCTTTTATCGATTTTTTAGCAGAATCCGGTCAAACATTGTGGCAGGTGCTGCCGCTTGGACCAACCGGATATGGGGATTCCCCCTACCAATCCTTCTCCTCTTTTGCAGGACAGCCGCTCCTTGTCAGTCCGGAGCTTCTGGCAAGGATGGGACTGCTTCATGCAGAGGATCTGGAGCCGAAGCCGTGGGATCCGGTGCGAATCGATTTTGGACCCGTGATTATATATAAGACGCAGCTGTTGAAAAAAGCTTTTGAGAATTTTGAAAAAACCTATAAAGAGCAATCCGGATTAGCCGGAGAATTTGAGGCGTTTTGGCTGGATCAAAAGGATTGGCTGGAGGATTATGCTCTTTTTATGGCAGTCAAAGGGGTTCATGGAGGAGTTATGTGGACCCAATGGGCGGAGGAAATCGCTTTTCCGACGAAGGAGACCAGGGAGAAATGGCTGAAAAAGCTTGCGAGAGAAGTACGCTATTATAGCTTTGTCCAGTTTATTTTCTTTCGGCAATGGTTTTCTCTGAAGGCTTATGCTGAGGAAAAGGGAATTGAGATTGTAGGAGATATCCCGATCTTTACCGCTTTTGACAGTGCCGATGTCTGGGCAAATAAAGAATTGTTTTATCTGGATGAGGAAGGATATCCAACGGTGGTCGCAGGAGTACCGCCGGACTATTTTTCGGAAACCGGTCAGCTGTGGGGCAATCCTTTATACAACTGGCAGATTCATAAAGAAACCGGCTATCAGTGGTGGGTGAAACGAATCACCTTCACCTTAAAAATGGTTGATTATTTACGGATTGATCATTTTCGAGGATTTGAAGCCTACTATGCAATTCCGTATGGAGCGAAGAACGCCGTTACCGGGGAATGGCGGAAGGGACCGTATAAAGATCTTTTTTATGCCCTGCAAAAATCCCTGGGAGACGACCTCCCGATTATAGCCGAAGATCTGGGCGTCATAACTCCGGAGGTAATCGAGCTTCGGGATGCGTTTGCATTGCCCGGCATGAAAATTCTGCAGTTTGGTTTTGATAACACGGATGAGAATCCGTTTTTACCGCATCAGTTTGTACCACATTCGGTTTGCTATACGGGAACCCATGATAATGATACGACCCTGGGCTGGTATTCGAAGGCATCAAAGGAGAGCCGGGAAAAGGTGAGGCAGTATATGAATACCGATGGGAAGGAGATCGCGTGGGATTTTATCCGCGCATGCTATGGGTCCGTCTCTGAAATGGCGGTTGTACCGCTGCAGGACATTATGGGGCTGGACAGCCGGGCACGGATGAATACTCCGGGAACGACGAGCAACAATTGGCAATGGCGGTATACTCCGGATATGCTGAAGGCATCCCTGGCAAAACGCTTGCTGGATATCAGTATACTCTATGGACGTACCGATCGAAAAAAGCTTTTTTGAAAT
>DHDO01000065.1:0-1095 GCA_002399435.1 Firmicutes bacterium UBA4874
AGTGTCAGAGTCATCAAAAAGTCTGCTCCGCAAAAAAGAAGTCTGGCCGGCCCGATACCGATCATCGGCTGGAACATACAGAAAACCAGGACCTGATAAACTCCAAAACACAGAAGCAGATCTTTCCCATCCTGAAAAAAACCGTCTGTTTTCAGAATCAGTAAGATCGAAAAGATCAAAACACAGACACGAAACAGCAATAAAGGCAGGGTGATTTTTCCCGCATCCACATTACTGTTTCCGGCCGCTTTCCTTCTGGTACCATGAAACTTTCTCATACGAATTCCTCCATTCGTTTCTTGCATCCGGCTTGTCCCATCCGGATTCTGTCCCCTGCTTTCCATATTTTCGACTTCCTCCTGTGACAAGCCTTTATTTCCCATACTATTACCCATATATTTCTATCTACACCAATAAATATAATGTCATTATTTCTGACAAAGAAGTCCCACTGTGTAAACAGTCCTGTCACAAAAGGAGGGAAAAACAGTCGGAATTTGTTTTTCTTTTTTATTTGACTTATGGATAAATTTTGTATAAAATAAAGTTTACTGCTCTTTTCCTGTGACGGGCAGCTTGCGTCCTCCTGTACCGGCAATGCGACAAGCCTTTCAGGAATGGCATGCATGCCAGCAGAGAGGGCCTACTGCTTTGAATGCACAGCATGAATAAGGAGGTGCACCAGATGGATGCAAAAAAACATCCGGATTACCGCCAGGAGAAAAACAGACTGAACCATACCATTCAGGATATGAATCAAACCATCCTGTCTCAGATGGGCAAAAAGACAAAGGTGGATCAAACCATCAAAAAGACAATGATGCATTTTGATTCCGCAGACAGTGAAAAATATATCACAATGATGATCAACACCATGTTTCAGGACCGGATGGGACAGCGGCTGAAGAATCTTGCCTCTTCCCGGAAAAAGCCTTATTTTGCCCGTATCGATTTTCACGAGGACAGGTCCGCTCATACGGAAAAAGTCTATATCGGCAAGACTTCCCTGATCCGGGAAAAGGATCACGAAGTCATTATTGTAGACTGGCGTGCTCCCATCGCCAACCTGTATTATGAAGAAAGGCTGGGAAAAGC
>DHDO01000065.1:1298-2141 GCA_002399435.1 Firmicutes bacterium UBA4874
CTGGATATTCAGGATATCGATATCACCACAAACGACGCATTCCTGCAGTCCTACCTCGGAGCCAACGCCGACAATCGCCTGAAGGACATTGTCTCCACCATTCAGGCGGAACAAAATCGGGTAATCCGTGCGGATATGTGGAATCCGCTTATCGTGCAGGGAGCTGCCGGCAGCGGAAAAACCACCATAGCCCTTCATCGGATTGCCTACCTTATTTATACTTATGAAAAAACCATCCGCCCGGAAAATTTTTTGATTCTCGCGCCCAACAAGCTGTTTCTGAACTATATATCAGAAGTTCTGCCGGAATTGGGAGCGGAAAATGTAAGGCAGGCCACATTTCCGGACCTTGCCCTGGACTGCCTTCACTGCAGATGGAAAATACAGGATCCCAACGAAAAACTGGCCTTCCTGACCGATCCCCACGTGTCTGCCGCCGAATCCGGGCAAATGATGAAATGTTCTCTTTTTAAGTCCTCCATGGACTGGAAACGAATCCTGGAAGCTTATCTTCATCAGCTTGAACAGACTTATCTTCCGGAGGGGGATTTCAAGCTGGAGTCCGATACCGTTCTGACACGGGAAGAGATCCAGACCCTGTTTCAAAAGGAATATAGCGATCTCCCCTTTCGGAAACGCATGGGGAGAATCCGGTATATCCTGCAGCACAAAGTAAAAAATACGGAGAAACAAATGACCGAACGGATTCAGAAAGTCTGTGATCAAAAGGTTTCCGCGCTGAAGCAATCTCCCATGAAAGAAAGTGAAAGGAGACAGCGGATCATTCAGATCATTGAGGAAAAGGACGCGACCCTCGGCAAAGTCCGCAGGGCATCCAAATCC
>DHDO01000065.1:2366-3501 GCA_002399435.1 Firmicutes bacterium UBA4874
GAACAGTTCTCCGAGCCATTTATTGAGCCGGAACAGAGAGAATATATCAGGGAAAGAACCCTGGACCATATCCATCAGGGGAATCCGGAAATGGAAGACCTGGCGCCCCTGCTCTATCTGAAGCTGGAAACGGACGGCCTGGATCAAAAGACACCCATCAGGCACGTTGTCGTGGATGAGGCACAGGATCTCAGTGTCTTTCAGCTATATCTGCTGAAAAGGATGATGCATGGCGGATCCATGACCATATTGGGGGATCTTTGCCAGGGAATTCATTCCTGGCATGGCATAACGGACTGGAATACGGTAATAAAAGAGGTATTCCAGGGCAAATGCCGTACCCTTACCCTGAAAAAGAGCTACCGCACCACCGTGGAGATTATGAATGCCGCCAATGCGGTAGCCCGCAGACTGCCCTACGATCTGCCGCCTGCCGAACCGGTGATCCGTCACGGACAGGCACCCGAGATAAAGCGGGCATGCGATCTTACCGAGTTATCTGATAAAATGGCAGAAAACATAAGGGATTGTCGGGAAAACGGCCTGAAGACCATTGCAGTTCTTTGCAAAACAGAAGAGGAGTGCAGAGAACTTGGCAAGCGGATCCGAAAAAAGGTTCCGGATATTCAATTGATAACAGGCAAGGAAAGGGAATATCCCGGAGGAACGGTCCTGCTTCCCGGCTATCTGGCAAAAGGATTGGAATTTGATGCAGTTCTTCTGGCCAACGCTTCGGAAAATTGTTATCCGGAAGACGAGCTGCATACCAAATTGCTGTATGTAGCCATGACACGTCCTTTACACAGATTGTATATTTATTATATTGGCAAACTGACACCGCTTCTGAACGGCCTGCCATAAGCTGCGCCTTTTCTTTCCATATGCCAATGGCCTGCCATTAGCTGCACCTCTTCTTTCCATATGCCAATGGCTTGCTGTGAACTACCCTTTTTTTCCATATAATCATTTGTATTTTCTTGTCCTTTTTTATAGAGTATGTTAAACTGATAAAGTATAGGAATGTACTTTATATAAGCTATTTTATTTGAAAGGCAGGAACCATCATGAAAAGAAACCTATCGCTGTTGTGTGTGCTGATGATACTGGCCATACCAGTTGCAGCAGGAGCCATGCC
>DHDO01000065.1:3705-4130 GCA_002399435.1 Firmicutes bacterium UBA4874
ACAAGCCCGGAGTCGGAAGCAAAATTCACCATGGGTATACCTTCTTCCATAGACCAGGGCACCACAAAAATATCCGGTCTGGAGGTCTTCATGGATGGAGAGCACGCAAAAACCGTCCTCCGAAGGGATCGTACAAAATCAGAAGAGGCCTTTGCACGGGACATTCCGGACCATTGGTACACATGGAAGATCAGCCTGTCTCCAAACGAACACAGAGTGATCCGCCTGTCCTATTCCACGGAGAATCAAATAGAGCAAAATGGCACCAAAAGCATAGGAATCCCGCTGGAGTATCTGAAGTCCTGGAGCGGCACGGCCCAAAATGTTGAAGTTGTCGTAAATATGGGTGATCAGGATGTGCAGGCTCCCTGTGCCTTGACTCCCAATCCCCTCCCTCAGGAATATGACGGAAGAGGACGTTTGGC
>DHDO01000065.1:4337-5831 GCA_002399435.1 Firmicutes bacterium UBA4874
GCGATTCCACCATCCAATCCATTGGAAAGGCCTTTCTCAACCAGTCCTACGAAGAGACCATCCACAGTATTGATGAATATCTGAATGCGCAGGGGGACACGCCTTTAAAAAACGAGCTTCTGTTTTTAAAGGCACTGTCCTGTCAGGGGTTGTATCAGGAAGATCAAATGTCCGCAATTTACGACCAATTGAAGGAACAGCCTCTTTACGGAGAATTGGAAAGTACCATGAAGAGCCGGATGATATTCGATCAGTATCATTATAAGAAAGATTCATCGGCGGACGATGCGGAGCTCTCCAAATACCTGAATCAATCCAAAAATCTTGTTGCGGACAATGCACTGTTCCAGAATTGGATAAAGGAGGAACTTTCCACCCTGTCCTCCTCTGACGTTGCGCCAAAGCCCACCGCAAAGGCGACCCCGCCAAAAACGGAAACGGCATCCGTGGACAAGAACGGAGAAAAGCTGATAAAGTCCGTATCCGTGGGTGGAGTGGACATTCCGGTTGAATTGATCTTTCTGGCCATTTTGCTGATTCTTCTTCTTCTGATTATTCATTCCATAAGGAAGAGGAGGCGAAGGAGAAAAAACTATATCTTCCGTTAAATTCAACAGATCAGGGCAGAAAAGTTTCACTTTAACAGAACGCCATTTTGTCTGAATGAACAAAGACAATACGGAGAGGAATTGGTTCCGCCCCAGCAGATGCCAATGTCCATTCGGTGCTGGAAGATATTTTACGAGGAGGCTCTATGGATAGCATCATACCATTTGTGAATCACTACATAACAGAAATAGTCTTAAGCGCAGCCATTTTATCCCTGATTTCCTTTTTGATTGTCCTGGCCAACTACTTTCGAACCAGCAAAATACTTCGAAAATATAAACGGCTTATGAGAGGCAGCAACAATAAGAATCTGGAAGCAATGCTGAATCAGCACATGGACAGACTGGAGAGCCGACTTTCCGGTATCCGGGATCTGGAGCTTTCCATTCCCTCCATGAACAGCAGAATGAACCAGTGCCTGCAGCGGGTTGGTATCGTTCGCTACAACGCCTTTGAACGAATGGGCGGGAATCAAAGCTTTTCTGTAGCACTGCTGGATGAGAAGGGAAACGGCATCGTATTGACAGGCCTTTACAGCAGAAACTCCTCTGCTATATTTGCCAAGCCAATCCAGAGTGGACTATCCACCTATGACCTTTCCAATGAAGAAAAAGAAGCGATCGACAAGGCTTTTCAATCGTCTTCTACATAAATGCATAATAGGGACACCTTTCCGTAACAATAATAAAATAAACAGCGGAGGTGTTTTTTTATGCAAACAATTATTCTGGAGCGGGGAATGGAAGAACTGAAAACGATACTGGAACAGCATGGGTATCATACTGTATATGAAGATGAGGGAAGCAGCACCGCAACCTGTTATATCTATCGGGGCCAGAATCCTTTGAGCCAAAAAACCTTTCCTTCCTTCCAGAACATTGAAGG
>DHDO01000065.1:6043-8717 GCA_002399435.1 Firmicutes bacterium UBA4874
GCCATGATTGAAAACAGAGTATACAGTCCGCTGTTTCCTCCCGGTTATTTCTGATCCTGCTTTTGAGACGTCTCATGGTCCGATATCTTATCGGGCAGAAACGAGTGCCTGTCTTCCTTGTCGTCTATGTATTTCCATATGGTAAAGTGTATTCCATTACTTATGGTATCCGCCATTCGCATGACCAGATTCAACCGGGTATTTTGCAGGGTCAGATATTCCATAAAGCCACTCATGTTGACAACCCCTGTGATATGCATATGCCCGATCTCCGGCAGCTCCTTGTTGACTCCCGCTCCGGGACGCAGCGGACCCTTGCCGATCGTGATCTGACCGATGCGTTCCGGTTTTCCCAGGCAGGCATCAATCCCAATCAGAAAAGGATGTTTATGCTTCCGCCCAATGCTGTGGATCTCTTCCTTCAGATTCTTGGCGTGAACAGGGTGATCCAGGGTTCCATAGACCGATACCATACTGTATTGAATTAGCTGAAGCTTATGTCCTACCAAAGGCCCCAGGCAATCTCCGGTGGAACGATCCGTTCCGATACAGACGATTACGATATCTCCAAACTTCCTGGAATAGCAGCTCCGGAAGATTCTTTCAAACCCTCTGCTGAATCGGGTTAATGCATGGGGATCCCTTACATCGACTGATATTTCATCATGAACATTCTCCATACGAACCTCCCATTGATTTAATGGACGGACTTTCGTTTATTCTTTCCCTTTTCTTCCGTAATCATGTAACTACCTGGTTTATTTCTCCATTCATCCTATCTTATGTTTAAAAATCGTCCACTTATGCCGGTTCATGGGATGTCTCCCTATGTTTTTTAAATGCCGGGCTTCTGTTATTTGTATGAAATGCAGGATTTTGTTGATTTATAACGAATCATATTTAAAGTGATACGAAAGGAGAAGTAGAATGCACCGAAGATGGAAAATCATCCTGATTTTATTGATAGTGGCAGTTCTTGTCACATCTTATTTTTATATGCCCTATATTCGTCAAATGGTCCATCCCGATTTGATCCTTGCTTCTTCCGGGAAGGCGATTCCCTTTTCCCAGGAGGAATTCCTGCATTTTTATAAGGACGGCATGGTCCTCTGCGGTTCTCCTTCCCGCTTTTACAGCTGGGACGGAGCGGAACAGAAATCACCCTTTGAACAGGAAGATGTCTCAGCGGAAGGGGAGAAGATTTCCATTGTCGCCCATTCAAAGCACTACATCGTTACGGCAGGGAATCGTATCTATAATACGCAGACCGTACCCTTTAGCAAAGTCTATGAAAATAAGGACCTTTCTATTTGGGATATCAAAGAGTGCGGCGACTTTCTCCTGCTTCTGGTAAAGAATAAGGAATCCATCATAGAGCCCCTGATTTTCGCAAGAGGAGAGGATTCCTTGCTCCCACTGGATGGGATGGGGGATGCAAAATTTCTTTCTGCCGACAGTCCGATGGGCGAGGAGGGCAATAAGGATCTTTCCCTGCTGACCATGAGTATGGATAACCCGGTGCCCTTCTCCCGGATTTTTCATTTTGTAAACCGGAATGAACTGTTCGGCGTTCTTTCCCTGAAAGACCAGTTGCTATATAATATATACCGGCTCAGGGACACGGTCGTCCTGATGGGAAACAGGGATATATTATGTTACAATGTGAATGGAAAGCAGAAATGGTCCATAAAAAACAATTTTGATGGAAAATTTGATGCAATCCACGGAAAGGATGGTCTGTTGTTGTATTTCCCGAATTGTTCGGATATAGAAAAGGAAAAAGGGAATGGTCTGACAGTGAATAACAGCGGAGAGTATTCCGTTAAGATATTTCCAAAATATTTAACCAACTTACAGCCTTATCAGAATGGCTATCTTGGATTGGAATATGGAAGAACAGTGGTGTTCCTCGGCAAGACGGGAGAAATCCTAAAGAAGCAAAACTTGAAAGAACCGGTGAATGCCATTGAGATCAATCCTTACCAGTCAGAACGTCTGTATGTTCGCACAAAAAACAATGACTTGCAGATTTATACACCTAAAAAACAGGGGGAGAACAAAAAATGAATATCCTGGATATTGCAATACTCTTTATTATGGCTGTCTGTATGCTGAACGGTGCATACAATGGATTTATCCTGTCTGCACTGCATGCAGCATCTTTCTTTTTGTCCTGGATCATTGCCGCGATTTTTTATCCTATTTTGACGGAGTTTATTGTCAGCCGATTTCCAAAGCTATTGAGCACCACTGCATTTTATGTGGACGGCTCTTCCAGGATTGGGAATGTGGAGAATAAGCTGGCCAGGATCAGTTCTTTCTCAAAGGATCAGCTTTCCCATGTTATGGAGAAAGCCGATTTGCCCAATCCCTTTTTCAGAATCCTGAAATCCAATATTTTTAAATCAGCAAATGGAACAAAAGCCCTTGGCGATTTTTTTGACACGACTATGGCAACCATCGTGATTCATATTATCAGTTTCCTTTTGTTGTTTCTGGCAACGAAACTGATTTTAAACATTGTAATCAACACGTTTAAAACGGTACGAGATCTGCCTGTCCTCAAGCAGCTTGATGGGGTGGCTGGAATGGGCTTTGGCCTGATATGTGGGATCTTCCTAATCTATATGCTCTTTGCTCTTGTTCCCATTCTGATGACGATTGCTCCTGCCAA
>DHDO01000053.1:0-1508 GCA_002399435.1 Firmicutes bacterium UBA4874
TTCCTCCCGATCCATGGAATAGCGGTAACCCCTTTCCTGAAGATCCGCCAATGCCCGGTAAGCGTCCAGGACACCTTCCGGCTCCATGGATTCCGGCAGCTGCAATTCCTCCCGGGCTGCAGCCAAAATCTTTCCCGCTTCATCCTGCTCCCGGCGCTGCGATTCCATTTTATCGTCCCATTCCTTCTCCTGCACCATGCAGCCGGACAGCCGGGAATCCAGTTCCTTCTGCTTCACGCCGGCCTCCTTTTGTCCCAGACTTTTGAAAAACACAAACAGGGCCGAGCCGGCAATCCCGAAGAGCCCCAGAAATAAGCCGGCAGCAGGATGAAAAGAATACACGGCAATTCCAAGAACCGCGGATGCCAAAGATGTGAGCAGATAAATCCTCCAATTGGCGGAAGGAAGAGGCTCCTGCCATTCCGCCTTCTGCTTTTTCAGCCGTTCCGTCTCAAGACGGACTTCATCCTTCCGATATTCCATCTGCCGCAGCTGCTCCCCAACCTGCCGCCAGTGTGACACGGCGCCAAAAAGCGTACTTTCCTCCACAACCCCCAGGGAAAAGTCCCGGATCCGGTCCAGATCCTTTTCCGTCCAGACAGGGTTGAATCGTCTCATACGAATCAGCAGTTGATCCTTTTCCCCCGAAACCTTCTCTTTCAGCTTTGCACAGCGGTCCCAACGCTCCTGCAGGCCGGACATCCCGTTATGGAAGTCTTCCAGTTGTCTTCTGTTTTTCAGCAGAAGCGTAATCAGCCGGTTCATCTCTCCCCGCCTCTTCCGGCTTGCGCAAAATCGGATGGATTGTTCCTGCCATTGCTGATCCAGTTCATGATACCGGGCATACTGCAATTGAACGGCACTCCGGTTCTTCAGGGGAAAATCTGCCGCAGCGGACTTTCCTTCCTGCTGCTCCAGGGCTGCGGCAGTTTGACTGGCCTCCTCAAAAACATCATAATTGTTTTTCAGACACTCCAGGATTTCCAGATTGGCCTGCTGCAGGTGCAGCTGATCCTGCTGCCCTTTCAGCTTCTCCTGCAGGGAGGAAAGACGTTTCTGCCCATTCCGGTACTCTTCCACCTGAGTCAGCGCCTTTTTCCTTTGTTCCATGCCTTCCCTGATTTGCTGCATGTACGGACGGAATCCTTTGTTGGTCAGGCTGCCTGTTTTCCCTCCAATAGCCAGGGCTTCCTTCTGAAACCGGCTTTCCATCTGCGGAATCCCGGCCAGGTCGGACAGCCCCGCCCCCAAAAGAATCGAATGAAGCCGCACCGCTTCCTGATTATTCATTCCTTCCGGTACTTTGGTCAGCTGATCCAGACTGATGAAAAACAAATTCTGATAGGAAAACGCATCCAACGGATAAAGTTCTCTCACGGACACGGCAGATCCGTGAGAGAAATCCTTCCCTGGTGAGCGGACGCAGACCGGCTCCGCCTGTCCGTCCAGCCGAATGTGAACCACTGCCATTTCGTCTTCCCCTTGCCGGAAATCCTCCTTCCCGGACT
>DHDO01000053.1:1748-2466 GCA_002399435.1 Firmicutes bacterium UBA4874
GCCCGGTTACGGCCGCCTATGACAATCATCCCGGGGCTCAGATTCTCCAGGGTTTGATTGCGCATCAGGCCAAAGTCCCCGATATACAGTCTTTTTAAGTGCATTCCTGTCCCTCCTCCGCCGTCAGGCTTTCAATCAGCTGCTGCCCCGCATCCTCCAGGATCGCCTGAAGGGTCTCCTCATCCAATGACAGCTTCCGGTCATCCTGCTCTTCCGGATCCGGGGATTCTGTCCACATCTGTCCCAGCTCATGGACAAGCCTTTCTCTTGCCTCTTTCTCTGTCTTAACAGATCGAAAGGACTGTTTCAGCAAATCCCGGAGAACTTCATGCCGGTTCAGAACCTCTTCCGTTACCGGACTGCCCGTCCGGAACTCCACGGAATCCGTCCACACAAAGGGCTCGATGCCGGACAGCCTGTCCCGCAGGGTTTCACACAGTTCCTGTCCGATTTCCTGCCGGTCGCCACCCAGAATGCGATGAAGCTTTCCCCGGCCGGTGAGAATCCAGCGGATGACATACCCCTCCGGATTGTTTCCCGCTTTATCCTCCTCTTTTCCAGTCTGGCATGAGGCAGGCGGGAACCGATGCGAACCAGGCAGGGAGACCGGATCGTTCCGGATATTTAAGGCACAGTCCACCAGATACTCCTCCAGCTGACTCAATGTTTCCGCATCCCACAGCTTTTCCCCTCCGATATCCACAGAAACCCGCCGGTA
>DHDO01000053.1:2692-4184 GCA_002399435.1 Firmicutes bacterium UBA4874
AAGTCCCTGCCCTGCGGAATGCCGGACCAGGCAATGACCGGCTTGTCCTCCTTCAGAACAGCAGGCTGATGAATATGCCCCAGGGCAAAATAATCCACAAATGGGTTCTCGGCCAATTCCCCCAGGGTACAGGGAACATACTTCCGATCCCCGGCCTCCATCTGGGTATGCAGCATGGCAATGGTAAAACAATCCTCCTCCGGCGCCGGAAACCTGCGGTGCATGGGAACCGACTCCCATTTGTTCCGGTAGGACTGCCCGACAATGGCAGCAAGGGTTTCCCCGTTCTCCCTGACATAACAGGCCTCCGGTTCCCCCGCCTGAAAAATATGCACATTGGGGGGAAGCGCAAACATCTCATGGTATTCCCGCAGAGGATCGTGATTCCCCGCAATGACGTAAACCCCGATTCCCCTGCTGTTCAGCATGCCGCAGGCATCGGCAAAAACCCGACTGGCCCGTACACTGCGGGATTCCCGGTCATACAGATCCCCGGAAATCAAAAGGAACCGCGCATCCGAATCCACTGCAATGCGGCAGAGCCGGTGAAACGCCGTATAGGTGGCTTCCCTGCACCAGGATGCCAGAGCCGTATCCTGCGCTCCCTCCATATGAAGCATGCTGCCAAGATGGACATCGGCAGCATGAATAAATCGAAACCTGCTCATTTCAAAAACCTCATTTCCCTGTTTTCCTCCCAGGCGGAACTTCCTTCCAATCGGGACCCTCAAAGGACCCATCATCAAATGCAGCATATGAAGCTGAAGCATGGACGGAACTCCCCCGTTTCAGATCAGGCCGTGATCGGCAAAGCTGAAATGCCGGGCGCCTGCTACAATAATATGATCCGTGACATGGATGGATATGGCATCACAGGCAGACTTGATCTTGCGCGTCGCGTCCAGATCCGCAGAAGAAGGCTGCAGACTGCCACCGGGATGATTATGGGCCAGAATGATACCATTGGCCTGATGCTTCAGGGCCGTTTCCACAATCAGCCTGGGATAGACGGGGGCCGAATCAATGGTCCCCTCATGAACCAGATCCGCATAAAGAACCTCGTTCCGGGCGTTCAGACAGATCACATAAAAGGCCTCATACAACCGGCCATAGAACAGCGTCGCAGCGTAGTCCCCTGCCTTGGCGGAACTGTTCAGCAGGGGCTTTTCCTTCCATTTGTCATTCATGTATCTGCGGCACAGGGAAGGGATAAAGGACAGCAACACTGCCGTATTCGATCCGACGCCGGGAACCTTTTTTAAATCCTCCGGGTTCGCTTCCAGGACCCCGGAAAGAGAGCCATACCGATCAATCAGCTCATGCGCAAGCGGGTTGGTATCCCTCCTCGGAATCGTATAAAACAGCAGCATCTCAAGAACCTGATGCTGATTGAATCCATCAATCCCTTCCGACAGAAAACGTTTTTTCATCCGTTCCCTATGGCCTTCGTGCATTGATCTCCGCCTCCTGCAAGTATCCCACACACTTGAAT
>DHDO01000080.1:0-1018 GCA_002399435.1 Firmicutes bacterium UBA4874
TATTCTTTTCAGCAGCCTTTTGCCATACTTCATTGAATGCGCGGATCATGATTTTCTGCAGTGTTTTGTTGACCTCGTCCTCATCCCATGTTAAAGATTGGATATTCTGTACCCATTCAAAATACGATACCACCACTCCACCGGCATTTGCCAGAATATCAGGAACCACAATGACGTTTTCAGAATTCAATATTTTATCTGCCTCTGAAGTCGTCGGACCATTTGCCGCTTCCACGATGATCCTGGCTTTTATGGATCCCGCCAGCTCTTCCGTGATTTGGTTCTCCATGGCCGCAGGAATCAGGACATCCACATCGCTGGTGAGAACTTTCCGGTTTGTAATATGCCGTACGCCATCTTCCCGGTAATCTTCTATCATTTTACCGGTCTGCAAAAATGCCGACAGCTTTTCCACGTCCAGGCCGCCCTCCTGATAAATCCCGCCTGTTACATCGCTGACCGCCACGATTCTGCACCCTTCCAGATACAACTGCCTGGCTGCAGCTCCGCCCACGTTACCCATGCCCTGTATGGCAATGGAAGCCTCGGATATCGGAATACCCTGCCTCTGCAGGATCTCCTTTGTCATCAGCATGACGCCGCGTCCGGTGGCATCTTTTCTTCCCAGGGAACCTCCGATTTCAACCGGCTTACCGGTAACAACTCCTGGAACGGTATACCCCTTGAACATGCTGTAAGTATCCATAATCCAGCCCATGATTTCCGGATTGGTGTTGATGTCCGGCGCCGGGATATCCTTCTCCGGACCGATCAGGGGAAGAATCATGGCGGTATACCTTCTCGTAAGCCGTTTGAGCTCCCCATGGGAAAGCTCCCTGGGATTGACTTTCACCCCGCCTTTTGCTCCTCCGTACGGGATATTGACCACCGCACATTTAAAGGTCATCCATGCGGAAAGTGCTTTCACTTCATCCATGTTCACATCTTCGTGATAGCGGATCCCGCCTTTGCAAGGACCTCTGGAACTGGAGTGCTGTATTCGGTAACCCTCAAATAC
>DHDO01000080.1:1240-3877 GCA_002399435.1 Firmicutes bacterium UBA4874
CCAGCCCCAACAGGTTAGCCGCTTCCTCCATCGACTTCAGCATGTCCTCATAGGGATTGTATTTTTCATCCATATTTATTTTGAGCCCCCTCATTTCCTGGTGATGGCTATATTATATCGGGAATTGCTGAAAAAGTCTTTGCAAATCATATTTTATCATTGACGAATTGTATAAAAAAAGCTGCCCGAGCAGGACAAAATAAATCTTGTCCTGCTCAGACAGCTCTCCTTTGGCCGGAATCAATCAGTCTTTTCCGGAACCTTCTTTTTCCGTCAGATATTCATCAATTGCCTTTGCCGCTTTTTTCCCGGCGCCCATGGCAAGGATCACCGTCGCAGATCCGGTTACGGCATCTCCGCCGGCATACACTCCTGCAAGGGATGTGGAACCCGACTCTTCGTCTGCAACAATGCCTCCCCATTTCTGGGTTTTCAGCCCTTCGGTGGTGGACTTGATCAAAGGGTTGGGGGAAGTGCCGATGGCGATGATAACACAGTCCACGTCCATCCGGAAATCGGATCCTTCCCTGGGAACAGGCCGCCGTCTTCCGGACGCATCCGGCTCTCCCAGATCCATTTCCACACATTTCATACCATTTACAAAGCCTTTTTCATCGGACAGCAGTTCGGTGGGATTGGTCAGGAAATGGAATACAATTCCTTCTTCCTTTGCATGCTCCACTTCTTCCGCCCGGGCAGGAAGCTCTTTGGCAGAACGCCGGTAAACAATGCTGACTTCCTTTGCGCCGAGACGTTTTGCACACCTTGCCGCATCCATGGCAACGTTGCCGCCGCCTACCACAGCCACCTTATTGGCTCTCAGAACAGGGGTGGAGGAATCCTCCCGGTATGCCTTCATCAGGTTTACACGGGTCAGGAATTCATTGGCAGAATAAACTCCCTTCAGATTTTCCCCCGGAATATTCATAAATCTGGGCAGTCCGGCTCCCGAGCCGATATAGACCGCTTCAAACCCATACTCCTTCCGAAGCTCCTCAATGGTCAGGATCTTGCCGATGACCATATCCGTCTTGATATGAACGCCCAGTTCCGTCAGGGTATGCACTTCTTTCTGCACAATGGCCTTGGGCAGACGGAATTCCGGAATCCCGTAGGACAATACCCCGCCGGTCAGATGCAGTGCTTCAAATACGGTGACGTCGTAGCCCATCTTAGCCAGTTCTCCTGCGCAGGTCAGTCCGGACGGACCGGAACCGATCACCGCCACCTTGTGCCCGTTGGAAACCGGCTTTTTCGGTGTGGCGGTGCTGTGGTCATTATGCCAATCCGCCGCAAAGCGTTCCAGTCTCCCGATGGCGACCGGCTCGCCTTTCTTTCCCCGTACGCATCTCTGCTCACACTGAGTCTCCTGCGGGCAGACCCTTCCGCATACGGCAGGCAGGGTGCTGGAATCTGCCAGGATCTCATAGGCTTTTTCAAAGTCTCCGTTTACAATCTCCCGGATAAAAGCCGGAATATCAATCTGAACCGGGCAGCCGCCGACACATGGCTTGTTTTTGCAATTCAGGCAGCGCCTTGCTTCATCCATTGCCTGTTCCTTTGTATAGCCCAGCGCAACCTCTGAAAAATTCCCGCTCCGGACCTTTGGATCCTGGGTGGGCATCTCGTTTTTCTTATTGGCCATATTCGGCTTTGGCCTGGATGCATTCGAGCTGGTGCTGGTCTTTGTCTTATTCACCATTTACTTCACCTCCTTTTCAAAAAGCTTGCATGTCTCTTCATATGCTTTTCGCTCAAACGGTTTATACATATCTGCACGCTGCATGGCTTCGTCAAAATCCACCTGGTGTCCGTCAAAATCCGGACCGTCCACACAGGCAAACTTTGTTTCCCCGCCTACTGTAAGGCGGCAGCCTCCGCACATCCCCGTGCCGTCTATCATAATCGGATTCATGCTGACCACTGTCTTGATGCCGTATTCCTTCGTCAACTTGCACACGAACTTCATCATAATGATGGGCCCGATGGCAATGACTTCGTCATACTTCTCACCGTCTTCAATCAGTTTCTTCAAAGCGTTAGTAACCAGGCCCTTATTTCCGTTGCTTCCGTCATCCGTCATCACAATGAACTGATTGGATACCTCTGAAAATTCCTTTTCCAGAATGATCAGGTCTTTGGACCGGAATCCAACAATGGAATGAACCACGGCGCCCTGCTCATAAAGCTTTTTCGCAACCGGCAGCGCAATGGCGCATCCTACGCCGCCTCCCACAACGGCAACCTTTTTCAGGCCCTTCGTTTCGGTTGCATTTCCCAAAGGCCCGACAAAATCCGCCAGGAAATCTCCTTCCTTTTTCTGATCCAGAGCTTTGGTGGTGCCGCCGACGATCTGATAAATGATGGTAATCGTTCCCTTTTCCCGGTCGTAACCGGCAATGGTGAGCGGAATGCGCTCCCCGTCCTGATCCACTCGCAGAATGATGAACTGACCTGGCTGCGCCTTTTTCGCAATGAGCGGGGCTTCGATCTCCATCCTGCTGACTGTGGAGTTCAATTTTTCCTTTTTACGAATTTTGAACATCCATTTTCCTCTTTTCCAGGTATAATTTCAAATATAAAACAGAAGGCTGCTCCCTCCTGATCGAAAGCAGCCTTAACGTATTCTGACTAAAA
>DHDO01000080.1:4011-5241 GCA_002399435.1 Firmicutes bacterium UBA4874
AACGTATTCTGACTAAAAGCCAATTCCCTAAGCTACATTCCAGGAATCTGCCTTTAAAAGTCTACTTTCCTGCCATAATAGATGCAGCGGAACAGTTTTTCCATTTCCGCGGGTGTTACCGGCCTGGGATTGGAACCAGTGCAGGCATCCCCGACAGCTGTTTCCGCAATCTTTGCAACTTTTTCGTTGAATTCCTTTTCGTCTATGCCAAATTCCTTCAGGGTCCCGGGGATACTCAACTTGGCATTGTATTCATTGATCTTATCACAAAGCTTTTCCATCAGCTCCTGCTCATTTGCACCAGTGAGGCCCACCGACCTGGCAATCTCCGCATAACGTGCCATTGCCGTTTTGTCTTTCGCATTGTACTGAATTACATAAGGAAGGTAGATCGCATTTGCGCAGCCGTGGGGAATATGTCCGGTCGAAAAAGCGGCGCCTGATTTATGTGCCATGGAATGAACGATACCCAGCAACGCATTGGAGAATGCCATTCCTGCCAGACATTGTGCATAGTGCATCTGTTCCCTGGCCTTCTTATCACCGCGGTAGGAATCCGGAAGATAATCAAATACCATATGAATCGCTTTCAGTGCCAGCGGATCCGTAAAGGGGCTGTGCAGTGTGGAAACATATGCCTCAACAGCATGGGTCAGCGCATCCATGCCGGTATGTGCCGTCAGCTTGGGCGGCATGGTTTCCGCCAGCTGGGGATCCACAATGGCAATGTCCGGGGTAATGTTGAAATCAGCCAGAGGATATTTTATCCCTGTGGAATAGTCCGTAATGACAGAAAACGAAGTGACCTCCGTCGCTGTCCCGGAAGTCGATGGAATTGCCACGAATTTAGCCTTCTGCCGCAGTGTCGGGAAGTGAAACGGCTTGCACAGGTCTTCGAATTTCGTATCCGGATACTCATAAAACGCCCACATGGCTTTCGCTGCGTCAATGGGAGAACCGCCGCCCATGGAAATAATCCAATCGGGACCAAATTCCCGCATTTCCTTTGCGCCGCGCATCACGGTTTCCACAGAAGGATCCGGCTCCACATTTTCAAACAGTTTCACCTCAATCCCTGCTTCCTTCAGATAATCCAGCGCCTTGTCGAGAAAGCCGAAACGTCTCATGGATCCTCCGCCCAACACGAATGTCGCCTTTTTCCCTTTCAGGGTTTTCAGGGTTTCCAAACTTCCCTTTCCGTAATATATATCCCTTGGTATTGTAAATCTT
>DHDO01000080.1:5643-5881 GCA_002399435.1 Firmicutes bacterium UBA4874
CTGATACCGGCATATTTCATCATTTCAATATCATTTTTGCTGTCTCCCATGGCAATGGAGGCGCTTCTGCTCCACCCCAGCCGATCCATTACCACTCTCATCCCACTGGCCTTATTGCAGCCTTTTCGCGCAAACTCATAGTAATTCTCATGCTGCCACCATACAAAGTCGTCCGTCAGCATTTCCCTTTCTTCTTCCGTCATCCTTCCGTCCACTGAAAACTTGGAAATTCTGCTGT
>DHDO01000080.1:6158-6416 GCA_002399435.1 Firmicutes bacterium UBA4874
CACATACGAACCAATTCCCGCAACAACCCCGTCAAACCGGATGCTCTTCATAATCTTTTCCGGAATAAAGGAATAAGCCCTTCCGGTATTCAGAAATACCTTGTTGCCCAGTTTCCTTGCCCGGGCAATGGCATCAATATTTCTTTGCGGCAGAACCCCCCTGCTCATCAACGTATCGTCAATATCAAGAAAGACTGCATATCTTCGGTTAGTCATTGTCCCATTCACTCCAAGATCTCCTGTTCCCTTGATTCGTTC
>DHDO01000036.1:0-977 GCA_002399435.1 Firmicutes bacterium UBA4874
TTCCTGACAAAGTGTCGGAAGGTGAGAAGTGGATAGCTTCTACTTGCTGAGTTGTTATAATATCACATGGCCTTCCCGCTGTCAACAATTTTTCGCGGACTGCGCAATTCTTTCCTGGAATCAGCCAGGCCAGTGTTTTTTTCGAGATCTCCTTAACTATCCGCGATCCGGGCTTTGAAATCCTTTGGAATCAGCTAATCCAGTGCTTTTTCCGAAATTTCCTTAACTATCCGGGCTTTGAAGTCCTCTGGCTTCATGGTGCCCAGATCGCCTTTGCTTCTGGAACGGACGGACACGGTACCATTTTCCGCTTCCCTGTCGCCGACCACCAGTATATAAGGAACCTTTTCCATCCGGGCTTCCCGTATCTTGTAGCCGATCTTTTCATTTCGCAGGTCACTTTCCGTCCGGATCTCATCCTTTCCGAAGTCTTTTGCCATCTTGGCGATCGTATCATCGGACCGATTGGTAATGGAAAGAAACTTTACCTGCACCGGAGAGAGCCAGACCGGAAAAGCACCGGCAAACTGTTCGGTGAGAATTGCAATAAACCGTTCGATGCTGCCAAAGACTACCCGATGGATCATAACAGGCCGGTGTTTCTCCCCGTCGGATCCCACATAAGTCAGATCAAAGCGCTCCGGCATCTGGAAATCCAGTTGAATGGTCCCACACTGCCAGGCCCTGCCGATACAATCCTCCAGATGGAAATCAATTTTAGGCCCGTAAAAAGCACCGTCTCCTTCATTGATCCTATAATCCAGGCCTTTTATCTCCAGTGCCTCTTTCAATGCGTTGGTCGCCCTGTCCCAATCCTCCTGGCTGCCCATGGAGTCCTCCGGCTTTGTGGAAAGCTCCACATGATAGCGGAAGCCAAACACCTTGTAAAAATAGTCCACCAGTTCAATGACACCGATGATCTCATCCCGGACCTGCTCCGGAAGCATAAAGATATGAGCGTCATCCTGGGTAAAGCA
>DHDO01000036.1:1192-4610 GCA_002399435.1 Firmicutes bacterium UBA4874
CTGTAGATTTTTCTCTTATAGAGAAGCATGCTGCCCGGACAGTTCATCGGCTTTATCGCATAGTCCTCCCCATCGATTTTGGTAAAATACATATTGTCCTTGTAATGATCCCAATGCCCGGAACGGATCCAAAGATCACGGTTCAGAATCATGGGAGTACGGATTTCCTGATAACCTCTCCTGGCATGCTCCTTCCTCCAGAAATCTTCCAGCTGATTCCGCAGAATCATGCCTTTCGGATGGAAAAACGGGAAACCCGGACCCTCTTCCTGAATGCTGAACAAATCCAGTTCCTTGCCAATCTTTCTGTGATCGCGCTTTCTGGCTTCTTCCAGGCGGTCCATGTATTCCTTTAACTGGCTCTTTTTGGGAAAAGAAATCCCGTAGATGCGTTGAAGCATCTTGTTTTTTTCGCTTCCCCTCCAATAAGCTCCGGCAACACTCAAAAGCTTGATGGCTTTTACCGATCCGGTGGAAGCAATATGCGGGCCGGCACAAAGATCCGTAAAATCTCCCTGCCGATAAAATGAAAGGACTGTATCCTCCGGCAAATCCCGGATCAGTTCCACTTTATAGGGCTCTTCCCTCTCCTCCATAAACCGTATGGCATCCTGTCTGGGTAATTCAAACCGCTCCAGCTCCAGATTTTCCTTTACAATCTGCGCCATTTCCTTTTCTATGGCCTTCAGATCCTCTGTGCCAAACGGCTTGTCTACATCAAAATCATAGTAGAATCCATTATCAATAGCAGGTCCAATGGCCAGCCGGGCTTTCGGAAACAGATGCTTTACTGCCTGTGCCATGATGTGGGAGGTTGTATGCCAAAAAGCTTTTTTGCCCTGCTCCTCCTCAAAAGTCAGCAGATTCAGGGTGCCATCCCCATCAATTTTCTTCCGGATATCCACAACCTTTCCGTTCCACTCCCCTGCCAGTGTCGCCCGGGCCAGACCCGGACTGATATTCTTTGCAACATCCAATACGGTTACGCCTTCCTGATATTCCCTGACAGAACCATCTTTCAATTTGATTTGAATCATCTCTGCACTTCCTTTCCCAAAAATCATCAGCCCATAAAGGACTTCATAAACCCATGGGATAGATACACATGAAAAAAGCCCTCATCCCTGTATAAGGGACGAGAGCTCTGCTCGCGGTTCCACCCTGATTGGCAAATCAATGCCCGGCTTATGTGGTCCTATAACGGGAACCGGCCGAAAATGCTCCAAGGTGGTTTTCAACCGGTCCTGTCCGGAAATACTTTCAGCCTTTGGTATTTCCTCTCTGATGACCAGGGAACCTATGTTTACTCGTCCTTTTCCTCACATTTTAGCCACTTTTGATTTTATTGTAATTATAATCCACAGAAGCCCATACTGTCAAGGAAAAAATAAGGGACTCCTGCCGGATCCATTACTGCTTTGGCAGAACACTCATCTTTGACATGGTGACCTTGCCGCAAAAAACATTGCTGATGGTATTCAAAAGCTCTATATTCTTGATTCGGTCACATTGATGAATGGTGATTTTCCTTGGCGCTATGGTAATCAGTGAACTGATCAGCAGATCGTCGTGACTGATTTCCTTGTCGGAAATTTCCCTTGCCAAATCTTCCAACATATCATTGTTGATGACATGAAGACTGGAATCCAGCAATATATATTTTTTATCTTCTCCCAGCTGAACATGAACTTCATCCACCTTAGGCTCCTGTATTTCCACAAAATATCGAAGCAGCTTAATAAACTCCCTATACTCTTTTTCAATCAGCAGATCATCCACTGCCCGATCCACTGCTTCCTCCAGCTCAAGGGTAAAATCCTTCATTCGAAAGCGGATAAACCCTTCCAGCACCAGTTCATCATTGTCTTCCAGATGTTCCATGATACGTTCCCACACCCGGCTGCGCCATCTGCTTCGGATTACTTCGGAACGAACCGTGGGGTTTCCACCCCACATAATTGCCATGGCATCCCGAAGTATCTTGTTCCGCTCCTCCTGTTCAAAATAAAAATATTCATCCCGGATAATCTTTTCCACCATCTCAGACTGCAAATCCTCCAGAATGATTTCAGATACGGTATCAGCAACATATTGGTGCAGTTTATTCTGGACCGACTTTATGGTGCCGCTGTCATAATCCTGGCGGCTGGTATAGTTCAGGAATAAAAGATCCCCTGCTTTTTTCTCCTCGATATCCAGTCCATCCGGTTTACGGATCCGAGCTTTCCGGAACAACGCTTCCTTTCCACTCATATCCCGTTCTTCCACCCCGATGGATAAAAGCTGCATTTTACCACTCCCTTCCATCCTCTTTCCATTCTTCCTTTTTGTTGTTTTCTCCGGGAAAGAATGCTGTTATCATAGTACTCAACCGATCCGGCAAACCGGATCGATATTGCTGTATTATGAAGGGTAAGGTATCCAATTCCTGTTTCATTATATGCCGTGCTGTTTGGATAGTTTCCCTCGAAAATAGTATTCCCATGAGCATCTCAAAGTCATGATGTATTAATTGGTTGATCAGTGACTCGCTGACATGGAAAATGATGCGAACATGAAAGACGATACGATCATGAAAGACGATACGAACTGAAAGATGATGCAAACATGAAAGATGATGCAAACATGAAGAACGATGCTCACATGGCGATCATGCGAAACTTCGACTTTTCCCTTTGCTCTATTTTTTGCGGAACCTGTATGGTTCATTCTTCCGACAATATTTTACGGAAAAAAAAGGAAAGATGCTGCGCCACAACAGCATGAAAAAATGATCCCATCCAAAAACAAAAAAAATCTCAGCAATGCTGAAACTTTCAATACTGGTGCCGGAGACGGGGATCGAACCCGTATGGTTTTTATGGAACCGCAGGATTTTAAGTCCTGTGCGTCTGCCTATTCCGCCACTCCGGCAATAAACCTGTTCATTTGTCAAATAGATAGAACCCAAACGAAACCCAGCGTCCTGTAAAAAATGGAGGCGGCACCCAGATTCGAACTGGAGATAAAGGATTTGCAGTCCTCTGCCTTACCGCTTGGCTATGCCGCCTTATCTGGAGCGGGAGACGGGATTCGAACCCGCGACATTCGCCATGGCAAGGCGATGCTCTACCACTGAGCCACTCCCGCATAAATTTGAAAGCCAACTGTCAATATTGGGTTTGCCTGCCGGAAGGTTTTCCAATTTTGACTTATGGTGCCTCGGGGCGGAATTGAACCACCGACACATAGATTTTCAGTCTACTGCTCTACCGACTGAGCTACCGAGGCAAAAACAAATGGCGACCCGGGACGGACTTGAACCGACGACCTCCAGCGTGACAGGCTGGCATTCTAACCAACTGAACTACCGGGCCAATGGTGGGAACAATAGGGCTCGAACCTATGACCCCCTGCTTGTAAGGCAGATGCTCTCCCA
>DHDO01000035.1:0-4198 GCA_002399435.1 Firmicutes bacterium UBA4874
GCTTCTACTTGCTGCGTTGTTATCATATCACATGGCTTTCCCGCTGTCAACAAGTTTTCACGGATTGCGCAATCCTTCCCTGGAATCAGAATGTTAATCCAGTGTTTTTTTCGATATTTCCTTTTCAATCCGGGCCTTGAAATCCTCCGGCTTCATGGTGCCCAGATCGCCTTTGCTTCTGGAACGGACGGACACGGTACCGTTTTCCACTTCCTTGTCGCCGACCACCAGCATATAGGGTACCTTTTCCATACGGGCTTCCCGTATCTTGTAACCGATCTTTTCATTCCGCAGGTCACTTTCCGTCCGAATCCCGTCTTTTCCGAAGTCTTCCATCATTTTATTGATCGTATCATCGGACCGATTGGTAATGGAAAGGAACTTTACCTGCACCGGAGAAATCCAGACCGGAAAAGCACCGGCAAACTGTTCGGTGAGAATCGCAATAAACCGTTCGATACTGCCGAATACCACCCGATGAATCATGACAGGCCGGTGTTTCTCCCCGTCGGGTCCCACATAAGTCAGGTCAAAGCGCTCCGGCATCTGGAAATCCAGCTGAATGGTGCCGCATTGCCAGGTCCTGCCAATACAATCCTCCAGATGGAAATCAATTTTGGGTCCGTAAAAAGCACCGTCTCCTTCATTGATCCTATAATCCAGGCCTTTTATCTCCAGTGCCTCTTTCAATGCATTGGTTGCCCTGTCCCAATCTTCCGCACTGCCCATGGAGTCCTCCGGCTTTGTGGAAAGCTCCACATGATATCGGAAGCCAAACACCTTATAAAAATAGTCCACCAGATCAATGACACCGATGATCTCATCCCGGACCTGTTCCGGAAGCATAAAGATATGAGCGTCATCCTGGGTGAAGCAACGAACCCGCATCAGGCCATGGAGGGTACCGGACAGCTCATGACGGTGGACCAGTCCCAGCTCCGCCATTCGTACCGGCAGATCCCGGTAGCTGTAGATCTTTCTCTTATAGAGAAGCATGCTGCCCGGACAGTTCATCGGTTTTATCGCATAGTCCTCCCCATCGATTTTGGTAAAATACATATTGTCCTTGTAATGATCCCAATGTCCGGAACGGATCCAAAGATCACGGTTCAGAATCATGGGAGTCCGAATTTCCTGATAACCTCTTTTGCCATGCTCCTTCCTCCAGAAATCTTCCAGCTGATTCCGCAGAATCATGCCCTTTGGATGGAAAAACGGAAAACCCGGCCCCTCTTCCTGAATGCTGAACAAATCCAGTTCCTTGCCAATCTTTCTGTGATCACGCTTCCTGGCTTCCTCCAGACGGTTCATATATTCCTTCAGCTGGCTCTTTTTGGGAAAAGTAATCCCGTAGATGCGCTGAAGCATCTTGTTTTTCTCGCTTCCCCTCCAATAAGCTCCGGCAACACTCAAAAGCCTGATGGCTTTAACCGATCCGGTGGAAGCAATATGCGGGCCGGCACAGAGATCCGTAAAATCTCCCTGCCGATAGAACGAAATCACTGCATCCTCCGGCAGATCCCGGATCAGTTCCACTTTATAGGGCTCTTCCCTCTCCTCCATATACTGTATGGCATCCTGCCTGGGTAATTCAAACCGATCCAGCTCCAGATTTTCTTTTACGATCTGCGCCATTTCCTTTTCAATGTCCTCCAGATCCTCCGTACTGAACGGCTTGTCTACATCAAAATCGTAGTAGAATCCGTTATCAATGGCGGGGCCAATGGCCAGCCGGGCTTTCGGAAACAGATGCTTTACCGCTTGTGCCATGATGTGGGAGGAAGTATGCCAAAAAGCTTTTTTGCCCTGCTCCTCCTCAAAAGTCAGCAGATTCAGGGTACCATCCTCATCAATTTTCTTCCGGATATCCACAACCTTTCCGTTCCACTCCCCTGCCAGCGTCGCCCGGGCCAGCCCCGGACTGATGTCCTTTGCAACATCCAATACGGTTACGCCTTCCTGATATTCCCTGACAGAACCATCTTTCAGTTTGATTTGAATCATCTCTGCACGTCCTTTCCCAAAAAAATCATCCGCCCATAAAGGGTTCCATAAACCAATGGGGTCGTATAAACATCAAAAAAGCCCTCATCCCTGTATAAGGGACGAGAGCTCTGCTCGCGGTTCCACCCTGATTGGCAAATAATGCCCGGCTTATGTGGTCCTTTAACGGGAACCGGCCGAAAATGCTCCAAGGTGGTTTTCAACCGGTCCTGTCCGGAAATACTTTCAGCCTTTGATATTTCCTCTCTGATGACATGGGAACCTGTGTTTACTCGTCCTTTTCCTCACATTTTAGCCACTTTTACTTTTATTGCAATTATAATCCGCAGAAGCCCATGTTGTCAAGGAGAAAATAAGTGACCTGTGTCCGATCCATTACTGCTTTGGCAGAACACCCTCCTTTGACATGGTGACTTTGCCGCAAAAAACATTACTGATGGTATTCAAAAGCTCTGTATTCTTGATTCGGTCACATTGATGAATGGTGATTTTCCTTGGCGCTATGGTAATCAGCGAACTGATCAGCAGATCATCGTGACTGATTTCCTTGTCGGAGATTTCCTTTGCCAGATCTTCCAGCATATCATTGTTGATGACATGCAGACTGGAATCCAGCAATATATATTTTTTATCTTCTCCCAGCTGAACGTGAACTTCATCCACCTTAGGCTCCTGTATTTCCACAAAATATCGAAGCAGCTTAATAAACTCCCTATACTCTTTTTCAATCAGCAGATCATCCACTGCCCGATCCACTGCTTCCTCCAGCTCGCGGGTAAAATCCTTCATTCGAAACCGGATAAACCCTTCCAGCACCAGTTCATCATTGTCTTCCAGATGCTCCATGATACGTTTCCATACCCGGCTGCGCCATCTGCTTCGGATCACTTCGGAACGTACCGTAGGGTTTCCGCCCCACATAATCGCCATGGCATCCCGAAGTATCTTGTTCCGCTCCTCCTGCTCAAAATAAAAATATTCATCCCGGATAATCTTTTCCACCATCTCAGACTGCAAATCCTCCAGAATGATTTCAGATACGGTATCGGCAACATATTGGTGCAGTTTATCCTGGACCGACTTTATGGTGCCGCTGTCATAATCCTGGCGGCTGGTATAGTTAAGGAATAAAAGATCCCCTGCTTTTTTTTCTTCGATATCCAGTCCATCCGGCTTACGGATCTGAGCTTTCCGGAACAGTGCTTCCTTTCCGCTCATATCCCGTTCTTCCACCCCGATGGATAAAAGCTGCATTTTACCACTCCCTTCCATCCTCTTTCCATTCTCCCTTTTTGTTGCTTTTTCCGGAAAGAATGCTGTTATCATAGTACTCAACCGATCCGGCCATGCCGAATCGATATTGCTGTATTATGAAGGGTAAGGTATCCAATTCCTGTTTCATTATATGCCGTGCTGTTTGGATAGTTTCCCTCGGAAATAGTATTCCCATGAGCATCTCAAAGTCATGATGTATTAATTGGTTGATCAGTGACTCGCTGACATGGAAAATGATGCGAACAGAAAATGACGCGAAACTTCGATCCTTCCTTTTGTTCTATTTTTTGTGGAATCCGGACGACTCATTCTTCCGACAATATTTTACGGAAAAATTTATGGAAAAAATGAGAAGAGTTGCGCTGCGACAATATGAAAAAATCCCTCAGCCAAAAACAAAAAAATTTCAGCAATGCTGAAACCCTCAATACTGGTGCCGGAGACGGGGATCGAACCCGTATGGTTTTTGTGGAACCGCAGGATTTTAAGTCCTGTGCGTCTGCCTATTCCGCCACTCCGGCAATAAGCCTGTTCGTTCGTCAAATAAAGAAAACCCGGATGAAACCCAGCGCCCTATAAAAAATGGAGGCGGCACCCAGATTCGAACTGGAGATAAAGGATTTGCAGTCCTCTGCCTTACCGCTTGGCTATGCCGCCTTATCTGGAGCGGGAGACGGGATTCGAACCCGCGACATTCGCCATGGCAAGGCGATGCTCTACCACTGAGCCACTCCCGCATAAATTCTATAACCAACTGCCAATATTGGGGTTTCCTCCCCTGACAACTTTCCCTGCCGGAAAGCTTCCCAATTTTGACTCATGGTGCCTCGGGGCGGAATTGAACCACCGACACATAGATTTTCAGTCTACTGCTCTACCGACTGAGCTACCGAGGCAAAACAAATGGCGACCCGGGACG
>DHDO01000035.1:4411-27725 GCA_002399435.1 Firmicutes bacterium UBA4874
CTGCTTGTAAGGCAGATGCTCTCCCAGCTGAGCTATGCTCCCAAACGCCGCTCTGTTTCAGCAGCAAGTAAGATTATAATATATCCGGGCAGAGAAGTCAACCACTTGTTGTCAAAATTTCGTAAAATAATTTCCTGTCAACCGGTATATACTTTTCACCAATTCTCCCTGTCCACTCACCATTCCTCCATGTCCACCAGTATTTCTGCCAGGCTGTGAAGAAAATACCGGTTCTCCTCCATCCGGCCGATCGTTACCCGCAGACAATCCTTCAATATCGGATCCCCGGTAAACCGTCTTACCAGAATGCCCTTTTTCAGCAGGCGCTGGTAAACCAAAGCACCGTTTTTCACCCTGACCAGGATGAAATTTGCCCTGGTGGGATAGGGATGAACTCCCCGGAGCCCATCCAATGCCTGAAAAAGCCACTCCCTGGCATCCCGGATCTCCCGTACCTGTTTCTCCCGATCCTCCCTGCACTGCCATATGAGCTCCGCAGCCCGTTGGGAAAAGCAGTTGACATTGAACACAGGCTTTACTTTTTGAATCTCATATGCCAGGTTTTTGTCGCATGCCAGATATCCGACCCGCAGTCCTGCAATCCCCATGGCATGGGAAAAGGTTCGCAGAACCACCAGATTGGGATATTGATCAATGAGTGGAATCACGGACTCTCCGCAGAACTCACAATAAGCCTCATCCACCACCACAATCCCGTCAAAGCTCCGGACCAGCTTCTGAATATCCGGAATCGGCATGGTATTTCCGGTCGGATTATTGGGAGAACCGATATAAATCACTTTCGGCTCATATTCCTGTATCGACTGCTCCATCTCTCCCAAATCATAGCAGAACTCCTCATCCAGCGGATATTCCGCCGCAATGCCTCCTGCAATCCGCGTACATTGGGAGTACACAGGAAAAGAAGGGGAAGGAGACAGCACTGCATCCCCCCAGTCCACAAAGGCATTGGTAATCATCCGGATCAACTCATCCGACCCATTGCCAATCAGGATACTGTCCCGGCTGATCTTCAGATCCTCTGCCAGCTTCTCACGCAGGGAATCTGCATCCGGATCGGGATATCGATGATAGTTGTTTCCTTCGAGCAGCTCAGAAGCCAGCTGTGCCCGTATTTCCAAAGGGATTGGGAAAGGGGTTTCATTGACATCCATTTTCAGGGAAAACTCTCCCCTGACAGGACGATAAGGTTTCAACGATCGGAGATCTTCACGCAGATATTCCTTCATTCTTCCGCCTCTCTTCCCATGAACCGTATTGAAGCAAAGAAAACAGAAAAAACAGAATTATGTCCTATCCTGTATTATTCTGCATGGATACGGCTGTTTCCTTCCAGTCCGTGAAATATGTTCTGCGCAGTTGACTTACCCAGGCGGGGATACTACAATACGGTTTGGGATCGCTGAAACCATGCGCCCGAAAATAAATATAGATCCGAAAATAAATATAGAATGAAGGGGACTCGTTTTGCTCGATTATCATATGCATACGTTCTTTTCTCCGGATGGGAAAATGACCATGGAAGAAGCATGTAAAAAAGCCGTGTCCGTGGGGCTGAAAGAAATTGCCTTTACGGATCATATGGACATGGACCTGCCGGACAACAAAAACGCCTTCCAAATCAAGGATATGGATCAATATATCCAATCCATTGCATCCGTTCGGGAAAAATACAAGGGAAAGCTCTCCATAAAAACCGGCATAGAGATCGGCCTTCAGGACTGGACTCTGAAAGATGCCGCATTGCTTGTCAGGAAATATCCCTTTGACTTTGTCATTGCCTCGGTCCACCTGGTGGACGGGCTGGATCCTGCCCGGTCGGAATACTATGAGAATCGGGACAAGATAAAAAGTTATACCGATTACTATCAGAAGATTTACGATCTTCTTCGCCAATATGACGATTACTGCGTTCTGGGACATCTGGACTACGTAAGGCGCTATATGCCTTATCCCTACACCCCGGGAGATCATAAAATCGGCATGGAAATCGTAGAATCCATTTTTAAACTGCTGGTGGAAAGAGGCAAAGGCCTGGAATTGAATACAGCAGGTTACAAACACAGCTCGAAGCAGCCTCATCCGCATCCCGACATTTTAAAATGGTACCGGGATCTGGGAGGAGAGATCGTCACCATCGGATCCGATGCCCATACCGTGAAGTATGTGGGATACGAAAACAAGAGGGCACTGGAATGGCTGAAACAGGCCGGATTTGAATACGTAACAATCTTTACCGACAGGCAGCCGAAGTTTGTAAAAATATAAAGCAGGCATTCATCCGATAAAAAATGAAATCTGCAGAAGCACTGTCAAATACATCCAAACGTTGCCGGAAGCAGGTATTGCAGGCATCCAGACGCAATCAACCGGATACCACGCAGTTTCCGTGATACCCGGTTGATGTTTTCATCAAATTCTATCTTTCAACCCTGCCCTGGGTCAGATCAAAGGACGGTCCGGAAATCGGGAAGCCATCATCAGGCGTTCTCCTTTTCGACTATTTCCTTTGCCTTTTTTACAATATTCTCCACAGTAAAGCCGAATTCTTCAAACAGAATGTTATATTTGCCGGATGCTCCAAAGTGATCTATAGCAATGACATCTCCGTCCAGTCCGGTATATTTCTGCCAGCCAAAGGAAGTCCCTGCTTCCACAGCAAGTCTGGCCCGTACCCCTTTCGGCAGTACACTTTCCTTATAGTCTGCCGTCTGTTCTTCAAATATCTCCCAGGAAGGCATGCTGACGACACGGGCATTGATTCCCTGCTCTTTCAGAACCTTCTGTGCCTGCACAATCAACTGTACTTCGGAACCGGAAGCCATCAGTATCATATCCGGTATTTCCTTTTCGGAATCCTTCAGGATATAGGCGCCCTTCAGTGCACCCTTGCCTGAACCATCCAGCAGGGGCAGGTTCTGACGGGTCAGCGCCAAAGCAGTGGGGCCGTCGGTCCGGGACAGTGCGGATACATAAGCTGCTGCAGTTTCCCTGGAATCTGCGGGACGGATCACCGTAAAATTCGGAATGCTGCGCAGGGAAGCCAGCTGCTCGATAGGTTCATGGGTAGGCCCGTCCTCTCCCACTCCGATGCTGTCATGAGTCAGAACATAAAGTACCGGCAGCTTCATCATGGCAGACAACCGCATGGCGCCTTTCATGTAGTCACTGAATACAAAGAAAGTGGCAACATAGACGGTTAACCCGCCGTGAGCGGTCATGCCGTTGGCAATGGCTGCCATTGCGTGCTCCCGGACGCCGAAATGCAGATTGGAACCGGCGTAATCCAGGGCAGAGAAATCCCCCATCTTTTTTATTTCCGTCTTGTTGGAAGGAGCAAGATCTGCGGAACCACCGATCAGATTGGGAACCTTTTTGATCAGACGATTGAGAATCTCTCCGGAGGCAGAACGGGTAGCCGTATCTCCTTCAAAATGCCAGAACTCCCCGTCATGGAGCAGATCCTCCGTCCGGCAGGGCTGATGCCAGGCATCCCACCGGGCAGCCAGATCCGGGTAGTGCTCCTGATAGGAATCCCACAGTTCGTTCCAATCGTCTTCCGCCTTTTGCCCCTGAGCCGCAAGTTCCTTCATATGGTCCCTTATCTCATTCGGTACATAAAAAGATTTATCCGGGAAATAATGCAGAAATTCCTTGGCAGCCTGAACATTCTCTGCACCGAGGGGCGCGCCGTGGGCAGCAGCAGTACCCTGCTTTGCAGGCGCTCCATACCCAATCACGGTACGTACGATAATCATGCTGGGCTTTTCCGTCTCCTGTCTGGCTTTCTTCAGCGCTGCCTCAATGGCATCCGTATCGTTTCCGTCCTCCACCCGCAGCACCTGCCATCCATATGCTTCATAACGCTTGCCCACATCCTCCGTAAAAGCGATGTCCGTGCTTCCCTCAATGCTGATGGAATTGGAATCATACAGAAGAATCAGTTTTCCAAGCTTCAGGGTACCGGCCAGGGAAGAGGCTTCCCCGGAAATACCCTCCATCAGGCAGCCGTCCCCACACAAGGCATAGGTGTAATGGTTTACGATCTCATATCCGGGTCGGTTGAACTTCGCCGCCAAATGGGCTTCCGCCATTGCCATGCCCACTGCATTGGCGATCCCCTGTCCCAATGGTCCCGTGGTCACCTCCACTCCGGCTGTATGGCCGTATTCCGGATGTCCGGGAGTCCTGCTTCCCCATTGCCGGAAATTCTTCAGATCCTCCATTGTCAGACCGTATCCAAATAAATGAAGGAGGGAATAAAGCATCATGGATCCATGCCCTGCGGAAAGAACGAACCGATCCCGGTCTGCCCACGATGGATCTTTTGGATTATGTTTCAAAACCTTTGCCCAGAGGGTATAAGCCATGGGTGCCGATCCCATCGGCAGTCCCGGATGGCCGGACTTTGCCTTTTGCACTGCTTCTGCCGATAGAATACGTATGGAATTGATGCATAGCTGGTCAATCTTATTCATCCATTCATCCTCCTGTTTATTTCCTGTCGATAATTTTGCAATCATTCCTATTATATTCTATTGAGCAGCGATATTCAAATTATAAATGAATCATGGAATCCTAACAGAGACGGACTATATAAACTGTTTATGGCTCTCCAACATTGTGATACCATCATAAATGAATTGCGATCCCGACAGAGATGGATTCCGTGAATCAGCCGCCTGCATTGCCCATATAGCGGCATAAACGCCGCTTTTTGCCAGCAGATCCGGATGCGTCCCCTCTTATATAATCCTTCCGTCTTCCATTACAATGATCCGGTTGGCATATTGAGCTGCCGCCTAAAACTCATATTGGAGAGCATCTCTTCTCATCTATCTTATGGATGCTCTCCAACAGCAATTCATCATTCTCCTTGAATTATGTTTCATCCAACAGCCAGGTGTGTGCCGGATCGTATATACGATCTGTCCATGGATTTCCTTTCAGATGACGGATCATCCAGACATAATACATCGGGTAACCAGGTGCATTCACCTGTGGATGGGTCAGGCCACCGGGGATCGCACAAAAGCTCCCATCCCTTATCTTATTGACATCGTTCCCTATAAAACAGGCGCCAAAGCCCTGTGGCTTTTCAAAGCGATAGTAATACACTTCCGGCTGCGGATGCTGATGAGGCGGATAGCTTGACCAGCCTCCCTGCGGAACAATGATCTCCCCCATCACCATATTGGAATAAGGCGCCGTGTGATAATCGAAAAAAGTTCGAACAGTTCGCTGCGCTTTTCCTTCAAACTGATTTTCTCCAAAAGTTTCTTCCACACAATTTTCAGGAGTGTAGAATTTGCTTTTGAACGCTTTGGAATTCTCAGTACTCTGAACCAAAATCTCACTGGATTGGATTGCAGTCACTGTAATTTTAGTATCCCTGCAGGCATGCAGACAAAATGCATCATCTGTTATAAAACTTCTGCGTAAAACGGAAGCCTTGTTTTTCAGCCAGGAATAGGAGATTGCTCCCTGTACCAGCAAAACAGCTATTTCTTCCGAATTTGAGGTGAAAGACAGAGCCTGTCCCTTAGCCATCTGATATACCGTAATATTCATCATTGTATTTGAAAAGGACCCTTTGGCACGGGTTAATATTTTCTTGCCTGTCCGGTCAAATTCCGGGTAATCAAAAATTTTCATAACGCTCCTCCTGAACCTCTCCCTTCTAAACCGAAAGAAAGGTTTTATATTATAGCTTGTTCACATAAACGTGCTGTACTTTCCCATATTTGACGAACCTCATCTACAGTTTGCGTTATTCCGCAATTTTTTACATTACAAAATCGTCTTGTCATAACATCCAGCCCATATCTAGGTAAATCAATATAGGGACTATCCACTGCTACAGAACCACTTAGGCCAAAATGGTGCAGGCTGTAGAATTGATTAGGCAAATTACATTTAACCTGTGCATATGCATCATAAGTATCCAGTCCGGCACTTTGCACAAGACACAGAAAAGGTTGTTTTAAGGCAATAATAAGTGCTCGAATTATTTCAGCACTTTTGTTTTGCTTCTCCGCCAACTGTTCCAGGGGACGTGCAAGACCCAGTTCCCATAAACCACTTCCTGGTAAAACTTCACCCTCTGATTGAACCTTGTCAAGATACTTGTCAATACGTTGATCCACGGCCTTAACAGCTCTATCAATGGGTTCAGAAACTGAAGCAGCAACATTATTTACCCAGGCGTTTGCAAGGATTACTGCTGTTTTTTGACCATCTTTCAAATTATTAAGTTCTTTAGCTACATCACCAGCTTTTTCTTTTGCCAGAAGAAATGCAGCATTGGAATAAGCTGGTCCATATGATATTGCAGCATTTTCAGCAAGTAATGTGAGCTGTCCAGAAAAATCATTTGACCTGATATGAGGCTGTAATATAAAATCAAACATGTCTATTCCTCCTCCGGTTCAACATTTTGAGTTCGCAACACCTTTTGTATCTTCGTCACGTTCAATTTCCTTGGCTGAATATCCAAATCAATACATTTGGCAGCTGCAACACCCATAGCATGACCCATGTTGACACAAATGGGCATTACGCGATAGCTGGAATGAGCCAGATGATCCCCACTGATATTACGTCCATTCAACAATAGACCATCAATCTTTTTTGGAATAAAGCACCTATAAGGAATGGTGTATGTTCTTGTCTGATGAAATCCTTTATAAACTCCTGCTGCGTCCAATCCAGACCCTTTCACATTGTGCATGTCAAAGAAAAAGTGACTTCTGGTTACTACCCAATCATCAAATTTCGTAGCTCTTTTAATATCCTGACTTGTGAGCTGATAATCGCCGATGAATCTTCGGGTTTCCCGCACTCCGACAGAGCTGGCAGAATCAATCACATAGCACATTTCGTAACCCGGAACATAATCACGCAAAAACTGTACAATTGGTTCTATTTGACCTCGTAGCTGATATTCTGCTTGACTCAGCTGATGAACATCGGTACCATCCACATCGATCATATTGGTCATATTGACAGTGGTAAGACCGGGGATCGAAGAAGGATAAAGCAGTACATGACCTGCCGGGGAGGGCAGCTTCTCCTGTGCTAAGGTCTGCAAGTCGCCCTCAGGCAACCTTACGGTGTCCTCAAAGCCCCAGAAGAACATTGCCCGATCCATATCCACACCAGCTACTTTAAACATAATAGTGACTGGCTGCATACGACCATCCTCACGACCTTTTTCAAAGGGTACACCAGACTTGAACGCAATATCCCCATCACCGGTGGAATCAATTATGATTTTGGAAATGTATACTTCCGGCCCGGATTTACTTTCGCATACCACACCACTCAGCCGACTTCCATCCATTACAACATCAGTAATCATACTTTGTAACTGAACGGAAACTTTAGCCTCACGAAGCATATCCAGCATTAAAAATTTCACCTTTTCAGGGTTAATCACTTCCGGAGATTCACAGTCCCGGGCTTTTTGACGAAGCTCAGCAAAGATTCCTCCTTCCTGGTAGCCTGTCCAATGACTCATTAACCCGTTGGTTGCCATCCCGCCAATGCTGCCACTTTGTTCAATAAGCAGCGTTTTTTTACCCATACGGGCTGCCGACAGTGCAGCTCCAAAACCCGCCGGACCTCCACCAGCCACTAACACGTCTACGTGATCCCTGATGGGGATCTTACGTACAGATTGTTCGTAATACTCCATGATTTGCCTCCCTTTTACTCTAACCTTCAGACCAGGTATAAAAATTTATGCTATACCTGAAACACAGTCGTGCCAAGCGTTTCAAGACTAGCTTTATCTATGCGCCGACATATTGCACTCATCCTTTTATAGCTCCCTCAGTAAGACCAGTAATAAAATATTTTTGCAGAAAGAGAAACAGTAAAACGATTGGTATTGAAGATAAAACAGCTGATGGCATTACCAGCTCCCATGGAATGGTGCCACCTGCACGTTGAAATGTGGCAATTCCTACTGGCAATGTACGCATGGCATTGTTTTTTGTAACCAGGCTGGGCCACATATAATCCCCCCACACCCACATGAACTTAAGTACCACAGAAGTACCAAGAGCTGGAATTGAGTTGGGTAGAATAATGTGCCACAGAACTGAAATGCGACTACATCCGTCGATTATGGCTGCTTCGTCCAAAGCTTTCGGAATCTGCATAAAGCTCTGCCGCAAAAAGAAAATGATAAATGGACTGATGGCTACAGGCAGAATCAAACCCTTATAGGTATCAATCCAATCTAATTTGACCATCATCAGATATAGAGGTACCACTGTGACCTGCACAGGAATAATCTGAGCACTAATCACGAGAACATTCATTAGCTTTTTCCCTGGGTATTCCAATCGCTGCAATGCATAAGCCGACAACGTATCCACTACCAAATTAAGTAGAATAGCCACTACGGCCACAACAACTGAATTCAGGAACCAACGCGGCAACTCATATTGTGTCATTACCTCGATATAGTTTTCAATGGTAAACGGATTGGGAAGAAAATGAAAGTCCAACGATACAATGGAAGAATAAGGCTCAAGAGAGCTTTTTAACATAATACCAAAGGGCATCAGAGCAAACAGGGCAATCAGGACATACAACAATAACAAAGCGAGAGTCAATATGTTTTTTTTGCCTGCATTATTCATCGATTGCACCATCCCTTCCTATGTAATTTTTCACCATGGTTACAAGAAATACCATTACAAACAAAACTACCGAAGCAGCAGAAGCAAGCCCAACTGAATCAAAGACCTTTGTATAGATATAGGTGACCAGTGTGGTGGTGGAGTTACCAGGCCCACCGTTGGTCATCACCCAAATATGATCAAATGCCTTGAAAGAATTGATGAGCAGGATCGTGGTAGTAAAAAACATGATGGGCCGCAGCATAGGCATAGTAATTCTACGAAAAGATTGCCACCAATTTGCTCCCTCCACAGAAGCTGCTTCATACAATTCTGCCGGAATCTTTTGAAGTCCCCCTACTAGAATAATGGAATAGAGGCCAAATTCTTTCCATACATTAAATAGTATCACAGCAAGCATAGCAACCTTTGAATCAAATAACCACTTCGGCCCAGAGATACCAATTGCGGATAGAATTTGGTTGATGGCACCATACTGCGGCTCATACAACATCTTCCAAACCATGCCCATTACAGTCATAGGCACCACGACTGGTACAAAGATGATAGCACGCCAGATGCTGTTCACCCGACTCTGCTTCTGAAACAATAAGGCGCACCCCAGAGCTAAAATAAGAGTAGACACCATATTAATGATCGTGTACACGCAAGTGTTCAGCAGTGCTTTTTTAAAACTGGCATCTTTTACAAACATAAAACTAAAATTTGATAATCCAACAAACTTCTTTTCACCCACAAGGTTCCATTTAAACAGGCTGTACCAGGCAGAATTAATCATTGGTATCAACATAAAAACAAGCAATAATAGGATTGCAGGAAACAGAAGGGCATATGCACTTAACATTTCTTGCCTTTTTCGTTTGGACATGTTGCTTCTCTCCTTCAAAAACATAAGGAATAGCGTAGCTACTGCTTCCAGCTGGTAATAAAGCTACGCTATTATTTATGATATTGTCAGTTAATTACTTTATAGAGCTTGATCGATTTCGGTATCCAACTGTTTCAAAGCTTCTTGCGGAGTCATTTCTCCATTCAGTGCCGCAATGATCAGACGTTTCTGACCATCCCAGCGAGCGGTATAACCATAACGGGTTTGAATCATAAAGTCAGGGCTGCAGACATTGCCTTGATCAATTATGGGATTCCACAGTTCAGGAGCGCTATTAATGACTTTTTCGATTGCGGCCTTATCTCCGGCATCAATCTTGTTTAGGTCATAAGGCTGAATACCATAATATCCACCCATCCACTTGGCAACATTTCCTGGACCAGTAAAGCTCTTTACAAATTGTCCAGCTTCCTTGGGATGCTTGGTCTTGGCATTGACACACACCGCATGGCCATCCAAATGTCCACTATTCCCATTTTTGCCTGTAGGAAGCTGGGCAATTGCCCATTTCCCTTTCATATTAGCATCATCTACATATCCCTCCGTGGTAATGGGGCCTTGAGTAAAAGTGAACATTGCCACCTTACCCTCACGAAAGCCATTGTTGGCACTGGTACCCATTTTGCTGATATTTTCTTTATAGTAACTCGCCAGATATTCCAAGGCCTCCACAGCTTCCGGAGTATTTTCCGTTGACTTCATATTATCAAGATCCATCAGGTTTCCACCATTTTGTTGCAATAAGGTCTGCCATGTATAATTGATGGCATTTAACTGGTCATCGGCGCCTTTGTGCTGATAGCCCATTATTTTACCACCGGAATCTTCCGTAATCTTTTTTGCCATATCCTTCATCTCTTCCCATGTAGAGGGAGGTGCATCAAATCCATATTCTTTTAAAATATCGGTACGATAATACAAAATGTAGGTATCATACACTATAGGAGCTGCATACAACTCTCCGTCCACGCAACTGGCCTCGATTAAGGGACCATACATTTCTATATCATCAGCAGTATAACCAGCCTTTTTCAAAGGAAGCAATAGATCACCGTTTATATAGTCAGCAGTCAAACCGGCGCCTAAATAGAACACATCCGGACCACTGCCAGCAGCCACCCCCTGCTTGATCTGCTCACGGCCGGATGACCAATCCAACAAAGTCATATTAACGTTTACATCGGTACTATCAGTATTAAATTCATCCACCATATTTTGCATGATGCTTTCATCTGCCACAGGCAGCATCCAGAACTCTATTTTTACTTTATCGTTGGACTTTGCCTTAGTAGTATTGCCATTACTTTTTTTCGGAGCGCCAGCAGATTTTGTATTGCCTGAAGAACCTGAGCAAGCAGGCAGCGCCAGAAGTAACAGGGACATGGTCAAACATAAAAATAATCGCTTTTTCTTTTGCATGATTTTCTCTCCTTTTATAATAAAATGTTTTGAGCATCAAAACAACAAAGTAAGTGAAATAGTCATTGGTCCATAAAATGGCTTTTAATTTTGCATTTCTGTCAACGCAACCGGCCGATGTTCCTTAATGGATCGATTTGCCGCTTTGGCAATCAAAACTGCCTGAAGCCCATCCTCTATCGTAACCGGAACATCCGTATCATTCTGTACCGCATCCACAAATTCTTTTATTTCATTGGTATAAGCCTCCATATACCGTTCCAGGAAGAAATGAAGCGGCTTTTCAGCTGTAACTCCATGAACTGTGCTGATGACAGATCTGGAAGGCGAATCATTCCCGATTTCCACCTGGCCCATGGACCCAAAAACTTCTGCGCGTTGATCATAACCATAAACCGCTCTTCGGGAATTATCGATAACCGCCAAAGCTCCGTTCCTAAGTTTCAAACTCACGATAGCCGTGTCGACATCCCCTGCTTTCCCGATCTCCGGATCCACCAATACAGCTGCGTTGGCATAAACCTCCTCCACTTCACTGCCGGTAAGGTAACGAACCATGTCAAAATCATGAATTGTCATATCCATAAACATACCGCCTGATCCCTTTACATATGCAATCGGCGGAGCATCAGGATCCCGGGAGGTGATTTTTAACAAATGAACATCCCCAATCCGGCCATCCTGCGCAGCATTGCGTACTGCACGGAAATTATGGTCGAATCGTCTGTTGAAACCGACCTGATATTTTACATTCGAATTTTTCAATTCCTTCATAACCGCTTTGATCTCAGAAACATCCTGCGAAACGGGTTTTTCGCAAAATATATGTTTCCCGGCGTGGATCGCTTCTTTGGAAATTTTTGCATGCGTTTGAGTCGGAGAACAGATGGTGACTGCATCAATCGTTGGATTATTCAAAATCTCGTGGTAATCAATACATGCACAAATCCCCATATCCCTGGCCCATTTCTTCGAGTCTTCTGTCCATACCGGATCAGCAATGGCAGTAACACTCGCATCCTTTACATGATAGGCAATGCTTTCACAGTGTACTTTTCCAATACGTCCTGCTCCTATCACACCAATATTCATCATGATAATTCCCCCTGATCATCCTAGCTGGTCTTCAATTCATAGCGCAACCAGTTAATACAATTTTATAACATTTTATTAAAGCCTTGCATTCCCACAACAATATATTTCAAATTCCTGCCGCCCTGCGGATATAATCACGGGCCTTTTTGGCGTAAACAAACGGATTCGCTTTTGCTGGATCCTGCTCCGCTTCCACCAGAAGCCATCCCTCGTAATCGTGTTCCGAAAGAATCTGAAAGATAGGCTTGAAATCAATTGCGCCATCCCCTGGCACGGTAAAAGCACCAAGACGTACTGCCTGGAGAAAACTCAGTTTTTCCCTTCTGACCTGCTCCACCTTTTCAGGACGCACATCTTTTAAGTGAACATGCTTGATGCGATCCACATATTTCTTCAGTATGGCAATCTCATCTTCTCCGGAAAATACCAAATGCCCGGAATCGAACAGCAAGCAGACCTTGTTTGGATCGGTTTCCTCCATGAGCCGGTCAATTTCCTCAGATGTCTGGACAACCGTCCCCATATGATGATGATAAACGAGTTTCATCCCCTTTTCATTGGCCAGATCTCCCAGCTTATTCAGCCCTGTCGTCAACATGTTCCATTCGTCGTCATTCATAATATATTTGCCTTCAAAAATTGGTATGTTCATTTTACCCTGGATACTGTGTCCCTGCTCCGATACAACAATTACCTTTGCGCCAAGTTCATGCAGAAAATCACGGTGTTTCAAAAAAGCCCTTTCGGTTTCCCCGTAAGGCTGAGTAGTGAGAAAAGCACTGAACCAGGCACTTGCGATACGCAAACCCCTGATTTCAAGATAGCCTTTCAGAACAGATGCATCATGCGGATATTTGTTGCCCACCTCTGTCCCGCGGAATCCCGCGAGAGCAGCTTCACTGATACACTGTTCAAAAGTGTTTTCCTTGCCAAGGTCCGGCATGTCATCGTTTGTCCAGGCAATGGGAGCAATACCCGGAAAAACTTTTTCCGCGTTGAACATTTCACTTCTCCTCCTCATTTCATGTATTTAATGACGAATTATTTGATTTTGTGAAATCGTAACCGGAATCAATAATCAATGAATATAAAAGCCCATTCAATATCTCCTGGCGGCTTTTCGATGACGCTCCTTTTGCTCGAACGCTTCTTTCTGTGCCTGACTTCCCGGGATGCCTGCAACGCCAACGTGCCACCAGGAACCGTAATCATGCGTCATTGTCTTGGGCAGAACCTTCAGATCAATCAATGTGGATACGGTTTGCTTTTTGCTTTCCGTCAGTGCAGCTTTCAATTCTTCCGGTGTGTGCACCGTATAGGCTTTCGCACCATAACCTGCAGCAACAGCGGCATAGCTTACAGGAAGAAAACTGCCCGTTTGTCCGGATGTTTCCGAATCACGGAAACGAAATTCTGTTCCCAGGTTTCCAATCCCGTTTGACATTTCCAAATTATTGATGCAGCCATTTGAGGCATTATCAAACAATAGAACGTTGATTTTTTGATGTTCCTGAATGGAAGTGACCAGTTCCGTATGCAGCATGAGAAAACTTCCATCGCCGCACATGGCGTAAACTTCCCGTTCCGGCTCCGCCAGCTTCACGCCAACTGCACCTGCAATTTCATAGCCCATGCAGGAATAGCCATATTCCATATGGTAGGAATCACGTACATCCGTCGTCCACATCCGCTGCAGATCGCCTGGCAGGCTGCCGGCAGCGCCAACGATAATTGCATCCGGATCCATCCACTTCCGTATGATGCAGATCGCAGCCGTTTGCGTCAGCCGGCCACCGGTCGTTTTCACAAAATCATCAATACTGGATGGATTCCGGGCTTCAATCATCGGCTTAAAATCTTTTCCATAGGAATAGGCTGCCAGCTTCTTCATTTCTTTCTTCCAGGCTGTTTTTGCATTGGAGATTTCGTCAACATATGCTGAACGATAACCCTTTTCCCTAAGAATCACAGCCAAGGCTTTCAGAGTTTCCCTTGCATCTCCGACGACCGGAATGGCATCCATTTTATAGGCATGAAACCTGGATACATTGATCGAAATGATTTTTACATTGGGGTTTTGAAACAGCCATTTGGAAGAGGTTGTAAAGTCGGAGAGACGGGAACCGACTGCCAGGACCAGGTCTGCGTCCCTTGCAATCGAATTTGCTGCAAGATTGCCGGTTGCTCCGATTCCACCAAGATTATATGGAGAACTGGAGGAACATGCACTCTTTCCCGCCTGTGTTTCGCAGAATGGCAGATGAAACAGTCTGCAAAATTCTTCCAATTCCTCCCCCGCTACCGAATATTTCACACCGCCGCCACAAATGACGACCGGCTTGCAGCTGGCAAGCAGGGCATCCGCTGCATCCTGAAGCTCTTCCGGAGCAGGAAGATGCCGGGGAATTCCGTATACCCGTTTCTGAAAGAAATAATCCGGATAATCATAGGTTTCGCCCTGAACGTCCTGCGGAATTGCCACACAAACTGCACCAGTTTCCGCTGGGTCGGTCAGGACACGCATGGCATTCAGCATGGCCGTCATAAGCTGCTCCGGGCGTTCCACTCTGTCCCAATATTTACAAACAGCTTTGAAAGCATCATTGGTTGTAGTCTGCAGGCTGTATGACTGCTCCACCTGCTGCAAAACGGGGTCCGGCTGTCGCGTGGCAAATGTGTCCCCCGGAAAAAGGAGCAGTGGGATGTTATTGACCGAGGCACAAGCGGCAGCGGTTACCATGTTTGTACCCCCAGGTCCAATGGAAGAGGAACATGCAATGATCTTTTTTCGATTGCTCTGCCTTGCAAAAGCAGTAGCGATGTGTGCCATACCCTGTTCATTTTTTCCCTGATAATATTTAAGCCCACCTGGATCTGCGTCCAATGCCTGCCCCAGGCCACACACATTTCCATGCCCGAAAATTGTAATAATTCCTTCTACAAACTTACTTTCCCTGCCATCCATACGGATGTACTGGTTATCAAGGAAACGTACCAGTGCCTGTGCCATCGTCATTTGAACTGTTCTCAAACTAAGCCCTCCCTTTCCTTGCCTTCCATATTGACCATATTGATCGGACAGCTTTCTTAATGATGCCTTTCTAATCCCTGGCGACCATTTCTCCGTATTTTTGTTTACAATCCTTTATGTAGTTCTGGATGGTGGCAACGTCCGGCATACTATCGGAACAGGAATGGCCGGCGATTAAAAGGGAAGCCGATGCGCTGCCAAATTCCAGGCAATCGATGATATCCCAGCCCTCCAGCAGTCCATACAGGAAAGCAGATGCATACCCGTCCCCACCTCCAAAACCCTTCAGCTTTTTTATTGGAAATGGCTTGATGGAAAAGCTTTGTCCATCGTTGGTATAGGCGGTGGAACCTTCCTTCCCATGCTTGATCACTACAATCTTTGCTCCACAGCCATGCCAATACGCAGCGCTTTCCTCATCCTTCATTCCCGGTCGGATTAATTGCTCTGCCAGGTCGTATTCCATCCGTGAACCCAGAATCACATCTGCCTGCCCTGCCATGATTCCGTAATATACACCAATTTCCTCCTTTGATTTCCAGTTGTATTCCCGATAATCGATGTCAAAAATCACGGGAGTATTCGCCTTTTTGGCAAGAAATACAGCTTTCAGGGCAGCTTCCCGTGAAGGACTTTCCGCTAACGCTGTACCGGAGATCAGAAGCGCCTTGCTCTGACGGATATACTCCTCATCGATATCATTCATGGAAAGCTGCAGATCCGCAATCTGGTTACGATACATCAAAATACTGCTTTCCTGTTCACTGAGGATCTCCGTAAACGTAAGTCCAAGCTTCTCACCATGCTCACAGCGATGGATGTGAGACGTGTCTATATGATCTTTCCTGAAATAATCGATTACATAATCTCCAAAACGATCGTCTGATACGCGGGCAAAAAAACCGCACTTTTTTCCAAGCCGGGAAAGACCAACTGCAATATTGGCAGGGGAACCTCCGAGATATTTCTTGAATGTGGTACTCTCAGCCAGCGTTCTGTTATAATCCAGTGGATTAAAATCAATGGCAACTCTCCCAAGCAGGACCATATCAAACTTCCGATCTGTATCAAACGGTATGTATTTCATCCTTTTCCCCTCCCTCAATTCTTAAAGATCTGTTCCAGCGAAATCTGATTGTTGAATATCAAAATAAGTTTCTTAACGGTTTCATAAACCTCATGTACCATTGCTTCGTTCAATCCAAAATAATTGTAATGTTCTTCGTCTTTAAAGTAATTTTCTGCTCCCCGCGTCGCAGCGTCAAAATTTGATGTCGCAATATTGATTTTTCGTACGCCATGATAAATGCATTTCCTGAAATCTACCGGATGGATTCCTGTCCCTCCATGCAGTACCAATGGAATATCTACTTTGTTATGTATCTCTTCAAGAACGCCGAACTGAAGTTTAGGATCGGAAACATAATGACCATGCGCATTCCCGATGGCAACTGCCAGTGCATCCACCCCGGTTTTCTGTACGAACTCCTGAGCAAGGTCCGGGTCGGTGCAGATAATTTTATCGTCTTCTTTTTCCCTGCTCTCTCCGATAGCGCCGAGTTCCCCCTCCATGGATACTCCGGCATCCCGGACCATTGTCGCTACGTGAGAGGTCAGTCTCACATTTTTGGAATATTCGTATCCGGATCCATCGAACATGATTGAAGAAAAGCCAAGGCTCAGTGCTTCCTGCACGGTTTCCTCCGTCTGCCCATGATCCAGTTGAACTGCGATGTCCACATGGGCATTTCGGGCAGCGCTTATCATCATGGGTCCCATCAAATATAACGGCGAATGCCGCAGACGACTCTGCGCGATCTGCAAAATGACAGGTGTATTCAATTCATTGGCGGCTGTCACCACAGCAAGTATCATCTCCATGTTTCCCACATTGAAAGCCCCGACTGCCTTGTCCTGCAGAGCAGCATCCTGAACCAATTGTTTCATGGAACTAATTGACATGTTAACACTTCTTTCTGTTAAGTGTTGATTAACTGTTGAAACTATATTAGCACTTTCTATAAATACTTTCAATAGTAATTTTATATATTTCCTAAATTATTATGATATTCAACATAATTAACAAGATATAGTACTATTATTTTGTTTAATATTGTGATATGGAAGTAAGGATATAAAACACTATAAAAATTATCATTCTGCATAGTTGGTGATGTTATATCATATACTGATCATATTAATATCATTATTTGCTGAATAATTATATTTGAGTTGAATAATCTGATTACATTCATTATAATTGGGAAAGAAAGTTCTATGACCTATATTACTTAAGTTGGGAGCCGGTGTACAATGCGATCAAAACGAATCGAAAAAATCCGAGATTATATTTACCTGAACAAAACTGTCACATTGGATAGGATCTGTGAACAGTTTGATATTTCAAAAAGCACATTACGCAGGGATCTTGAAGAGATCCTGCAATCAGGTGACATCAAGAAAATATATGGCGGGGTAACAGTACTGCCACAAAGACAGCTTATTTCTTTTAAAGAACGAAATATAGCGAATCCCGAAGCAAAGCGAAAAATTGCTTCCGCTGCTGCAGATCTGGTAAAGGAAGGTGATATTATCTTCCTGGACTCCGGCACCACAACACTGCCTGTCATTGATTTCATCACAAAGAAAAAAAGGGTCACCATATTAACCAATAACGTGGAAATCATCCTGCGGGCGATTCCGTATGAAAACATCAACATTATTTCCCTCTCAGGGACGCTCAGCCGAAAAACGCTTTCCTTTACCGGTGCAACTGCTGAACAGGTTTTACAGCACTATAACATCAGTAAGGCTTTTATGGCCACCACCGGGTTTTCCGTCTCCAATGGGGTTACCAACTCTTCCCCCGTGGAATCCGAGATCAAACGCACCGCGGTTCAGCGCAGCCAGCATGTCTATCTTCTGGCCGACAGCAGTAAATTCAACGCTGTTTCATTGGTTACGTACTGTGATTTAAACCAAATTGATCTGCTGATTACCGAAAAAGAACCCACCTCAGACATAAGGGACTATTTGGAACAGAACGGCAAACAGATTTTGATTGCGCAATAGTACCGCCCTGCAACCCTTGTCAAGTGGAATTCAATATATAGTCAATCATAGATAAGAGAGTGGATAACAGTTCTTCATAAATCAGCTGATAGTCAGCTGAGTCAGCTGATTTAAAAATGCATGGATAGATCTTTGATATTTTTGACTTGATTTTTATATATGTCGCAGCTATAATAAAAACAAGTCCACAATATATCCAATACATTGCCATACATATTAGAAATTTATGCCGCAATATGGTCAAAAAAGAAATAAGGATTGGAAAGGAGAATGCATACACCTGAACCTGAGAGTTTTTCCAAAACACAATTCGGAAACGTTAAGGAGGAATATATGAATATGGTCGAAAAAAAAGGATATTGCGTATATGGAGAGTGGAGAGAGTCCAAAAGCGATCAATATGTGGACATTACAGATTCCAGTACAGGAGAGATAATTGCTCAGGCACCCCGTTGTACACCAGAAGAGGTGGATGAGGCAATCGCATCGGCACAGGCAGCATTTCCGGAGTGGTCAGGGCTGTCACTTTCCAAAAGACAACAGTATATGTTTAAATGGAGGGACGTTCTTTATGCCCATAAAGAAGAGTTGGCAGAACTGTGTGCAAAAGAACTGGGAAAAAACATCAAAGAAGCCAGAGGGGATGTGCAAAAAGCAATTGAACCAACGGAAGAAGCGTGTGCACTTCCTGCAATGATCCAGGGAAATACGGCAATGCAGGTAACAACTTATTATGACTGCGCGACTTATCGTTTCCCATTGGGAGTAACCGCTGGTATTGTGCCTATGAATTTTCCTGCGATGATTCCCTGGGGATGGATGACTCCTCTTTCATTGGCATGTGGCAATACGGTTGTTCTGAAAGCAAGTTCTCAGACTCCATTGACTGCAATGAAGATAATGGATTTGTTTTATAAGGAGGCAGGCTTTCCGAAAGGCGTGGTAAACCTGATAACCTGCAGCAGAGTGGAAGCAGATATTCTTTTGACGGATGAACGTGTAAAAGCAGTGACATTTGTCGGCACAACAGGTGCAGGAAAGAAAATATATTCAAAAGCCGCTGCTCACGGAAAGCGCGTACAGGCACAGACAGAAGCAAAAAACCATGCCCTTGTATTGGAGGACTGTAATCTTGAGGCCACAGCAAATGCGGTTATAAATTCCACATATGGATGTGCAGGCATGAGATGCATGGCTCTTCCCGTTGTTTGTGTACAGGATAGCATAGCAGATGAATTCGCAGCACTGCTGAAGAAAAAAGCAGAAGAAATGAAGGTAGGATGTGCATATAAGGAAGATACGGACCTGGGCCCGGTAGTAAGTCAGGCACATAAAGATAAAATTTGCGGATGGATTCAAAAAGGTGTCGACGAGGGTGCCGAACTGGTTCTGGATGGACGCGATGTTGTTGTTCCGGGATATGAGAAAGGCTATTTTGTGGGGCCAACAATTCTGGATCATGTAAAGCCAGGAATGAGCGTGGGCGACCGTGAGATTTTTGGGCCTGTGACATGTATAAAACGTGTAAAAAATTATGAGGAAGGTATTAAAATAATGAATGCCAATCCATTCGCAAACGGATCAGGTATCTTTACGCAAAGTGGATATTACAGTCGAAGGTTTGTGATGGATACAGATGGCGGAATGGTAGGTATTAATGTTGGAATCCCGGTTCCAACAGCCTATTACCCATTCTCCGGAAATAAAGAATCCTTCTTTGGCGATCTTCATGTTCTTGGAAAAGACGGATATCACTTCTTTACAAGAGCAAAAACAGTTACAACACATTGGTTTGATGATGCCTCAGGCGCAAAAAAAGTAGATACATGGGAAGGCAGTGTGGAACGTTAGCCGGAAACCATATAGAGGGCTATCGCTGTCCTGATTCATTTGAGGACAGCCAGGCCCTTTTTATGATACTTTCGGGAAACGGCTATGAATTTTCTCCTCTGATTCAGGCAAAATGTATATATTACAGACACGATAGTGAATGGCCAATTATGCAGACCGTTGTTACACTATATATAGTGATATTGAATATGCAGCTGTTATTGTCTGTATTTAACAATATTAACTGGAACCAGGATATTTTACAGCAGCAGGTGCGTCAAAATATGAATATCATGGCACATTTTTATATATTCCATATTCAATTTATCAAATGCCGAAAGGAAGGATTGTTCATGAAAAAAAGATTGTCCCTGATATTGGTCCTTGCAATGGCTGTCTCTCTGATTGCTGGTTGTGGCAATGGCACGAAATCCTCAGGTACAGGAACGAAGATAAGTCCACCTCCAGCCACCTCCGAAAATCCTGACAAAACATCCTCCAAGGCGTCTGAATCTGAACCGGAAGACCTTTCCGATACAGAGGCACCTATGCTCGCAGATCAAGTGGCTTCCGGCGACCTTCCTCCCCTTGAAAAACGCCTTCCTGCCTCCGATGATATCATGATAGAACCAGATGTGATAAGCTTGGGGGAATATGGGGACAGCATCACTCTCCAGTGCGCAGACAGCGGTCATTGGACCTTTGGCCCCTACTCGGAACAAAGCATGTTCCGTTTCGAGCAGGACGGCTCCGGCAAAGTGGAACCTAACGTCTGTAAAGAATTTACCTCCAATGACGATTCCACAGTATGGACGATCAAACTGAGAGAAGGAATGCGTTGGTCGGATGGGGAACCTTTTACCGCTGATGATGTCATCTTTTACTACGATCACATGTCCACACCAGCTCTGAACGAAGATCGGTCGGCAATGGATCCCGAATCAGATGGATATTATCCTGCCTATACTTCCCGCCCTTACAGCTGCTATCAGGTTGAAGTGGATGGCGAGCAATACTGGGCCGAGTTCAAAAAGGAAAATGACTATGAATTTACTGTGACTTTTGCTGCCCCTGCACCGGCATTTCCCGAAAATGTTGCCATTGATAACAAGTGGATGTTTCTTCCCAGGCATTTTTACATCAACTATGTCTCCCGCAAAAACGATGTAAAGGACGATCCGGATTTTCCATTTATTACAGAACAGGAAGCTCTGGACAATGCCAACCGTGATTTTAAGAAAAATTGGGAATCCTATTCCACCATGAGCAAGGATATTGGCTATTACCATTGGGATTATCATATTGTACCTCAGCTTCGGAGCTTTATTGCCACCAAGGATAATTGGGATACTGTTGGCGAGACATATGAGCTGGTACGGAATCCATATTTCTGGAAAACCGACAAGGAAGGACGTCAGCTTCCTTATTTGGACAGTATTAAATTCCGAATCATCAATGATGAGGAACAAACCACTTTGGCAGCCAGCGGCGGCGAATTCGACATAATTAATCCTGCTGATTATTCCACCGTTGCTTCCGCCCTCAAAAACACCCATAGTTTAAAAGAATGGATCACTTCCGGATGGGATGAGGAAGGAATTCAGCTCAATCAGACCGTTAAGGACCCGGACAAACGGGCTCTCTTTCAGGACAAACGATTCCGGGAGGCCTTATCCATCTGTGTGGATCGCAATCTTTTAAACAAAACGCTACGCAATGACATGGCAACTCCCTGGCAGGCATCTGTTCCGGAAGGAGCCTTCGGATATGACCCGGAATGGTCAAAAAAATGGACGGAATATGACGCAGACCGCGCCAACCAGCTTCTTGATGAAATAACAGAACCATGGGATCAGAAAGAAGGCACCTATCGAAAAATGAAAGGCATGGACAAAGATGTGGAGATCATTCTGTCCGTTCGGGAACCATCTGCCAGCGGTGACTTTGTCTCCTTGCTGAAGACCGCCTATAAAGCCATTGGCGTGAAACTTTCCGACAAAGTGGATGCAGATGTACGCACCACACTGTTGACCAATGATGTGGAATCCGCTCTGGAGACGGTCGGTACCGTCACACCGGCTCTGCGTCCGGACGCCGTTGTGCCCGTCCGTAATGTGCAGTTCTGGTATTCCGCTTATGGCAAATGGTATGAAGACGGCAAAACCGAAGCCAGCGGTGGCATTGCGCCGGAAGGTGATGTACTGGAACTGGTAAAGGCCTATGATGCCATTAAAGCTGCCAACGGCCCTGACCGGGAGGATATCGTGAAGGAAAACGTCCGGAAAATCTATGATCTGCACAAAGAAAACATCTGGGTGATCGGCTACCTGTCACCAAGGCCAGTCCGCAATCTGGTCGGTAACCGGCTTCACAATTTTCCGGAAGGCCTTATGAGCGCCGATGAATTCCGTTACAATAACCTGGCCCGCCCGGAACAATGGTGGGTGGACGACACAAAGTAATAAACAAAAGCAATAAACAATGGAGGAATCCGTTCTGAGGAGGAATCCACAAAGAGGAATCCCCAAAACGGGTCTTTTCAGGAGGACAAGGAGGATAGCATATTGCAATGGATAAACTGGAATATTTGCTTCGCCGGCTTGGAACAGCCGCAATCACTATGCTTCTTATCACATTTGTGGTGTTCTTCGTCATTCAGCTTCCTCCAGGGGATTATGTCGATTCTCTGGTGGCAAACAGGGCTGCCGAGGGAGAAGTCGTAACAGAGCAGCAAATCAGCGAAATGAAACATGATTATGGGATGGATCGCCCTTTTATTGTCCGATACTTCTCCTGGCTGAAAGGGGTTTTTACCGGGAACTGGGGCACATCTTTTTACTACCATGAAAATGTACTGTCAAAAATCAAGGAAACTTTGGGGGTAACCATGGCTCTCTCCCTGTCAACCATGCTGTTTACTTATCTCGTTTCCATCCCTATCGCCATCTATTCCGCAAAGCACCAATATTCTGTGGGAGATTACCTCTTCACCTTTATCGGTTTCATAGGCATGGCGATCCCCCACTTCCTGTTCGCTATTTTACTGATGTACGCTTCGCTGAAAATCTGGGGCAAGCCCATCATGGGACTTCCGGAAGTCAGGATTACCTCCTGGAGAACCTTTATGGAATGGGTAAAAAGTTTTATCATCCCTGTTATTGTTATTGGCACCAGCGGTACATGCAGCCTGATTCGAACAATTCGGGGACAAATGTTGGATGAAATGGGTCAGCCCTATGTCCTCTGCATCCGATCCAAAGGCGTCAAGGAATCCACGATAACCTATAAGTACCTGATGCGGGCAGT
>DHDO01000110.1:0-7786 GCA_002399435.1 Firmicutes bacterium UBA4874
GTTGGCGCAGGCGTTGTTTCTTCTATAAAGGAGTAATGGAGCAAGGAATTCGATAAGATTCCAATAGAGGAAATGAAATAGGAATAAGTAAGGGGTGTTTCCCCTTGCTTATTTTTTCGGAAGAAACATCTGGTTGACAGTTGTTTTGAGATATGGTAGATTATAATGGTATAATAGTTGTGATGAAAGGCCTTTGTTACCATTTTTGCAGTCTGCTGGATATGATTATGGAGCCAAAATGACTGTGAAGCCAGGCATTTTCAGCCCTTTGCCATGAGGGTTTCCATAATAAAGGAGCAACGGATGGATGCCGGATACTGAAGCGAGGTGTGGACAATGAGAGTAAAGGTTACTATGGCTTGTACCGAATGCAAACAGCGTAACTACAACACCATGAAGAATAAGAAGAATAACCCGGATCGACTGGAAATGAGAAAATACTGTAAATTCTGCGGGGCACATACTCTCCATAAAGAAACGAGATAGGCCATCAATCGGAGGATAAGGATGTGAGAGAGATGGGGAAAGAGAAAGAAGCCGGGAAAAAGAAGGAAGCCAAAAAAAGGCAGGTTGCGAAAAAGGAAAGCATGTGGCTTCGCATCCGGAAATATTTCAGGGGAATTGCTTCCGAACTGAAGAAGGTCAGCTGGCCAACCCGAAAAGAATTGATCAATTCCACGGCAGTTGTTTTGGTTTTTATTTTGGTTTTTGCTACTGCTGTGGGTCTCATTGATTTGGGCCTGGGATCGCTTCTTAATCTGATTGCTTAAAGAAGGAGGAGAAGGACAGGGGAAAACCTGAGCCTTTGGTTTTATGTCTGAAGTATCTGAAACAGAAAAAGAAAATCCGCAAGGCAGATGGTATGTGATTCATACGTATTCCGGATATGAAAATAAGGTGAAAGCCAACCTGGAAAAAGCGGTGGAAAACCGCGGCCTGCAGGATTTGATTTTTGAGATCAAGGTTCCTATGGAAGAACAGATAGAAGAAAAGGATGGCAAGAAAAAAGCTGTCATGCGTAAGATATTTCCTGGATATGTTATGATCAAGATGATCATTACGGATGATTCCTGGTATGTCATACGCAATACGAGGGGTGTGACCGGATTTGTCGGGCCGGGATCCAAGCCTGTTCCATTATCCGATAATGAAGTGCGCTCTATGGGAGTGGAGAATATTCCGATTCGGCTGGATGCGGAGATTGGCGACAATGTGCGTGTCACAAAAGGTCCCCTGGAGAACTTCATCGGATCCATTGAGGAGATATTTCCGGAGAAACAAAAGGTTAGGGTATTGGTATCCATGTTCGGCAGGGATACCCCTGTTGAGCTGGAGTATAATCAAATACAGAAAATTTAACGCCATTACATTATTGTAATCCGAAAAAGGAGGTGTGTATCAATGGCGAAGAAAATTACCGGCTATGTCAAGCTGCAGATTCCCGCCGGCAAGGCAACACCTGCACCACCGGTAGGTCCTGCCCTGGGACAGTACGGTGTGAATATCATGGGTTTCTGCAAGGAATTCAATGCACGGACCGCAAAGCAGGCAGGTATGATTATACCTGTTGTGATTACGGTTTATCAGGATAGATCCTTTACATTTATTACGAAGACCCCCCCTGCTGCCGTCCTGATCAAGAAGGCATGCGGCATTGACAAGGCTTCCGACCGCCCCAATGAAAACAAGGTCGCAAAATTAACCAAAAAGCAGGTTCAGGAAATCGCGGAGACCAAGATGCCCGATCTGAACGCTGCCAGTCTGGAATCCGCTATGAAAATGGTTTCAGGAACTGCCCGCAGCATGGGCGTCACGGTGGAGGAATAATGATCTTCATCCAGTAGGGTGAAAAAAAGTGGCAGGGTGATTTGGATTACCCGTTAGGACCACAAGGAGGAATTACGATGAAACATGGCAAGAAATATCAGGAAAGTTTGAAACTTGTGGACCATTCCCGTTTATACGATCCGGAAGAGGCTTTGGAGTTGGTACAACAGACTTCCAAAGCAAATTTTGATGAAACGGTTGAGATCTCCATTAGGCTGGGAGTGGATCCCAAGCATGCAGATCAGCAGGTCCGCGGAGCGGTTGTATTACCCCACGGCACCGGGAAAGTAGTTAAGGTTCTGGTTTTCGCCAAAGGAGAGAAGGCCAGGGAAGCTGAGGAAGCCGGAGCTGATTTTGTGGGCGCCGAGGATATGACTGCAAAGATTCAGAATGAAAATTGGTTCGGATTTGACGTATGCGTGGCCACACCGGATATGATGAGCAAGGTGGGACGTCTCGGACGTATATTGGGTCCCAAGGGCTTGATGCCGAATCCCAAATCAGGTACCGTGACCATGGATGTTGCCAAGGCCATTCACGATATCAAAGCCGGTAAGGTTGAGTATCGTCTGGATAAGGCAGCGATTATTCATGTGCCCATTGGAAGGAAATCCTTTGGTACGCAGAAACTTTCTGAAAATCTGCAGACTCTGATGGATGCCATCATCAAGGCAAAGCCGGCGGCTTCCAGGGGAACTTATCTGCGCAGTGCGGTTCTTTCCAGCACGATGGGTCCCGGGATCCGGCTGAATGCTGCAAAGTTCTGATAGCCAGAAGCAGGGATACAGGCGGATTGGACAGGAGACCCTTGACAGCAAGCGATTGCTGCATTATAATGTTTCATGAGATTTGAATAGGATGGAAGCATGGTCTTATCGCAGACAGCAGGCGCTTTTTGAAGCTTAAACCAATCAGCCTGCCGAGGTAAGGGAATGTATTTTGAAGATACTGCCCTCTTGCCTTTGGTAAGAGGGCATTTCAAATATGACCTTTCCATGATAAGAATCAGCAATATCCAAACAGGAAAGGAGGTGCTTTCTTATGCCTGCCAGAGAGGAAAAAGCGAAAACCATAGAGGAAATAAAGGAAAATCTTTCAGGCTCCAGCAGTGCAATACTGATCGATTATAAGGGGCTGACTGTCGAAGAAGTGACCGAGCTCAGAAAAGAATTTCGTGAAAACGGAGTGCACTATAAGGTTTACAAGAATACTCTGATGCAAATTGCGGCCAGACAGCTGAATATGGAGGACTTGATTCCGTATCTGAAAGGACAGACAGCTGTTGCCTTTGGAACGGAGGATCCGGTGGCTCCCGCCAAGATTTTGGCGAAAAATATGGAAAAGCTAAACAAGATGGAATTCAAGGTAGGCCTGGTGGATGGCAAGGTAATCGACGTCGATGAGATCAAAACATTGGCAGAGCTGCCGTCCAGAGAAGAATTGCTCGCCAGGATGCTGCGCGGCATGAATGCTCCGCTCAGCGGCCTGGTTACCGTATTGAGTGGTACGATTCGTTCCCTGGTCAATACATTGAACGCGGTGAAAGAAAAGAAAGAAGCATAAAATTATGAAAAGAAGCAGGAGGATTTCAGAATGAATCAACAGGAAATATTGGATGCGATAAAAGGTATGACCGTTTTGGAGCTTTCCGAACTGGTAAAGGCTCTGGAAGCTGAATTTGGTGTGAGCGCTTCCGCTCCCGTTGCTGTTGCAGCAGCTCCCGCCGCTGGCGCTGGTCAGCAGGAAGAGGAAAAGACAGAGTTTGACGTAATCCTGACGGAGGTCGGTGACCAGAAGATCAAAGTCATCAAGGTAGCCCGCGAAATCACCGGACTTGGCCTGAAAGATGCGAAGGATTTCGTGGATTCTGCTCCGAAGGCAGTCAAGGAAGGCGTTTCCAAAGAAGAAGCGGAGTCCATCAAGGCAAAATTTGATGAGGTTGGTGCGAAAGTCGAAATCAAGTAAAGAATGTTTGATTGGACAACTGTTATTGGAATAAAATAAGGAGCTCTTTACAAGTAGTAAGAGTTCCTTATTTTTCATGAATTTTTCCGTAAGGCAAAAATATTGTCATTGACAATCTGGCAATCTTGTGATAAGATTGTAAATTGCATTAATAGTTTTTAGCAGACAACCCTATGCTATTCTTTTCTTATCTCTATTCTACACTGAATAAAGGATAAAATGCAAGGGTATAATAAATATTAATGCCCTATTTACTTAAATTTACAAATAGCCGTTGCTTTTGAGGTTGTTATAAAATCTAAAGGGGTGAGATGTGCATGCTGCATCCAGTTCAGTTAGGAAAGAGAACCAGGATGAGTTATTCCAAGATCGATGAGGTTCTGGATATGCCAAATCTAATCGAGGTGCAAAAAAACTCATACAAATGGTTTCTCGAAAAGGGGCTCCAGGAGGTTTTCGATGATATATCTCCCATCTCAGACTATTCCGAGAATCTTATTCTGGAATTCGTGGATTACTATTTGGATGATGATCCCAAATACTCTGTGGATGAGTGTAAGGAAAGGGATGTTACGTATTCCAAATCTCTCAAGGTACGTGTCCGGTTAATCAACCGGGAAACCGGTGAAGTGAAAGAACAGGAAGTATTTATGGGAGACTTTCCGATCATGACCGACCAGGGCACCTTCATTATCAATGGGGCAGAACGTGTCATCGTCAGCCAGCTGGTTCGCTCGCCCAGCGTCTATTATGCAGAGCAGGTGGATAAAACAGGCAAAAAGCTGTATTCCGCCACAGTCATACCGAACCGGGGCGCATGGCTGGAATACGAAACCGATTCCAATGATGTATTGTCCGTGCGTGTGGACCGTACCCGAAAAATCAATGTTACCGTTCTTCTGAGGGCACTGGGATATGGAACGGATGCTCAGATCAAGGATCTTCTGGGAGAAGATGAGATCCTTTCCGCCACCATTGACAGTGATAATACCAATTCTGTGGAAGAAGGAATGCTGGAGGTCTACAAGCGTCTCCGACCCGGAGAGCCTCCCACAGTGGACAGTGCCAGTCAGTTGATCCGTTCCCTTTTTTTTGATCCGAAGCGCTATGATCTGGCAAGGGTGGGTCGATATAAATTCAACAAGAAGCTGGCTCTTGCAGCCCGTATTTCCGGACAGCGCATGGCAGAGCAGGTTGTGAACCCGACCACCGGAGAGATTCTGGCAGAATCCGGAGAAAAGATTACCCGCAAGGCAGCAGAGTCCATTCAGAATGCGGGGGTAAATGCCGTTTTTATTCAGCTGGACAATGGGGGTACGGCAAAAATCATTGGCAACCACTTTATTGATGCCGGAAGTTACCTGGATTTTGATCCGCTGGAGGCAGGCATCACGGATAAGGTGTATTATCCGGAATTCCAGGCCATTCTGGAGAAGAATCTGAATGAGAAGGATCTAAAGGAAGAATTGAAGAGCTCTCACGACAAACTGATGCCAAAGCATATTCTGATTGATGATATTGTTGCTTCCATCAGCTATAATCTGCATTTGTCGGATGGGATCGGACATGTGGATGATATCGATCATCTCGGGAACAGGAGGCTTCGCTCTGTCGGAGAGCTGCTTCAGAACCAGTTCCGCATTGGATTGTCCAGAATGGAGCGGGTTGTAAAGGAAAGGATGACGATTCAGGATGTGGATGTGATCACTCCGCAGGCACTGATCAATATCCGTCCGGTTTCCGCCGCCATCAAGGAGTTTTTCGGGAGCAGCCAGCTGTCCCAGTTCATGGATCAGACCAATCCTCTGGCTGAGCTGACTCATAAGAGAAGGCTGAGTGCCCTGGGACCTGGTGGCCTGAGCCGGGATCGGGCTGGATTTGAGGTACGTGATGTGCACTATTCCCACTACAGCCGCATGTGTCCGATTGAGACCCCGGAAGGTCCCAATATTGGTCTGATTGGTTCTCTGAGCACCTATGCGAGAATCAATGAATACGGCTTTATTGAAGCGCCTTATCGCAAGGTGGATCATGACAAAAACGTTGTTACCGATGAGATTGTTTATCTTACGGCGGATGAAGAGGATGAATATATCATTGCTCAGGGCAACGAAGCACTGGACGAGGAAGGACACTTCATCAACGAGCGTGTCATGGTGAGACTCCGTGAGGATATTTTCGAGATTTCCCGGGACCAGGTGGACTTTATGGATGTATCGCCGAAGCAGTTGGTTTCCGTGGCCACGGCAATGATACCCTTTCTGGAAAATGACGATGCCAACCGTGCTTTGATGGGATCCAACATGCAGCGGCAGGCTGTTCCCCTGATCAAGCCGGAAGCTCCCATTGTGGGCACCGGTATGGAGTATAAGGCGGCCAGGGATTCCGGAGTTGTGATTTTGGCGAAGGAAGCCGGCGTAGTCCGGAAAGTGGATGCCAATTATGTCCTGATCAAGGGGGACGACGGCAAGGAATACCGCTATAAATTACTAAAGTACAAACGATCCAACCAGGGAACCTGTATTAATCAGAGACCGATTGTTTCTGAAGGCGAGCGGGTTTCCAAAGGGCAGATTATCGTTGACGGACCGTCCACCGATGAGGGGGAGGTTGCGCTGGGCCGCAATGTGCTGATCGGCTTTATGAGTTGGGAAGGCTATAACTATGAAGACGCCGTCCTGATCAGTGAGAAGCTGGTTCGGAACGATGTCTTTACCTCCATCCATATTGAAGAATATGAATCGGATGCCCGGGATACCAAGCTGGGTCCCGAGGAGATCACACGGGATATCCCGAATGTGGGGGAAGATGCTTTAAAGGATCTGGATGAGCGGGGCATTATCCGAATTGGTGCAGAGGTGCAGGCTGGAGACATTCTGGTGGGCAAGGTAACTCCCAAGGGGGAGACTGAGCTGACGGCAGAGGAACGTTTGCTTCGTGCTATTTTTGGGGAAAAAGCCCGTGAGGTCCGGGATACTTCCCTGAAGGTGCCTCACGGGGAAAGCGGCATCATTGTGGATGTGAAGGTCTTTCTGCGGGAGAACGGCGACGAGCTGCCCCCTGGTGTCAATCAGCTGGTTCGTTGCTATATTGCGCAAAAGAGAAAAATATCCGTTGGAGATAAAATGTCCGGACGACATGGGAACAAGGGTGTGATTTCCCGGGTGCTGCCGGAGGAGGATATGCCATTCCTGCCGGATGGGACGCCTCTTGAAATCTGCCTGAACCCGCTGGGAGTTCCGTCCCGTATGAATATCGGTCAGGTGTTGGAAGTGCATCTGGGCCTGGCTGCAAAAGAGCTGGGATGGCATATTGCCACTCCGGTTTTTGACGGGGCATCCGAGATTGATATCATGGATACTCTGGAAAAAGCCAATTTCAGCCGTGACGGAAAGCTCACAGTTTATGACGGACGTACCGGGGAAGCCTTTGACAACCGGGTAACGGTAGGATATATGTATTTCCTGAAGCTGGCTCACCTGGTGGACGACAAGATTCATGCACGCTCCACCGGACCTTATTCGCTGGTGACGCAGCAGCCGCTGGGCGGCAAGGCACAGTTCGGCGGGCAGCGCTTCGGTGAGATGGAAGTCTGGGCCCTGGAGGCGTATGGCGCAGCTCATACCCTGCAGGAGATCCTGACGGTGAAATCCGATGATGTGGTTGGCAGGGTCAAGACCTATGAAGCAATCGTGAAAGGCGAAAATATCCCGGAGCCCGGAGCTCCGGAGGCTTTCAAGGTTCTGATCAAGGAACTGCAGAGTCTGGCCCTTGATGTGAAGGTGCTGAGCGATAAAAACGAAGAGATCATCATGAAAGAATCCGACGATGATGATGTGGATGATTTGGATATCAATATCGAAGGACGCGAGGAACAGGCGCCGGAAGAAGAGTCGGAGGAATATGAAGACGATGAGCTGGATCTGGATCTGGACAATATTGCAGCCATTCCGGGTATGGATGAGGACGAAAACGATGATTCCGACGAATCGGA
>DHDO01000110.1:7947-15116 GCA_002399435.1 Firmicutes bacterium UBA4874
GAGGATGAATCGGATGATCTTCTGGAGGATATCGACCTGGATGACGATGATGAATAACATGGAGAAGGGAGAGATAGCCCTTGTTTGAGCTGAATAACTTGAGTTCCATTCAGATAGGCCTGGCGTCTCCGGATAAAATCCGGGAGTGGTCCAGGGGTGAGGTGAAAAAGCCGGAAACCATCAATTATCGTACCTTGAAGCCCGAAAAAGATGGATTATTCTGTGAAAAAATATTTGGCCCCCAAAAGGACTGGGAGTGCCATTGTGGAAAATACAAGAGGATCCGTTATAAGGGAATCATTTGTGACCGATGCGGCGTAGAGGTAACCCGTTCCAAGGTGCGTCGGGAGCGGATGGGTCATATTGAGCTGGCGGCGCCGGTATCGCATATCTGGTATTTTAAGGGGATCCCCAGCAGGATGGGTCTGATACTGGATATGTCTCCCCGATCCCTGGAGAAGATCCTGTATTTTGCCTCTTATGTCGTCCTGGAACCCGGGGACACTCCCTTATCAAAAAAACTGGTTTTAAATGAGAAGGAATATCGGGAAAATCTTGATAAATACGGAGACAGTTTCCGCTGTGGCATGGGAGCAGAGGCAATCAAGGAGCTGCTCAAGGAAATTGATCTGGATGCCATGTCCGAAGAGCTTCGCTCGGACCTTAAGAATTCCACCGGACAGAAGAGGGTCCGTATTGTAAAGCGGCTGGAGGTTGTGGAGTCCTTCAAGAAATCAGGCAATCGCCCTGAATATATGATCCTGGATGCGGTACCGGTTATTCCACCGGAGCTGCGCCCCATGGTTCAGCTGGACGGCGGCCGTTTTGCCACCTCGGATCTGAATGACCTTTACCGGCGGATCATCAATCGCAATAACCGGTTGAAAAGGCTGCTGGATCTGGGAGCGCCGGATATCATTGTCCGAAATGAAAAGCGTATGCTGCAGGAAGCAGTGGATGCCCTGATTGACAACGGACGAAGAGGGCGCCCCGTTACGGGTCCCGGGAACCGTCCGCTGAAATCCCTCAGTGATATGCTAAAAGGCAAACAGGGACGATTCCGTCAGAATCTGCTGGGGAAACGGGTGGATTATTCCGGACGGTCCGTTATTGTGGTCGGCCCGGAGCTGAAGATGACGCAGTGCGGTCTTCCCAAGGAGATGGCCCTGGAGTTGTTCAAGCCCTTTGTAATGAAACGTCTGGTGGAAAAAGGCTTGGCTCATAACATAAAGAGTGCAAAGCGCATGGTGGAACGAGTCCGGCCGGAAGTGTGGGATGTGGTGGAGGAAGTCATCAAGGAGCATCCCGTTCTGCTGAACCGTGCCCCGACTCTTCACCGCCTTGGCATTCAGGCCTTTGAACCGGTGCTGGTGGAAGGCCGTGCACTGAAACTGCATCCTCTGGCATGCACCGCATACAATGCGGACTTTGACGGCGACCAGATGGCCGTTCACGTACCGCTTTCCGTGGAAGCGCAGTCGGAAGCCAGGTTCCTGATGCTGGCTGCCAACAATATCTTAAAGCCTCAGGATGGCCGGCCGGTTGTTACCCCCACTCTGGACATGGTATTCGGATGTTATTATCTGACCATCGTAAGGAACGGAGAAAAGGGAGAGGGAAAGGTATTTAACGATGCCAATGAGGCGATCATGGCATACCAGGAAGACGTTGCAGGGCTGCATGCAAAAGTGAAGATGCGGGTCTTCCGGGAAGTGGATGGGAAAAAGGTTTCCCGTATCATTGATATCACTCCCGGACGCGTGATCTTCAATGAAGCCATTCCACAGGATTTGGGCTTTCAGGACCGAAGTGATCCGGAGCAGATGTTTTTACCGGAAATTAACCAGCCGGTGAATAAGGAAATGCTGCAAAAAATAATCGATAAATGTTATCATAAATTTGGCGGAGCAGATACTTCTGCCATGCTGGACAAGATAAAGGCGCTGGGATTTCATTACTGCACCAGGAGCGCTCTTACCGTCAGTGTTTCCGATATGGTCGTTCCGAAAGAGAAAAAGGAGCTTCTTGCCAAAGCCGATGATGAAGTTCAGAAAATTCATCGTCAGTACCGTCGGGGCCTGATTTCGAACGATGAGCGTTATGAAAGGGTCATTGATACCTGGAATGAAACGACAGACGCTGTGACCAGGGCCCTGAGATCTGCATGGGATGAATACAATCCCCTGAACATGATGGCAGCTTCCGGAGCCCGTGGAAACATCAACCAGATCCGTCAGCTGGCCGGAATGCGTGGACTGATGGCCAACCCATCCGGCAAGATCATCGAGCTGCCGATCCGGGCAAACCTCCGGGAAGGCCTTCCCGTTCTGGAGTTCTTCATTTCCACCCACGGTGCCAGAAAGGGATTGGCGGATACCGCACTGCGTACCGCAGACTCCGGATATCTGACCCGTCGTCTGGTGGATGTCAGTCAGGACGTGATTATCCAGTCGGAGGACTGCTTCGCGGAGTCCGGAGAAAAGATCCGCGGCGTATGGGTCAGCGAGATCAAGGAAGATAATGAGATCATTGAGCCATTCTCCGACCGCATTACAGGCCGTTATGTTGCAGAAACGGTGGTGCATCCGGAGACGGGAGAAGTTATTGTGGAAGCAAACCATCTGGTTACACCGGCGATTGCCTCCAGAATCATTGAAGCGGGTATTACACAGTGCTGTATCCGATCGATTCTGACCTGCCGGGAAGTGCATGGCGCATGTGCAAAGTGTTACGGCAGCAATCTGTCCACCGGAGATCCGGTTAACGTCGGCGAAGCAATCGGAATTATTGCCGCTCAGTCCATTGGCGAACCGGGGACCCAGCTGACCATGAGAACGTTCCATACCGGCGGTGTTGCCGGTGACGACATCACGCAGGGCCTGCCCAGGGTAGAGGAACTTTTCGAAGCCAGAAAACCAAAAGGACTGGCCATTATCTCGGAATTGTCCGGCAAGGTTTCGGTCAATGAACAGAAAAAGAAGAGAGAAGTCACCATTACCAATGATGACGAGGGAGATTCCAAGACCTATCTGATACCGTACGGATCCCGCATCAAGGTCGAGGAAGGACAGAGCGTGGAAGCCGGAGACGAATTGACGGAAGGCTCCATCAATCCCCATGATATTTTGAAGATCAAGGGGATCAAGGGAGTGCAGGCGTATTTGCTGCAGGAGGTACAGAAGGTTTACCGTCTGCAGGGCGTGGATATCAATGACCGGCATGTTGAAGTGATCATCCGGCAGATGCTGCACAAAGTTCGGGTGGAAGATGCCGGGGATACGAATCTGCTGCCCGGCAGTCTGGTTGACATTTTTGATTTCGAGCGGGAAAATGAGCGCGTGATAAAGGAAAACGGTATGCCTGCCCAGGCAAAGAGAGTTCTGCTTGGTATTACCAAGGCAGCCCTTTCCACGGATTCCTTCCTTTCCGCTGCTTCCTTCCAGGAAACGACAAGAGTTCTGACCGATGCGGCCATAAAGGGCAAGAACGACCCATTGGCCGGCTTGAAGGAAAATGTTATTATTGGAAAGCTGATTCCTGCGGGAACCGGCATGAAATGCTACCGAAATATCGAAGTTGTTAATGAAAAAACCGGATCAGAAAACGTTCCGGATGCCATTGAGCTGGAGCTTCCCTCGAAAAAGGATTTGATTGAAGCCTGATCTGACAGGTGTGTGTGGAAAAGCAAGGCGGCTGTACCTGTTCATGGTTCCGCCTGCTTTTTCCTTGTTTTTCGCCTTTTTTATTGACAGCAACAGGATGTAAGTGCTAAAATAATTAAGTACGCTCATTTTGGGCAGTGTGTTGTCGCGGGAGGCTGGAAGAATGCCACATAATCTAAAATTTATCCCATCACAGACTGTGGTGGGACGGAAACAAACCGCCAAGTCCATTCGGCAGGGGAAAGCACAGCGTGTGTTTTTGGCATGCGATGCGGAGAATTATGTGGTAAAGGAAATGAAGGATCTTTGCAGCGAATTCCATGTTCCGGTTACGGAGGTTGCCACCATGAAGCAATTGGGAAAAGCCTGTGGCATTCAGGTGGGAGCTGCGACAGCTGCGATCCGGAAGGAAGCGTCGGGCGAAAAGAAAGAAACCGTACCCATCCGTTGATTCCGAATGTATTTGTTATAGGGACAAGATTTTAAGATTTTTTGAAAGGAGGTGGAGGAATGCCTACCATCAATCAATTGGTACGAAAAGGAAGAGAAAAGGTAACTTACCAGTCGAATGCTCCGGCACTGAACGCATCGCCCCAGAAGCGTGGAGTTTGTACTGCCGTCAAGACAACGACTCCAAAAAAACCAAACTCTGCCTTGAGGAAAATTGCCAGAGTCCGCTTGACGCATGGTATTGAAGTAACCGCTTATATCCCGGGGATTGGACATAATCTGCAGGAACACTCTGTTGTTTTGATCCGCGGAGGCAGGGTAAAGGACCTGCCCGGTGTGCGTTATCATATCGTACGTGGTGCTTTGGATACGGCCGGTGTGGCAAACAGAATGAAGGCCCGATCCAAATACGGTGCCAAAAGACCAAAGAAATAATGGACTCTTGAAAAAATAGAGTGTTAAGGAGGGAATAGGATGCCAAGAAAGGGATATGTTTCCAAACGGGAAATACTTCCTGATCCGATTTATGGCGATAAAGTTGTCACGAAGCTGATCAATCAGGTAATGAAGGACGGGAAACGCGGTGTGGCTCAGAAAATCTGCTATGAATCCTTTGACCTGATCCAGGGAAAAGGCAGGGAAGGATCCGATGGAAGATTTTTGAGCAGGCATTGAATAATATTATGCCTGTATTGGAAGTAAAGTCCAGGAGAGTCGGCGGTGCCACCTATCAGGTACCCATGGAAGTCCGTCCGGAAAGACGTCAGACCCTGGGACTGCGATGGCTGGTAAGCTTTGCAAGGAACCGCGGGGAGAAGACCATGAAACAGCGTCTGGCCGGCGAGATCATGGATGCCGCCAATAATTCAGGCAGTGCAGTGAGAAGGAAGGAAGAAACCCACAGGATGGCTGAAGCCAACAAGGCTTTTGCCCATTACAGGTGGTAAGAGAACAGGTAGAAAACGGACTGAAACTGAATTTGGGGAACGGTAATGGATTTAGCATGAGTTGAAAGGAGGCTAATTTAGTGCCTAGGCAATTTTCATTGAAAAATACAAGAAATATCGGTATCATGGCACATATTGATGCCGGTAAGACAACAACAACAGAGCGCATATTGTTCTATACCGGCCGGGTCCATAAGCTTGGCGAAGTCCATGACGGCAATGCGACAATGGACTGGATGGAAGAGGAGCAGGAGCGCGGCATCACAATAACATCCGCCGCCACTACGACACAGTGGAAGGGGAATCGTATCAACATTATTGATACGCCAGGGCACGTTGACTTTACCGTTGAAGTGGAGCGTTCCCTTCGCGTCCTCGATGGTTCAGTAGCAGTGTTTTGTGCCAAGGGAGGCGTAGAGCCTCAATCCGAAACGGTATGGAGACAGGCAGATAAATACGGTGTTCCAAAAATCGCATACGTAAACAAGATGGATATTATGGGCGCCGACTTCCTGCGTGTCGTCAATATGATCCATGAGAGGCTGCAGGCCAATCCGGTCGCCGTCCAGCTGCCTATCGGCAAGGAAGACAGCTTTACAGGTGTGATTGATTTGATCACTATGGAAGCCTATCACTATACGGATGATTTGGGAACGCACAGTGTGGAATCTGCGATCCCGGACGATATGCTGGATATGGCAAAGAAATACCGGGCCAAAATGATTGAAGCCGTCGCGGAAACAGACGATGATCTGACGATGAAATATCTCGACGGTGAGGAGTTGACGGTCGATGAGATTCATAAGGCAATCCGCAAGGCAACCATAGGACTGAAAATGGTTCCGGTGGTGTGTGGCTCCTCTTACAAGAACAAGGGCGTACAGATGCTTTTGGATGCCATTGTGGAGTATCTTCCCTCTCCTCTGGATGTACCGTCCATAAAGGGAAAGAAACCGGATTCGGACGAAGAAGTCGATCGGCATTCTTCGGATGAAGAGCCATTCAGTGCGTTGGCATTCAAGATCATGACGGATCCCTATGTGGGAAAGCTGGCTTTCTTCCGGGTTTATTCCGGGACGCTGGAAAACGGATCCTATGTATACAATTCCGTAAAGGGCAAAAGGGAGAGAGTTGCCCGGATTCTGTTAATGCATGCGAACCACAGGGAAGAGATTCCGAAAGTGTATGCCGGAGATATTGCGGCTGCGGTTGGCCTGAAGAATACGACAACCGGGGATACCCTGTGCGATGAGAATAATCCGGTGGTTCTGGAGTCCATGGAATTTCCGGATCCGGTGATCCAGGTCGCCATAGAGCCCAAGACCAAGGCAGGACAGGAGAAAATGGGCATCGCTTTTACCAAACTGGCAGAAGAAGATCCGACTTTCCGGACCTATACGGATCAGGAGACCGGTCAGACCATTATCGCCGGCATGGGCGAGCTTCATCTGGAGATCATTGTGGATCGCCTGCTTCGGGAGTTCAAGGTGGAAGCGAATGTTGGAAAGCCACAGGTGGCCTATCGCGAGACGATCCGCAAACCCGTCCGGAGCGAAGGAAGATTTATCCGGCAGTCCGGCGGACATGGCCAATATGGGCATGTTGTGCTGGAAGTGGAGCCTTTGGAGCCCGGTTCCGGCTATGAGTTTGTAAACAAGATTGTAGGCGGTGTGGTTCCCAGGGAATATGTCCAGCCGGTTGACAACGGGATTCAGGAAGCAATGAAGAGCGGTATTCTGGGAGGCTATCCGGTTGTGGATATCCGTGTCACACTTGTGGACGGTTCCTATCATGAGGTGGACTCTTCCGAAATGGCTTTCAAGATTGCAGGTTCCATGGCGTTGAAAGACGCGCTGAAAAAGGCAAGTCCCGTATTGCTGGAGCCGGTGATGGATGTGGAGGTCACGGTACCCGAGGAATATATGGGTGATGTGATGGGAGACATCAATTCCCGACGGGGCAGGATAGAAGGCATGAGACCCGAACGGGGCGCGGAGATTATTCGTTCGGTGGTGCCTCTGGCAGAGATGTTCGGATACGCAACCGATCTTCGCTCGAAGACCCAGGGACGCGGCGTCTATACCATGCAGCTGTCCCATTATGAAGCAGT
>DHDO01000034.1:0-11108 GCA_002399435.1 Firmicutes bacterium UBA4874
AATTCAATCCTGTTCTGCCACGCTCAGATAAGATCTGCCAGGCGGATCTCCACTGCTCTTTCCAGATCACTCAGGCTCATTTCCACCTGATAACCAATCTTTCCGGCACTGAAAAAAACAGTATCAAAATCGGCAGCTGTCCTGTGGATTGCTGTCGGAAATTTTTTCTTCATTCCAATGGGAGAACACCCGCCGTGTATATAGCCGGTTACCGGCAGCAGATCCCTGGATTTGATCATCCGAACCGACTTTTCCCTCACACATTCCGCAGCCTTTTTCAGGTCCAATTCCCCTGCTGCCGGAATCATGAAAACATAGTGATTTCCTGATTTGCCGACGGTAACCAAAGTCTTGAACACCCGATCGGGATCCTGGTACAGAGCCTCCGCAATTTCCATGCCGCTGACTGCTTTGCTATCTGCATAACAGTGGCTTTGGTAGCTGATCTTCAGGGCATCCAGAATTCTCATAACATTTGTTTTTTCATTTGACTTGCTTTTTGTCCTGTGCATGAATACGATTGATTTTTCATCTCTTTCATTGAAATATATTGAATTTTATTCAAAAGCCAGTATGCCCAATGCCTGATAGGTTTCCGTGTCCACATAGTGGGACAGCGGCATGTTACGATCTTTTTTAAACTTCAGCAGCGCAGCCTTTAATCCTTCTCCATAAATCCCATCAATGGAACCTTTATAATAACCCAGCTTCTGCAGACGCAGCTGCACTTCCACTACCTGGGACATCCGATCCCCCGGCTCCAGTCGGACAAAGGAGCTTCCCATATTGCCATAAGGGCCTCCATATACAACGACACGGGTCTGGAACGGCACGATGCCGTACAGCTCCTCCACATCCCTGTTTCTCATCCGAAAACATCCGTGGGAAGCCCGATAGCCAACGGAACCCGGTTTATTTGTACCATGTATGCCGTAAATTCCCCATGGCACATTCAATCCCATCCAGCGGGTGCCGAATCCTGTCCCCCAATGCCGTGCCTTGCTGGTAATATACCAGGTTCCGACAGGGGACGGAGTGCCTGATTTTCCCTGGGCAACCGGGTACTTTTTGATCAGCCTGTTGTTTTCAAAAAGATAAAGTGTGGATTGCGTCAAATCAATCCATATATCATAAGGATCTTCTGATTTCTCCCCCTGTGCCGCCGGCTCTGCCACAGCAGATTCCGCTGCAGGAGGCGCCGGCTTTCCGACCGGGGACAAAATATCTGTCCGGGAAGCCGATAAATCCAGCCCACAATACAAAAGAAAAATGGCAAGAAGATAAAAGACCGCAGGTATTTTCCCCGGCCGTACCTTTTTGAATAGCCTCCGCACTTCCATACACCTCCTGCTATACATCCATTCTATTGCAGGCGGCAAGAGGTTAGAACAGGTTCCGGTCCGGCTGGATCCCGATCTCTTCAATATTGGCAACCGCTTCCTGTATCAGCTCTTCCCCATTGATCAGCTTTTCCGACTCCAGGATTTTTTCCAGCCGGGGATGGGTCACCGGATGCCTGGGTGTGAAAACCGTACAGCAGTCTTCATAGGGAAGAATGGACGTTCTGTAGGTCTCGATCCTTTTGGAAATGTTTACGATGTCAACCTTGTCAAAGCCAATCAAAGGGCGGAACACCGGCATGGAAACCGCAGCATTGGTAACTGCCAGACTATCCATTGTCTGACTTGCCACCTGTCCGATGCTCTCCCCTGTCACCAGAGCAGTCGCTTTCTCCCTGCGGGCAACCGCCTCTGCGATTTTCATCATATAGCATCGCATCAGAACCGTTAGCTGGCTGTCCGGGCATTTTTTATACAGTTCCTGTTGTATCCTGGTAAAGGGTACCACATGCAGCCGGATCGGTCCGCAGTAGCGGGTAAGAATCCGGCACAAGTCGATGACCTTTTCCCTGGAACGGTCGCTGGTATAGGGGAAACTGTGAAAGTGCACCGCCGAGAGGGCGACTCCACGCTTTGCAATCATATAACCGGCAACGGGACTGTCGATTCCTCCGGACAGCAAAAGAACCGCCTTTCCGCTGGTCCCGGTGGGCATGCCCCCTGCGCAGGGGAAGACTTCATGATACAAATAACCAGATTCCCGGATTTCAATGTTCAGGACAATATCCGGATGATGTACGTCCACTTTTAAGCCCGGCAAAGCCTCCAGAAGCCTGCTGCCCATCTCCCGGTTGATTTCCATGGAATCCATGGGATACTTCTTATCCGATCGCCTGGACTCCACCTTGAAGGTAAGGGGTGTTTTCCCCTGCAGGCGGGACAGCTGCTCTGTCATGATTTTGCTGGAATATTCGAAAAGAGTCTCAAAATCCTTGCCCACTTTATAGGCGGGGCTGACGGAAACCAGACCGAATACCCGCTGAAGCGCACGGAGGACGGGCGCTTCCTCTTCATAATTCTCCGCATAAAACCGTCCCTGCGCCCTGGTCACCCGTATGCCGGAAAACTCCGCCAACGCTTTTTTGATGTTGTCATACAACGTCCGCTCGAAAAACGGACGATTCTGTCCTTTCAGATAAATCTCCCCATAACGGATTAGGATCACTCGCTCCATAGCTTTACCTCCTGGTGTATTCCCGTACTCTTTGGACAGACCGGGTCAGAATGGGAAGAAAAGATGCGATTTCCTCCGGGGTAGTGAGATAGGAAAGGCTGATCCGGATTGACCCGTCCGCCGTCCGTTCGTTCAGCCCAATCGCTTTCAGCACATGACTGATCTTCTTCTCCCTGCTGGAACAGGCGGAGCCGGTGCTGACATAGACTTCCTCCTGCTCCAGGGTATGCAGCAAAACTTCTCCCTTCGCTCCGGGAAAACTGACACTCAGAATATGCGGTGCACTGTTTTCCGGATCCCCGTTGATCACCGCATCCGGAAAGCCCTTCCGGATACCGGAGACCAGAGCTTCCTTCAGCTCATACAGATACCTGTCATTTTCCGCATGTCGTCCGGCAATCCAATCCGCGCCTGTCCCCATTCCGACAATACCGGTGATATTTTCCGTACCGCTCCGGATGCCTCCCTGCTGGCCGCCTCCAAACAGAATGGGCTGAATCCGGACTCCCTTCCTCCGATACAATGCGCCGACGCCCTTGGGCGCATGGATTTTATGGCCGCTGAGTGAAACCAGATCGATCCCCCATTCTTTGGGATAAAGCGGCAGTTTGCCAAAGGACTGGATACCATCCACATGGAACACAGGCCGGTTTTTGCATTGATTCAACAGGGATGCAACCTGCTGAACCGGCTCTATGGATCCGACTTCATTGTTGACATGCATGATACTGACCAGAATGGTATCCTCCCGCAGGGCATTCTGTAAAGACTCCAGTGAAATCACACCGTTCCGATCCACCGGCAGATAGGTTACCTCATAACCCAGCTTTTCCAGATGGGCAAAACAATTGAGCACGGACGGGTGTTCAATCGCCGTGGTAATGCAATGCTTTCCCCTGCGCCCCTTATCATAGGCGGTACCCAAAATAGCCATGTTGTTGGATTCTGTTCCACCGGAAGTAAAAATAATCTCCTCCGGTTCCACCCTCAGCAAATGACTGACTTGTTCTCTTGCTTTTCGGATCCGCTTTTCTGCCTGAATTCCCAGCCGATGCATGGAAGACGGGTTCCCAAAGTCCTTTTTCAGACAATCGGTAACCGCCTCCGCCACCTCCGGTACAACAGGCGTCGTTGCGGCATAATCCAGATAAATCTGTCCCATTGTTTCGCTCCCCGCTTACGTAAAATAGGTACCTTCTGTAACGAAATACACAAAGCTCTGCCTTTCGTTACCCTTCTGTCTGATCAAAAAATAAACTGCTCCTTATCACAAAGTAAGCTGCTCCTTGTCACAAAACAAGCTGCTCCTTGTCGAAAAATAAACTGTTCCTTGTCACAAAACAAATCGTTCCACTCATACGGCTGCCTGCTGACTCAAAAAGTGCCCCCTGTCCGGGAGCATATTTCTTCTGTCATCATGACTTTGACACAGTTATCCTGTTGTCCTCCGCCGTGTTGCCTTCCCGCCGCTCACGCCGTTTACGCCGTTTTTACGATCCTGGGATTTGTCTTCCTGAACATCTGGATCAACTCGTCACTGGGCTCAAAAACCAATAAGGACTTTTGCCCCTCATGGGTAAAAATACCATAGTATAGCCCACCGCCACGGTTCAGAAAGTAATTGAGCTTTTTGATGCCGGGATACTGGAGCATCCGCTGAAATCCGTCGTCACTGGTTGGAGCGATGACCTCAAATTCCTTGATCTCTGTCGTCAGCAGTTTCTTTCGCCTGCTGTTGTTAATGACCCTGGCAATGTCGAAGGTCCCGTTGGTAAAAGTGTAATCGTATTCGATCCTCTGATTGTTGCGAAGCCAGTAGCAAAGAAAGGTAAGTACGCCGGACACAATCAGGCCCGCGATGACAAACGCATTCAGTGCTCCACTGAAAAGTGCCATCAGAAAGCTCAAAGCCAGAAAACCAAATAAAACCATGCCGATCCAGGCCAGGATAAACAAAAAACTGTTGAGACCGGTATTCACCTTCCGCACCGATTCCTCCCGAAAAAGATCCATCATTGAAAACTACACTCCCTGCATAATGAACTTTGGTATCCTTTCACAGAATAAAGAATACCCGGAATCTGTCCAATTTCATCACGTTGTTCTTATTCTATCATGAATTCTCCCCTTATGGTACCCCCTTATTTCAAATTTTGAAAAGCTAACCGGATGCATGGAAAAGCCAAAAGCCCGGAGAAGGTCCTCCCTTCCCCGGGCTTTTTCTGCCCATACAAATCCTGTTTTGTTCCATCATTCCCCATTCTGGCTTTGGGTTGCATTTTGATCTTCATTCATGTCGGCCAGCTTGACCTTCAGCACAAAATCAGATCCGTTCCTCCACAGATTAACGTTTACCACTTCACCCACTTTATGCTTTGCAAGCTCTGCCTTAAGATCATCAAATTTTGCCATCTTCTTATCATTCAGGCCGGTAATGACATCTCCCGGTTTCATTCCCGCATTCGCTGCCGGTCCGTTTTCCACAACATCATAAATCAGAACACCTTCCGGATATCCATATTCTTTGGCGGTATCCTTATTGATTTCCAGCTGGATGGAGACACCCAGCCAGGGTTTTGCGGGATAGTTTACCTTGCCATATTTGATAATCTCCTGGGCAATGGGCTTGAAGACACTGGAGGGAATGGCAAATCCCAATCCTTCCACCAGTTCTCCGCCCAGCTTTACAGTGTTCATGCCGATCACTTCACCGTTCATATTGACCAGAGCCCCGCCGCTGTTGCCCTGATTGATGGCTGCATCGGTCTGCAACAGCTTCAATTCCTTTCCTTCCAGCTGCAAGGTCCGGTCCACAGCACTGATAACGCCGAAGTTTACCGTACCGGCCAGTTCATGTCCCAGAGGATTGCCGATAGCAATGGCAAACTCTCCCTTCTTCACCTTTTTGGAATCTCCCAGCTTTGCCACGGTCAGATCGGGCTTGTCAATCTTCACGACGGCAATATCACTCTGGGGATCCGTCCCGATCAGTTTGGCCTTGATCGGTTCTTCTTCTCCGGACAATACAACGAACAGTTCTTTTGCGCCTTCCACAACATGGTTGTTGGTCACGATATATCCGTCTTCACTGATAATAATGCCGGATCCATAACCTTCCACGTCTTTTTTGGTCTGGGAATTGAAGAAGTAGTCCGGTACAAGCACTTCCGATTTTGAAGTGATGCCAACCACTGCTTTGTCCAGCTTCGCTGCAATGTCCACCACCGGATTGTTCTCATCCACCAGCATGGCTTTCATGTTCCCAATGGAGGGAAGGTCGTCCTTTGCTGAAGTCTTTGCCTTATCCGAAACATTGCTGTCCTGTGGGACCGTCCGATCCGCCCTTACTCCGTTTCGTCCCATAAGATTGGGGGATATGGCATAAACTGCCAGACCTCCTATTACAGCAAATAACAAAGCGATAATAACGTAGTTTTTAATGCTGCTTTTCTTATGATAGCGTTTTTCATCAAATTCATTGAAATCTTTCATTTATTGCACCTCCATTAAAACTTATTGGGTTCTTTTATCTTCATGCTTTATTATAGGCAGGTTTTTTGAATAAAATATGAACATGCTGTTAACAAAAACCAACAAAACAGGATAAAATAAAAATCATTGCTTCTTTGCTTCCTTCAGGGAAAAAATAAACTCCGACCCTTTGCCTTCCTCACTGTTGAGCCAGATGTCCTGACCATGTTCCTCAATAATCTTCTTGACAATGGAAAGTCCGAGGCCGGTACCGCCTTTTTTCTTGCTTCGTGATTTGTCAACCTGATAAAAAGGCTCCCAGATATGCACGGCTTCCGCTTTGGGAATACCCGAACCCTGATCTGCGACTTTTACATAGACTTTTTCCTTATGCAGCCAGGTTTTCAGTGTAATCACTCCGCCTTCCCGGTTGAACTTGATGGCATTGTCCAGCAAATTGATGACCACCTGCTGAAGCCGATCCGGATCCCCGTCAACAAGGCAGACATCCTTTTCAAAATCCACATTCACATCCATGCCCCGGGCATTGATCCGATCCTCCCGGGCAATCAGCACCCGCCGTATCGTCTCGTTGATATCCATCACTCTGATATCCATGGAAAATTCTCCGGATTCGATCCGGGACAAATCCAGCAGCTCATTGATCAACCGGTTCATTCTCTCGGTTTCCTCCAGGGCGATCTTCAGGTATTTATCCTGATCCTCAGGAGAAATGGTCTTGTCCACAACCCCCTGGATATATCCGCGCATGGAGGTCAGAGGCGATCGCAGTTCATGGGATACATTCGCCACAAAACTCCTTCGCATTAAGTCCACTTTCTCCAGGGAATCCGCCATAACATTGAAATTCGTGGCAAGCTGGCCCACTTCGTCGTTACTTCGTACATGAACCCTTCTTTTGAAATTCCCCGTGGCAATTTCCCTGGAGATGGTATTCATCTCCGTCAAAGGCCTGGAAAAGTGCCGGGATATAAAATACAAAAGAATCATGGATAAAATGGATGACAGAATGGTAGCTCTCAAAAGGCTGTCATAAGTATCCCATAACGCGCGGTTCATGCCTCTGACCGGAGAATGCAAAAAAATTGTTCCCTGTATTTTATCATCAATCTCCAGCGGCAGACCAACCGTCAGAACCGGCACAGGGAAGGCCTCCCCGAAACTGCCTACCCGGGTAATGGTGTTTCCCTTCAATACCTGCACGAATTCATCCACCGTTACCTTCTGATTCTTCCAGTTCACATCGTCCAGCTCCGAAGAATTGTAACTGTCCAGAATATAGCCGTGCATGTCGGTTACCCATATGGTGGTGCTCAGGAATCGGTCAATGACCTGATACTGATAATTCAGGGTCCTGTGGTCAATCAGTCCCACCTGATAAAGCTCAATATAGCCGCAGAGAGCCCTCCCCTCCCGGATCAGCTCCCTGGTACGGGTCTCCATCAGATATTGCTGAAAAAAGGATGACATCAGAACCCCCATAATCAGCAATGCGGACAATATAATGACAAAATACGCCGACATCAATCGGACAAACAGGGAACGGAACATCTATTTCACCTCAAATTTATAGCCCACGCCCCAAACTGTCTTGATCTTCCAGCTGTCTTCTTCCTGATTCAGTTTTTCCCGAATTCGCTTGATATGAACATCCACTGTCCTGGAATCTCCAAAAAAATCAAATCCCCATACCTGTTCCAGTAATTGTTCCCGGGTAAAAACCTTATTGGGATTGGATGCCAAAAAATAAAGAAGCTCAAGTTCCTTCGGCGGCAGCTCCAGTTTCCTGGAATGGTAGGTCACCGTATAATCCGAAAGGTTGACGCTCAGATTGGGATAGGCAATCTCCTTGGTCTCCTCCCTCATCGGCTTGTTCCTTCTCAGTACGGCTTTTATCCTGGCAACCAGCTCCTTGGGATCAAAGGGCTTGACCATGTAGTCATCCGCTCCCAGTTCCAAACCCAATACCTTGTCAAAGGTCTCCCCCTTGGCCGTCAGCATAATAATCGGAATATCGCTGATTTTCCGGATTTCCTTACAGATTTCCCATCCGTCCATTCCCGGCAGCATCAGGTCCAGAACCACCAGATGGGGCGGATTGGCCTTGAAGGCCTTCAAAGCCTCACGTCCATCCTCAAAGGGTTCCACGTGGAACCCTTCTTTTTCCAGATACAATTTGATCAGCTGGTTGATATTGAAGTCATCATCCACTACCATAATGCGATAATCGTTCATCTTTCCATTCTCCTCCTCCCCGGACTCTTTCCCCATAGCATCTAAAACAACTCAAACAGGATTATTTGATTTTCACGATCGTAACCCCGGATTCTCCTTCGCCGAATTTACCCAGACGGAAAGACTCCACATGAGGGTGCCGGCGCAGCATCTTATGAACGGAGCTTCGCAAAACGCCTGTCCCTTTTCCATGGATAATGGTGACTTCTCCCAGCCCGGCCAGAAACGCGCTGTCCAGATAACGATCCGTTTCCATCAGGGCACTTTCGGAATCCTGCCCTCTTAAATCCAACTCAGAAGCGACGGATGACATTCTCGGGTTCACCTTCCGTATTATCTCCCTTTCCTGCCCGGACTCCTCATCTGCCTGCCGTAAATCAGAGAACGGAACATTTGCCTTCATAATACCGACCTGCACCAGCACATTTCCGGTTTCATCCGGAAGGGTCAACACCTGTCCTTTCTGATCCAGTGAGACAATGGATACGGTCTGACCAAGTTTCAGGCTTTTCAGCGGCTTTCGTGAAGATCGAACCGTTTTGGGAGACATATTGTCCTCCAGCTTCTCCAGGGTATTTTTCAGCTTCTTCCGGGATTCCTCCATTGTACGGTTCCGATTCTTTTCTTCGGGTTCCCTGTCCAGCTGACGCAGCTCGCGGATGATCTGATCCGCTTCTGCCCGGGCATCCCGCACAACTTCCCTGGCATCTCTCCTGGCCCGGGCCAGAAGCTTTTCCTTCTGCTGTTCGAATTCTTCTTTTTCCTCACGATACTGCGCCTTGATCTCCTCAATCTCCTGCAGATAAGCTTTTGCCTTTTCCTGTTCCCGCTCCGCCGCCACACGGTTTTCCTCAATGGTACCCATAACATCCTCAAAACGGGAATCTTCCTGGCTGAGATACTCTTTGGCACCGCTTATCAGAAACTCATCGAGGCCCAGACGCCTGGAGATCTCAAAGGCATTGCTCTTCCCTGGTACACCGATCAGCAGCCGGTAGGTGGGACGCAGGGTTTCCACATCAAACTCAACGGAAGCATTCTCCACCCCCTTCTGCGAAATGGCATATACCTTCAGTTCACTGTAATGAGTGGTCGCCATCGTCCGAATCTGCCTGGAATGCAGGAAATCCAGGATGGACATGGCCAGTGCCGCACCTTCCGTCGGATCCGTACCTGCACCCAGCTCATCAAACAGAACAAGGTCGTCGCTTTCCGCTTCCTTTACGATCTGTACGATATTGGTCATATGGGAGGAAAAGGTGCTTAAACTCTGCTCAATGCTTTGCTCGTCCCCGATGTCGGCAAAAACATTGTGGAAGATTCCCATTTCCGTCCCGAAGTCTGCCGGCAGGTGTAATCCGGACTGTGCCATAAGGACAAACAGTCCGGCTGTTTTCAATGTGACCGTTTTCCCTCCTGTATTGGGGCCGGTAATCACCAAAATATGAAATTCTCTGCCCAGCTCCAGTGTAATGGGTACAACTTCGTCCCTATTGATCAGTGGATGCCTCCCGTTTTGGATCCGAATCACAGGATCCTCTAGGATGCGGGGACAGACCCCCCGAATGGACAGGCTGAACGCCCCCTTGGCAAAGATGAAATCCAGCCGTGTCAAAATCTCCAGCGCAGACAGCACTTCATCCGCAACGGCTTCCACTTCTGCAGTCAATTCGGACAGAATCCGCTCGATTTCCTTTTTTTCCTTCAGCATCAGCTGCCGTGCTTCATTATTCGCCTCTACCACGGATATCGGTTCGACAAAAAGAGTCGCCCCGCTGGAGGACTGGTCATGGACGATCCCGGGAACTTCAGAACGGCACTCCTGCTTGACCGGTATCACATAACGGTCATTTCGCATGGTAATAATTGGATCCTGCAAATATTTCAGCTTCTGGGGGGAATGCAAAAAACCATTGAGCCGGTCACGGATCCTCTCATTGGCCCGATCGATCTTTCGCCGAATGGAGTTCAGCTCCGGGCTGGCGTGGTCATACAGAGTCTCCTCCGTCTCGATACATCCGTTTATGTGGTTCAGCAAAGCCGGCTGTGGCACCATTTCTCCTATCATGGCAGGAATTGCCACAAGTTCCGCCTTAGCCTTATGCTCCTTCATTCGCTTCCGGACCGAGCCGATCAGGGATAAAACCCGGGCAATCTGCAAAAGATCCCCGTGACTCAGGATGGAACCGATCCTTGCCTTCTTCAGCCGTGACCGGATATCCGGAAACGGCGAGAGAAAGCTGATCCCTTCCACTGCTAGAATCGATTCCGCTTCTGAAGTCTCTGCCTGCCATTTCTGGATCTGATCCCTGTCGGAAACCGGCTTCAGCTGCAGTGCCAGCTTTTTCCCTGGTTCCGATTGGGCAAACCCGGCCAGCAATCCTATAATTTTGTGATAATCCAATACACGCAGTGTCCTCTCGTCCATTTTTCGCTCCTTGTCATGGCGTAAATAGTAGGGATGCCAAACTTTGTATCATTATATCACGAAAACAGGGATGCGCAAAATCTCTTTCCCTATCCTGTTTATGGTGTCCGGCCCAAGCAATTGCCCTTTTATCAAAACAACAGTGATCCGGAGTTTTCCTGTTATGCTATAATACAGGGGAGCAAAAGAGCAAAAGCAAACTGCAGAAAGAGGGAGAGCCTTGAAGAAGGAAAACACGGAAAAGAAATTTATCTATCAAGTGCAACCGGACATGGCGGATCTGAATGAAAACAACATTTTAAAACCCTATGCATATCAAAGATTGTTTTCCGAGGTGGTGGATCAGCATCTTATGAAAATTGATCTCAGCGAAGGTAAT
>DHDO01000034.1:11361-12466 GCA_002399435.1 Firmicutes bacterium UBA4874
AAGGATCATCAAATTGCGTTTCAGGGCTCCAGCTTTTCCATACTGCTGGACCGGGACAAGCGCTCAATTTATCGGAAAAAGGAGCTTCCATTCCCATTGATCGATGCAGTGGAAGAGATTACAATCCAGGCAAGCCCAGGCAACAAAAACCATCCGGATTTTTCCAAAGTGGAGGATCGTAAGGTGCGAAACAGCGACATCGACTTTCTGGGACATGTCAATAACTGCCGGTACGGGGAATTTGCATACGATGTTTTCACAGGGCAGGAGATAACCAATCTTTCCCGTCTGAAACGGATGGATACTTACTTCCACTCGGAACTGCGGCTGGGGGATGCCTTCTCCATTGCCAAAGCCTGCGAAGACCATCGTATCTCCTGCCGGGGATACAACAACCGATCCAGTGTTTCATTTGATATGATCTATGAGTTCTGACATTTTCACAGGAGTTTTGACAATCTGCGAATGGAAAAGGTCAAGCAACAGTTGGTGGAAACGGATTTACCGATCAAGGAAATCATACTTTGTGTTGGCTATATGGATGTCTCCAGCTTCATCCGCAAATTTAAAAAGATGGAGGGCATAACTCCTGGTCAGTACCGGGAACTTATACAAAGCATGCCATGCAGGTAATATGCGGATCCTTAAAAACTTTCCGTCCGTCACATAGAGCCCCGGCTGCTTTAGCCAGGGCTCTCACAGAATCCTTTTCACATTTTCAGGAACGCTTTCCCTTACGGGAAACATCATAAATAACAGGAACAGGTTTTGAGTGGGAGGAAGTCGCATTCGACTTCCTGGAGTCATTCTCCAGCTCTTCCAGCTGGTTTTGAAGGGAATCCACTTTATCCTGGAGCTTCAAAACTTCATCCCCCAGATTTATGGCAGTCAATACAGCCGTCATGGTAGTACTGAGAGCTGGCTGAGTCCTTTCGACCTCCTCCATCCTGCGATTTACATAGATAGCCACCCTATGGATATATTCCTCCGTTTCAAAAGCCCGGACCGTATATTCCTTTCCCGCAATCTTTACAACGGTCTTTACTTTTTGTGCCATCTGCGATCAACCCCTATACTCCCGTACATTTTAAGTCCGTAGAACCCT
>DHDO01000034.1:12688-14600 GCA_002399435.1 Firmicutes bacterium UBA4874
TACTATGGTTTTTGGAAAATGTCTATCTCAACTTTGCACCGATTTCCCTTTCCAGAGCATTCAGAATTTTTTTGTGTACCTGATTCACTTCATCGTCCTTCAAAGTACGGTCGGAAGCGCGATATACCAGAGAAAATGCCATGCTTTTGTATCCTTCCGGTATCTGGTTGCCTTCATAAATATCAAACAGCGAAACATCCTCCAGCATCTTTCCGCCAGCTTTCCGGATCCGTTCCAGAATCTGCCCGGCCGGAACTGTTTTTTTCACAATAAGAGCCAAATCCCTTGGAACGGCAGGATAACGCGGCAGGGGGCGATACTGGCAGCCGGTTTTTGCCTGATCCAGCAGGACTGCAAGATTCAGTTCCCCAAGCATGACCCGGATATCCAGCTGATAGTTGTCCGCAACCTTCGGATGTACTTCGCCAAAAACACCGATCGATTGATCGCCGATCCGGACTTCCGCAGCCCTTCCCGGATGCAGGGTCGGATGCCGGACAGCCCGGAAACTGATTTTGTGCTCCAGACCCAGAAGCTCAGCAATTACCTCTATTTTTCCTTTCATGGAATAAAAATCAGAATCTGCGCCGTATTGCCCCATGGCCAGAGTCAGGACTTCATCGGGAAGATCCGTCAGCGGCAGGGACTTCGGAAGAAAAACCGGATTGATTTCAAAGATGCTGCAGTCCTCCAGACGGCGGTTATAGTTCCGGGACAGAACCTCCAGCATACTGGGCATCATGGTCGTACGCAGTATACTTTGATCTTCTCCCAGCGGGTTGGCGATCCTTATGGCAGCAGGATAATCCCTGGGATCCGTCATGCCGATGGATTGATAAACCGTAGGACTGGCAAAGGAATAAGTCATGGTTTCATACATTCCCATGCCAACCAGAGCCTGTTTTACGGCATCGATCCAATTCTGCTTCCGCGTCCGGGTACCCCGGGAGGCGGAACCTTCCATCAAAGTCATTGGAATCTTATCATACCCGTAAATGCGGGCAACTTCCTCCGCCAGATCGGCTACTCCCTCCAGGTCATTGCGATAGGTCGGCACCACAGCCGACAGCGTATCTCCATCCAGTGTAACTTCCAGTCCAAGCCTGGTCAGGATATCTTTCATGACTTCCGCGGAAAGATTCAAACCCAGCAGCTCGTTGATACGGTTCCATTTTGCCGTAATGGTCTTTCGATCCGTGGAAGCCCCCAGTACATCAATATATCCATCCACCACGGTACCGGCTCCCAGTTTCTGAATCAGCTGAGCCGCCCGGTCCACAGCCGTCCGTGCCATATTGATATCCAGTCCTTTTTCAAAACGGCTGGAAGCCTCGCTCCGCAATCCCAGGGCCCGGGATGTCAATCGGACACTGGATCCCTGAAACAGGGCGCTTTCCAGTACAATTTGCCTGGTTTCATCCGTGATTTCAGAGTTCGCTCCCCCCATTACGCCGGCTACTGCGATGGGCTTGTCCGTATCTGCTATCACCAGCATATCCTCTTTCAGTTCCCTGTGCTTTCCGTCCAGAGTAACAATGGTTTCTCCCGAAACGGCAGTTCGCACCACAATCTTCCTGCCCTCTACCTTATCCAGATCAAAGGCATGCATAGGCTGGCCCAGTTCCAACATTACATAATTGGTAATATCAACAATGTTATTGATGGGCCGGACACCGGCAGCTGCCAGACGGCGGCGCATCCATTGGGGAGAAGGAGCAATGCGGATATCCCTGACGACGCGCGCCAGATATCTCGGGCAAAGTGCGGCGTCCTCCACCTCAACTTTCAGCTCATCCTCCATTCGGCCGGCGCCGGGCTTTAAGGCAATCTCCGGCATGGACCACGTCTTTCCGGTCGTTACGGCAATTTCCCTTGCCATACCCAGGACGCTGAGGCAATCCGGACGATTTGG
>DHDO01000034.1:14802-16215 GCA_002399435.1 Firmicutes bacterium UBA4874
ATCAGGATGCCGTTCACTTCCGCTCCCGGATAATCGCTGTCCTTCAGTTCCAGTTCCTCCCCGGAGCACATCATGCCATAGGATTCCACACCGCGAAGCTTGCTTTTTTTGATGGTGACTCCTCCCGGCAGCTTCGCCCCGTGGACTGCCACCGGGATCCGCTGCCCGACAGCAATATTATTGGCTCCGGTTACAATCTGCAGCGTTTCCGTTCCTACATCCACCTGACATACCACAAGCCGGTCCGCATTTGGATGAGGCTCCACAGAAAGAATCTTTCCAACCACTACATTGGAAATCTCCTGACGCAGGGTTGTGATCTCCTCCACTTTTGAGCCGGTCATGGTCAGCTGATCGCCCAAAGTCCCGGTATCTTCCCCGACTTCCACATAATCTTTTACCCAATTCATCGGCAGCAACATATCAATTCCTCCTCCTAAAACTGTTTCAGGAAACGGATATCATTTTCGAACAGCAGACGGATATCATCAATTCCATGCCTGAGATTTGTTATTCGGTCCAATCCCATGCCAAAGGCAAACCCGCTGTAGAGGTCCGGATCGATCCCGCAGTATCGCAGCACATTGGGATGCACCATCCCGGCTCCCAGGATTTCAATCCATCCGGTATGGGAGCATACCCTGCAGCCGGAGCCATGGCAAATGGCACAGGTAACATCCACCTCCGCACTGGGTTCCGTAAACGGAAAATGATGAGGCCGGAACCTGGTCCTGGTTTCCGGACCGAATACCTGCTTTGCAAAGACATCCAGCACGCCCTTTAAGTCGCCCATTGTGATATTCCGATCCACTGCCAGGCCTTCCACCTGATTGAAAATCGGGGAATGGGTTGCATCCACGGAATCGGAGCGATAAACCTTTCCCGGACAGATAATCTTGATGGGCGGCTTTTTGCTGAGCATGGTGCGGATCTGTACCGGAGATGTCTGCGTACGGAGCAGAATTTTATCATTGATGTAAAAAGTATCCTGAACATCCCTTGCCGGGTGATTCTCCGGCGTATTCAAAGCTTTGAAATTATATTCGTCCCATTCCACCTCCGGCCCTTCCGCAACATCAAACCCCATTCCCAGAAAAATGTCCTTCAATTCATTCAATGTCCTGGTATTGGGATGGAGATTTCCTCTGACGGGTTTTCTGCCCGGGACGGTAATATCAATGGCCTCTTCCTCCAGCCGTTTTTCGAGATCGGCTTTCCGAAGGGCATTTGCTTTTTGAGCCAGTTCCTTCTCCAGTGAATTTCGGATTTCGTTGGCCAGCTGGCCAATCACAGGGCGCTCTGCAGGCGGAAGACTTCCCATTTCGCGCAGGACCATGGTCAGCTTCCCCTTTTTCCCCAGCACGCGGATGCGAAATTCCTCCAACTGATTGAGAACGCTTATATTTTTCAGTG
>DHDO01000034.1:16422-17037 GCA_002399435.1 Firmicutes bacterium UBA4874
ATATAAAAAAAGCCCCGTCCCGCATAGCATGGGACGTAGGCTGTTTCCTGCGTGGTACCACCCAACTTCATTTCACAATGAAACCTCAATACGTTTTAACGGGCGTAAATCCGGTAAGGCCTAAGCAAATACGTTTCAGCCTCCGACTCCGGAGCGAACATTCAATTCCGGATGACAGGAGTGCTTTCAGTCCAGGGCACTCCCTCCCTGAATCCATCCATGGAATTTACTTTTCTCCTTCATTGCCTTTCCCATGTTATTGGAATTAATTTTCGATACATAATATAGGCAGTTACGGAACCTGTGGTTTCGAAGATCCTCCAAAAGAACTCTGACACCATGGAGACCAAACTCCTTTACAGGCTTATTTTACATAATTGTACCATACTTGCCTGACCCGTTCAAGGGACTACCCGTCCACTTTTCTCCGTTTCCGGAAAATCTCGTAAATCAGAATCCCCGCTGCCACCGAGACATTCAAAGACTCCGCACCGCCAACCATTGGTATTTTCACCAGGCTGTCCGCCAGGTCCATCATCTGCCGGCTGACTCCATGGGATTCATTTCCGATCACCAGTGCCGTCCTGTCATACCCTCCCTGCCATTGGAAGAGAT
>DHDO01000034.1:17261-17489 GCA_002399435.1 Firmicutes bacterium UBA4874
GCGTACAACAGGCACCCGGAAAACCGATCCCATTGTCGCACGGACAACTTTGGGCTGATATGGGTCTGCGCAGTCATGTATCAGGATCACCCCGTTCCCTCCGGCGGCATCCACGGTACGCATAATGGTCCCGACATTGCCCGGATCCCTCACTCCGTCCAATATTACCAAAAACCCGGGGGATTGTCCGATGATCTCTTCCGGAGAGGATTCCCTTTCCCGGACGAC
>DHDO01000034.1:17831-17967 GCA_002399435.1 Firmicutes bacterium UBA4874
CTTCACGGTGCGGTTGGATGGGCTGGACAGGACTGAAAACGGATCCTCACACTGTTTCTCATGTTGTTTATGAAACGAATCCATTGGATTTCTCCTTTTGCGTATCAGGTTTCCGCCTTGGCCGCATGACGGACAA
>DHDO01000034.1:18125-19482 GCA_002399435.1 Firmicutes bacterium UBA4874
ATGACGGACAAACAACGGAAAAAAGGAAATCTGCAGGCGCTGGCTGCCTATAAAAATAAGGTCTCCCCCGAGGCCCTATTTTGAAGCTTTCTAACCTGTTATGCTTCCAGATTTCCTTTGGCAATGTCAATCAGCTGGGTAAAACCATCTGCATCATTTACTGCCATGTCCGCCAGGATTTTCCGATCCACCTGGATGTTTGCTTTCTTCAGACCATTGATGAACTTGCTGTAACTCATACCGTTGATCCTGGCAGCAGCGTTGATCCTGGTAATCCAAAGCTTTCTGAAATCCCTCTTTTTTAATCTTCTTCCTGTATATGCATAAGACATGGACCGCATCACTGCCTCGTTGGCAGGGCGGAATTGCTTACTGCTGGTGCCGTAAAAGCCCTTGGCAAGTTTTAATACTTTTTTATGCTTCTTTTTGGCATTCATTGCTTTTTTTACTCTTGCCATTTCCTATACCTTCCTTCGTCTTAAGAATCATTTGTATGGAATCATTTTTTTCACAACATTTGCCTCTGACGCCGTAACATAGGTCCCCTTCCGGAGATTTCTCTTTCTTTTGGGAGATTTCTTGGTTAAAATATGACTTTTATAAGCTTTGGCGCGCTTTATTTTACCGGATTTTGTAAGATTGAATCTTTTGGCAGCTCCCCGATGGGTTTTCATTTTAGGCATATTCTGTTCCTCCTTTCAAGCGGACTATTCCTTTGGTGCTAAGACCATAATCATGCTCCTGCCTTCCAGTCTTGGCTTACGTTCTATCTCGATTTCTGCGGTCAGCATAGAGTTGAAAGTCTCCATTACCTGAAAGCCAATCTCACGATGGGCCATTTCACGGCCCCGGAAACGAATGGTTACCTTTACCTTATCCCCGGCGTCCAGAAACTTATCCGCATTTTTGGCCTTTACAGCCATGTCATGCTCTTCTATGGACGCGGACAGGCGTATTTCCTTGACGTCAATCACTCGCTGGTTTTTGCGGATTTCCTTTTCCTTCTTGGCAATCTCAAAACGATACTTTCCATAGTCCATGATTTTGCAGACCGGAGGATTCCCCTTGGGTGCAATCATGACCAGATCCAATTGCTTCTGATCCGCAAGCTCCTGGGCTTTTCCCGTAGGCATTATGCCCAGCTGTTTCCCGTCGTCGTCAATTACCCTGACTTTCTTTTCCCTTATTTCTTCATTGATGGAGAGTTCTTTCCTACTGATATTTATTCACCTCCACTTTTTTAAATCCTGAACCACAACCAATGTATTGCTCCGTCCCATAAGCTTCGCTTGGTATCCTATGCCCGCCACACGGATGAATAACCGGATGAAACGCTCTGCCGTATCCACCCGATGAA
>DHDO01000034.1:19639-19809 GCA_002399435.1 Firmicutes bacterium UBA4874
TCTGCCGTATCCACCCGATGAAGGCATTCCACCATACCAAACGGACATGCATAATGAAAAGGAGTGGGCCAATTCTCTACCCACTCCAAAATACCATTCAACACCTGAATTAATTTTGACCTTACCTGACAAAGTGTCGGAAGGTGAGAAGTGGATAGCTTCTACTTGCT
>DHDO01000050.1:0-11633 GCA_002399435.1 Firmicutes bacterium UBA4874
TCCAGATAATCGACAAAAAGACGTGCTCCCGTAGGACCCATCAGTAATTTTCCCGCTCTGGTCCGCAAACATCTTCCACGATAGGAAAGTACATCGTTTATCAATTTCACTCTCTCCTTACCGAATCATTTCCTTTATCATCTTCCCATTGTCAAACAGCACCTCTGAAACCAGTGCTCCGTTTCTGGAATAACTCTGTGCCATTCCCTGTGCGATCTTTCCTTTGTATCGTCCTGTCGATTTCAATACATTGCCTTTATAATACGTCCTGTAAATCGCGTTGTGATCCTCCAGGTACTCCCACGACCAGATCTTATCGCCTGTCCTGTCATAATATATGTATTCGCCGATCCGCTCCCCCATTTTGTATGTGCAGTACGTCATGAGATCCCCGGAGGGATAGAACCATCTCTCCTCCCCGTGCAGCAGAAACCGCCCGTCATCGGCAATCCCACCGGAATAGACGCATTTTGGATTTCCATTTTCGTATTTTTCCGTATAGGTTTTCACGGAATCGATCCGAAACGCCTTGCTTCTCATCAGCTCCGGATCCCCTGGAGAAGGCTCTTCCGCGGACAACAGCCAGGCTTCATTGAAACAAAGGTGCAGACAGGGATGGTTGTTTGATGTAATGACATGGATCAAGCCATCCTGCGACTGGCGGCAAACACTGTATCCGATGGTATGTGCGCCATGAAACTGCTCCGGGTTCTTTTTGCGCTTTTGCGTCCCCCATAATTTTTTTAGAGTCCAGGTTTCGCCTTCGTCCTCCGAATAGGCAGCATAGGAGCCCCACTCCTTCTCCGCCGCATTCTTTGGCCGTTTCCCCTTTTTCGTCTGGAAGTCCCCGCACATCAGAAGCCGTCCGCTTTGAAGCCGCAGGATGCAAGGCCTTTGCCCGGAGGAACAGGCAGGGAAAGGAGTCCTGCTGACCTCCCAGCTGTCTCCGTGATCCGATGAAACCGCTTTCGGCATATATCCATCGATATCCGAATTTTTGCCGCCCATGGCAAGCAGTCTGCCGTCCCGCAGCTCAACTGCGGTACTGTGCCTGCCGGCTGTCCTGCCTCTCGGATTCTCCCAGTGAATCAAATCCCTGGAACGCCACAGAACCGATGCCGCACCATCCGATGCGTCGCAGACCACATAATAATAGCCGTCTTTCGCATGAAATGCAGTATTGACCGGCTGTCGCACGATTCGATCCGCATGATTTGTAAACCTGGGGAATTGAATCGCACTCCAGGTCGCTCCACTGTCTTTGGAACAGGTATATTGAAACGGATAGGCACTGCGAAGCTCCGGCCAGCCCCAAAAATGATACATGGTTCCATCCCGGTCCGTATAAATAAGAGGCGCATGATCGTTCACCCCCACCGCATTGAGGAACATGTCCGGAGCCTCCCATTCTTCGGACCCGTACCGCAGTCTCGCAGCCATGAGACCCACTTCCGCATCGTACTCATGGTAAGAAGAATAAATGGAAACGATCAGGTCTCCGTTGGGAGCCACATCAAATCCCGGAGAATGGTTATGATGGCGAAGGGAAGGATTCAATCCCATGGCAAGGATCTCCCGGGAAGAAGCGTTGTCCGGAGGCACCGGGAAAAGATAACGCTTTCGGAAATACGGAGTATCCTCTTTTATTCTGGAAACTGGCCGGCTTTGCTTTACATTCAGGCAAACAAGCGGAATTGGACTGTTTTCACTCGTTTTTGGAGCTCTGCCCCGCACCACGCGAAATCCTATGGGGTGCCTTCCAAATTCATTGTACCGATCCTCCTCATCATGTCGGAAATCCGGCGGAAGGGAGCACCTCATCCAGACTTCCAGCGGATACGCATTGTATCTTGCCGGATCATCCAGAAAGCCGCCCCTTACCACCTTAAAATGTCCGCTGTCCGGTCCCGCGGGATCCGTTTCCTCCTCTGAGTAGGCAGCATACCAATCAAAGCACCACTCCCTCATATTCAGATCGCACATTCGGTCTGTGCCAATTTCCCTGCTGTTTCTCGCACAATACTCCCACTCCGCCTCGGTTGGCAGCCGGTAGGAATCCGCTTCCTTTTCACTGAGCCAGCGGCAGAATTCGTCCGCTTCATACCAGCTGACGCCGATTACATATCCCTGATAGTTCTGAACATCCGGCTGCCTGTGATGTTTCTCCCTATAAAATTTTTCAAACAGGTCGTATGGAATCGGTTCTTCTGAGATATAAAAGTCACTTGAAAGTCGTACCTTGTGAATTGGCAGTGCGTCGGGTCTGAGCTCTATGTCGCCACCGCCCATGAGAAAAGTATCCGCTTTTACCCTGAACATGTTGATACCGATTTTGGCAGAAGACATTTTAAACTTTCCCCCCCATCGGAAAACTTTAGAGCCTTGTTCCAATCCCAGCTTGCATTCTTTTTTATTATATCATTAATTTTATGCCTGACAAACTCAAATTTTTAATAAAATGCAAAAAACTTTAAAAGTAATTTAATCTAATCATTTGCTGCTTTCTGATTTTTTGTTTCCATGTAAAAGTTTGCCCGCCAAAGTACTGAAAAAAGCGCTCACCCAACGGATAAGCGCTTTGCTCTTATTAGGTTTACCAATCTTTCCCTGCCGCCGCCTGATTTTTGATATAGTTCGGAATATCTTCCTTTTCGGTGACAATCAGGCTGCTCTCCGGTGTCATACCATCTTTCAGGACATGCAGCCGAAATACATTCCACAGTGGGATGTTCCAGAATTTTATATTCTTATAGTTCTTGATCACTGCGTTCTCTCCCCAATAGATGGCAGAAGTATCGACATTGGCAAGCTCGGGAATATCTTTGCCAAAACTGGATTTCACTGCATCCGTTTCCAGAACGCCTTTCATACCATGTCTGGACAACTCAACCTGCGCTTCCTCCGATACCATCCATTTTACGATATCATACGCCGTATCCAGGTTTCGCGACTGCGGCGGGACGAAAGCTGCTATCTGGTTTGGCTGATAGGTCGTCCTGCAGCCAGGAGTAAGCACCGGAACGGAGCTGATCCCCACATCAATGTTTTTGGTCCACTCCTGATACCGTTCCTCCTCCCCGTCCTTAATATACAGCTCGCTGTTCACATACATGGGCAGCTTGGAAAGCGTATCCACAGCCATGGCCACATGACCTGGTTTGCTCATGTCGGCTTTCAGGAAGTCATTGGGTGTGGTGAAGGTGTTACGCTTGATTGTAAGGAAACGATCCATGTTGCGGGCCAGCAACACCCACTGAAGCGATGTGATGTTCACTTTCACGTCTTCCGGTGCGGGGTTTTCACTGTTGGTAGGAAGGAACGGGTTCAGCCCAAACTGATTTAAATTCAGGTAATGATCCGGGTGCTGCTGATATCCTTTGTACCCGTCCAGACCATGCTGAAACGTAAGCATCTTTGCCTTCAGGTAGGCCTGTTCATAGGTCATACCCGATTTTGGATACGGCACATGGCGCATGTCGAAGATCTTCTTGTTGTAGAACAGATAATAATCGTCGATGAAAATGGGAACGCCGTAGATGCCGCCGCTTGAATGGGCTTTGAGCTGTTCCACGGCAGCTTTGTTGAGTTTGCTGAGGTCGAGATCCTTTTGCCCGAGCATTTCGGTTATATCGCCGACCCATCCCCGGGACCTCAGGTCACGTTCCATACCGCTCCGCGGATTCTCAAGAATGATATCCGGACAAATGCCGGCTGCATCCAGATCCTCATAACGCAGCGGAAAGTCCCATGTCACATATTTGATCCGGACATCGGGAAATGCCTGCCTGAGCTTCTTGCCCATGACTTCCTCAAAGAAACGATCCGCATTTTCATGATTGCTGGCCGTGGTATTCTCAAACGGTTTATAGTTGACTCCAAGTATCAACACTTCGTCGTCATCGATCGAAAACGGCACGTTGTACTTATTTGGAATATCCGTACTGCCCGTCGCTTTCTTTGGCTTTTCCGATGCGGATGCCGGGATCAAAACAAGCGACACAAGAACGCTTATTGCCAGGATCGCTGCCAGCAAACCGGTAAACTTTCTGCTTCCTTTTCGAAACCAAACCGTCATGTCAAAACTTTTCATTTGATCCTTCCTTTCTCCTGTTCTTTTGAAATAGGCGGTAAAAGAAATTCCCTCCTTTCCTGTTTTTTTATCTATCTCCCATATATATAATAGAATAAGTTCGGTTTCTTTTAAATGGAATAATCTTATATTTATTTGCATTTTTATTATATTTTTAATTTTTTGACTATAAATAACTATAAGGGTTGGTCTGTTCCAAAGAATTCCGATACTGCTTCGGAGTTTTCCCTTTGCTTTTTTTAAACGCCTTTATGAAATAAAAATAATCGTTGTATCCTGCTTTGTGTGTGATTTGTGAAATGCTCAGATTGGTATCGGCAAGCAATGCAGAAGCATAGGAAATCCGCAGTTTGGTCAGATATTCCTTGAACGTCATGCCGGTTTCCTTCCGAAATAATTGACTGATATAGCTTGGATTGATATGGAACAGCCCGGAAAGGCCCTGCAGGGTTATTTCTTCTTCATAATGGTTGTTGATATACTCCACAACCCGTTTTATGTTTTCATTTGCATGGATCCCCGGAGTGTATTTGATGCCCTCCAGGGATTCTTCTTCGAATGAATCCGGCCCATCGGTTTGTTCCATAACCTGTGATGCCTTTCTCAATGTTTCGGTAATTTCCTCCTCATTCACCGGTTTCAGAAAGTACCGGAAGGCGCCATAGTTCAAAGCTTTCTGAGCATAGGTAAATTCCCTGCATTCGCTGACTAAAACAAATTGAATGTCCGGAACCCGCTCTTTGATCTTCCTTGTCAAATCCAAACCGTTCATGCCCGGGATCTGGATATCCGCAAATACAATGTCCGGCCGGAACTTCAGTATCCTGCGGTAAGCATCGGTTCCATCCCACGCTTCCCCGGATATGGTAAAGCCATACTCCTCCCAATGAATCCGCCGCATGAAATCTTTATCTGAAATAGCTTCCTGGCCTACGATAAAAACCTTATACATTTTATAACCTTCTTTTACGGAAGTTTTCATAAGAGAACACTGCATCCTGCCGAACGATTGGTACGAGCCCTCACTTTCGTTCCAGTATCCATACCCCTTTTGGTTCCAGTTCCACATTACCGGACTTTTCGCTTTCCGTTATAAGATCCCAATAACCTCCTTTTCCCAAATCGATGACTGCCGAAGTGTTTCCATGATTCAAAATAAAGGTATAGGACTGACCTTCTTTCCATCGCTGCGTTACTTCCACACCGTTCGGTACCAAAATGGGTGCTTCGATCCTCTTTGCCTGGCACAGAGCCTTCATAAAATTCTGCAGAAAAGAGTCCTCCGGTTCGGTACCGACATAAAAGGCTTTCCCTTTTCCATATTGATTTACCGTAAAGCACGGCTGTCCTGCATAAAAGTCTTCCCCATAAACAGCCAGCACTTTCGCCGTTTCCGTGTGAATGATGTCACAAAGCAATCCGCATTCATATTCCCGTCCTTCTTCCCCCGCAGGCTGCCGCAAAACCATGGAATTCCGCATGGACGGAAGCAGGGCGTCGGACTCCTCGACCCAGATGCCGAGTACCTTTCTCAACTCACCGGGAGCGCCTCCTGAAAAGATGCGGTCATTTCCATCCACCATCCCACTGAAGAAGGAAGCCAGGAACGTACCGCCTTCCCCCACAAATCTTTCGATACTCCCGGCAACCCCCGGTTTCACCATGTAGAGCAGGGGAGCAATCACCAATTGATATGAAGAAAGATCCTCGCCCGGCCGGACAATATCCACTGATATATTTTGCCCATAGAGCGGCCGATAATATTGAGCGACCTGATCCAGATATTTTAAATCCCTGCTGGGTCCGCTGCACAGCTCAACAGCCCACCAATTCTCCCAGTCAAACAGAATGGCCACCTTTGAATGGATACGGGAATCCAGAATTCCTTTCCCCAATTGCTTGAGTTCCCTTCCAAGCTCCGCACATTCCCGAAAAACCCTTGTATGTTCATGACCTGCATGGGAAATAACCGCTCCATGAAGCTTTTCCACACCTTGTGCCGAGGCTCTCAGCTGAAAGAACAGAACCGTATCGGCTCCATGGGCAATGGCCTGATAGCTAAGAAGTCTCATTACCCCGGGCCGTTTCAAAAGATTGTAAGGCTGCCAGTTCTGACTGCTCGGAGTCTGCTCCGCCAGCATATACGGCTGCCCGCGCTTTAATCCCCGCATCAGATCATGCCGGAACGCAACGGTACTGGCTGCATCTGTCGGAAGCGGATAGTTATCCCATGCAGCAATGTCCACATGCTCCGCCCATCGGAACTGATCCAGATTCTTGATATGGCCGGAAATATTGGTAGTCACCGTCAAATCCGGAGTGATTTCCTTAATTGTCTGATATTCTCCCAGATAACATTCCAGATTGGAATCGGTCATAAACCGCAGATAGTCCAGCATAGCCGGCTGATAATATTTGTTGTCGTCATTTAAATCCGATGGAACGACAATGTCCTCCCAATCGTATGCGGTGTGCCCCCAAAAACTCAGATTCCATCTTTGGTTCAGTTCCTCAATGGTGTGATATCTGCGCTTCAGCCATTTCCGAAACGCAATCTGGCAGTTGTCGCAGTAGCAGTAAGTCCCGTATTCATTTGCCACATGCCACATGAGCAAAGCCGGATGATTTCGGTACCTTTCCGCCAGCCTGCGGGTAATGTTCACAGAAAATTCCCGATACTTCCTGCTGTTGGGGCAAAAATTGACTCTCTTCCCGTAAGTCCGTTTCCTTCCCATTGCATCCACAGGAAGAATCTCCGGATACTTGCGGGACATCCAGGCCGGCTGCGCTGCTGTCGGGGTTGCCAGATTAACAAAAATCCCGTTTTCCGCAAGCATATCCATGATCCGGTCCAGCCATCCAAAATCATATTGATCTTCCGCCGGCTGTAATTTTGCCCAGCTGAAAACCCCCAGATTGACCAGATTGATCCCCGCCAATCGGAACAGCCTCATATCTTCCTCCCAAACCTCGCTGCACCACTGTTCGGGATTGTAATCGCCTCCATAAAGGATCGCAGGCAATTTTGGATTGATCATGCTCCTCACCTCTTTGAATTCCGGATTCTAAAAACGAACCTGGTTTTTTGTGTACTGCGCCAGCTGCCGCCAGGAATAATGGTATCCGGAAGCTTCCGCCCTGCCTTATTATATCATATTTTTAATATTCTCCCAACTAAATTTTTAGGAATTATGAAATTTTTAACTTCTTTGAATTGGGTTTCCATGGGGTTTTTTATTTAAAGGTGCATAAGTATTACTCGTCCTTATTGATCTTTACTTGTCCTTATTAATTCTTTTTTAAAACACTCTTTCGCTCCACAAGTTCCGTATTGACTTCTGCTTTGACAAATGCCTCACAATCTCCTTCAATTCTTTCAATCAGTCTTTTCACCGCAAGCCGGCCCATACTCTGTTTATAGACCTTAATGGTGGTAAGGGCAGGATCGATGATCTTACTGAAAGGCATGTCGTCAAACCCGACAATGGACAGATCCTCCGGGATCCGCAGCCCCTTTTCCTTGAAAGCCTTCATCGAACCGCAGGCAATAATATCATTATCGGAAAAAAACGCAGTGGGGAGCTTGCATCCAGTCTCCAGAATATGGGACATATCACGGTATGCGCCGTCCATTGTCGGCTCCAGCGGAAAAGCAAGCTTCTCATCCCATTCAATGTTATGATCTTTCAGGGCCTTGAAAAATCCATCCTTTCTTTCCTCAAAATTGTTGATCCGGATGGAACCGCACAAATAGCCTATGGAGGTATGCCCTTTCTCCAGCAGATAGCGGGTCCCCTGATAAGAGCCCTGCATGTTGTTGATCACCACGGTGTCGTACTTTGCATCCCGAAAGTAGCTGTCCAGGACCACCACCGGAACATTCAGCTTATCAAATATTTTTAAATCCTGTATCTCCGCTTCCGTAGCCAGGACGATGATCCCCCCCAAAGGCTCTTCCTTTACCAGCTTTCTAATCTCTGCCTTATTTTCCTTCTCTTTCAGATACGTAATCACCAAACTGTATCCGTTATCCCTTGCCTCCTGGTCAATTCCTTCGATCAGGGCAGAAAAGAAAGGAGTATCCGAAACAACAAGCCCTTGCTTTTTGTAGATGATAAATCGGATGCTTCTCTGATTCTTTGAGGTATTCCTGGATAATACATTTACATTATAACCCATCTCCTCCGTTGCTTTGAGCACTTTTTCCTTCGTTTCCTGGCTCACACCCGGCCGGTTGTTCAGTGCCAATGACACCGTGGCTTGTGAGATATTTAATTTTTCTGCAATATCCTTTAATTTTAGCGTCATAGTTTACTCCTTTTTTAAGTTAATTTTAGTACATTATAGAATGGTTCCAGCCACTAAAAAAGTATATTTTATTTATTTTGATGTCCTGTCTGCAGCGAAGCCGTCGTATAAGGAACAATGCTCACGTCGCCCATCAGTCCGTAATCCTGAACCGACGGAAAGGAATCCGTCCACCTGGACTTTTTGCTCTGATAATCCCGCTGAAGCATACGGTTTGTCAAGGTGGAGGCCACCTGAATCCGGAGATGGTTCCTTCCCGGCCGGAGAAGCGGAGTGATATCCACCCGAAGGGTTCGAATATCAATGCCGGGTGTCTTTTTTCCGTTGACCCAGGCTTCCACCGAACCGCCTCCTGCCGATTCCATAACCAGACAGGCCCCGTTTTCTTCCCCCCAGCGCTCCGGAAGGTCAAAATCCGTTGTGTACGTGCCAATTCCGGATACATGCGACATGGAAGGATGCTCCCCCGCCAGCGTCGCCAGCTGCTCTTTGGTGGCGGGCAGGTCTTTCCAGGCAGCCAGACCGCAATTCTCAAAAACCAGCTTCGTTTTTTTGGTTGTGTAATATACCTCAGTTGTCCGGTGGCCAAACTTACACTCTGTGATCCTGACCTGTTCGCCTTCATTCCAGTCTTCCACCACGATATTCCATTTCGTCAGCCGAATGGCATTTGGGACGAAAACTCCGGAGGATATGCTTTCTCCATTGCTCCAGACTGTCTCGTATTTCCCGGAAGCAAAGGCTTTCGCCTGCAGGATGCCTTTGCTTTCAACTATATCATCCGCTGTTGTGGAAACCGCATGAGGCATACCGGAACTGTGCAAATCAAGTGCAATGATTACTGCTTCCCCGGATTGCAGGGTTAAGGGAACGCGGGTCCTCCCGTCCCTGATCTCATACCGGCCAATCCGTCGGACTTCGCCGGTCCAGGCATCCATGCAATACGGCGCGCCCTCTCCTTCTATATTCAGGCAAATTGAACAGGGAGCCGCATCTTTGTCCAACTCAAACCGGTAAGAATAAACAAAAGTATAAAAAACCATGTTTTCTGTATCCCGACGGGAAACGGTCAATATTTTGCTGTTTTGCCCGCCAAATGCCACGCGCGGGAAAACGCCAAGCCCCTGCAATGCCGAAAGGGTCTTTGCCGGATTTTCCACCTCGGCGGTATTGGGAAGGGCTTTGATTTCCGCCACAATGGCCCGAAGCTCCGTCTCACTGTCCTTATTGTATTTACAGACAGAGGCCGCTTTTTTGTGATGAATCTCCGTACCGTCGTGTGCGGCAACTTCCGTATTGTGGTTGACAAACAGAATCGGAAGGCCGCCTTTTGCAATGCAAAGAAGCTTTTTGGCACTGGAGAGCTCCATACTTTCCTGATACACGATAATGGCCCGATAGGCAGGGCCGTCCGGCTGCAGTGCGTCCCTGGTCCAGGATACATGCTCCCTGTCTTCCAGCAGCAAGGGAGAAAAGTAATCATAGGTATAGCCTGCTCTCTGCAGGGTGAGATCCCTCCAGAAGTAGGGCATGTCATGCATAAAACAATTATTGGCAAACGTGTTGCATCCCTCTGGCTGGCCATAGTTGATAAAGGAATAATCCGTACGCAGAATGGCAATGTCCCGTGCGGGCAGTCCCTGCCGGAGCACCTTCTGGTTTCTGGCAAGCATCCGGGTCCATCCGGGATAGTGAACCGAAGCCGGCTGCCGGCTGTTGAACCGCTCGGAGAACCGGGCATACATTCCTTCATGACCCGGCCAGTAGGTGTCCCTTTCCGATCCTTCTATGGCGGAATAGCCATGAAATACCGTGCGGCTGACGCCTCCTGCAAACTGCAAAAGGCAAAGCTGCGTCCAGTCGTCCATATTATAGTAATAATTGCGGCCGGGTACGGCGCCTGTTTCGCTGGAAAAGATCCGGCCATACATATTTGCAGATCCCAGCATGCCACGATACAGATCAACATCCGCAGCCTGTGCAAACGACTCTGTTTCCACATCATCAAGATACCGCGCCGGTGTGGATATTTCATAAGGCATTCCATAGGACGGCTCGGCACGCAGCGTCATGTGCAGCGAATGAAGCCACTTCTGCAAAGGCTTCAGCACATTTTCCAGATACAGGACGCTGATCACACTGTAATAGTCCGTCCGTACTTTTTGTGCCAGGGCATTTCCGGCCGGGTCGGAGGCGACATAATCATACTGCTTTGCCTTGCCGGACGTCACCCGCACCGAATCCGTTGTAAGCATGGGCAGATACCGGGTAATGTCGTATCCCTTCCTGCCCTGAAATTCCTCTTTGATATGGTATCCCCAGAATATCCCGCCTGCACCATAGGTGAGAAGCTCCAGGGAATCCATGTAGATCTCGCCGCGGCCGCTCTTACGGATGATCTCCTTTAAATCCTCTGTAAGGATGTTCTCTTCCCAATAGTCCATCATGGCTTCCACCCCATAACGGTCGATGTAATTAATGGTATAGTTTGTATGGACCGAAGGGGATGCCGTCTGACCCGTACCATGCATCCAATAAACAAACAGGGCATATTCTCCGTTCTTTGGAGCCGTCCAGTTCAAGGCAGGATCATCCTCCCTTTGCAAAACGGTGCCCGTCAGATCGGTCAGAGACGAAATATCCAGAATACCGGTTCCGGTTCCCTGTGCATAGCCGTGGGACGAACCGCATCCCTCCCGGGGGCGGAGTACCCTGGCAGCAATCACGGCCTGAAACAGCTGCTCCCGGTAACCAGCTGCCGTTCCATGAATATCACTGTCTTTTGGAGATCCTTTCGCAGGAAGCGGCAGCACTCCGGAATAGGTTTCCCCGGCATGCAGCAGAATGGTTGCAACATCCAGTTCCTTTGCCGCCGCCTTGCTGTCGGGACCAAACGGCTTCCCTTTCCAGACATAGGTGTCCGGCAGATTGGCATTTGCCCAGTTGGCGCCGCTGGTCAGACTGAAACCGAACCCCAGCCTTGTGGCTTCTTCAATAATCAGCCGGGTGTCGCTTGCCCACTCCCGGGACCCCCAGCCATAAACAGCGGAATCCACACCGGGCTCCGGCATTGCCAGGAATTCTGCCGCGCCAAAACCGGATTGTGCAATCTCCCGGACATTCTTACGAAGGGTCTCATCCGTATGAAATCCTTCTGCCAGCCACCAGCGAACCTCCGGCCGATAACAAGTCTCCAATTCGTTAAACCATTCCCGCATCCGCCGGATAAAGGCAT
>DHDO01000050.1:11888-17492 GCA_002399435.1 Firmicutes bacterium UBA4874
GCCTCCCATTCGGTTATATTATCCCGGACAACGGCAGGAATGCTCCTTTCCCCCCATTGATCCTTTACCACAAGTGAAACGGAAGAACGCACCCGACAGACTGCCTTTTGGTCCGCATGCAGGACAGCCCGCTCCAGAATCCCATCTTTCCATTCCATATCCACCTGAAAGCCGCCGCGCGCACGCAGTCCCCGGACACACCCGTCCTTCCATTCATCCGGGAGTGCCGGAAGCAGTGCGATCTCCTCCTGATGCGACTGGAGCAGCATCTCCGCAATCCCGGCAATGCCTCCGAAGTTCCCGTCAATCTGGAAGGGCGGATGATTGTCAAATAAATTGGGAAGAGTGGACTTTGCCAGCAATGCCCCGACATTTTCATAAGCCTTTTCTCCATTCTCCAGCCGCGCCCAGAAGTTTATAATCCACGCCCGGCTCCATCCCGTATGCCCGCCGCCGTTTTCCAGTCTTCTCTCCAGGGTCCTTCTGGCTGCCCTGGCCAGCTCCGGTGTTTTCTCCGGCGAGATCTGGGTCCCCGGACACAGGGCAAACAAATGGGATATGTGGCGATGCCCCGGCTCCGGCTCTTCATAATCCTCCTGCCATTCCATCAGCTGTCCGTATTTTCCGATCTTCGGCTTTGGCAGTCGCTCCATTCTTTTTTTCAAATCCTGCCTGAATTCCTCATCCTGATTTAAAATTTTACTTAAATCGATACAGCGATGAAACAGCTCCCGGACAATCTGTATGTCCATGGATGGCCCCATACACAGGGATCCCGTCTCTCCACCCGGCAGCCGGTATTGATTTTCCGGGGAGGCGGATGGGCCTGTCACCAGATTGCCGTTCTGATCTTCCACCATATAATCCACAAAAAACTGCGCCGCGTCCTTCATAATGGGATAAGCCCAGGCAGCAAAGGACTGGGAAGGATGAAATGCGTAATGTTCCCAAAGGTGCAGGCACAGCCATGCCGCACCCATTGGCCACAATGCGTTGCGGGGCATGCTGGAATCCGGTGCCGTATCCGCCCATATATTTGTGTTGTGATGGGCGACAAATCCTCTGCAGTGATAGAGCTTCGCCGCGGTATGTTTTCCGTTTTCCCGTATTCGTTCAATGAAATCAAACAATGGAAGATGGCATTCGCTCAGATTGCACACTTCCGCCGGCCAGTAATTCATTTCCGTATTGATATTGATCGTATATTTTGATTCCCAGGGAGGAGTGAAGCTATCATTCCATATTCCCTGCAGATTGGCCGGAAGACATCCGGGCCGGGAAGAGGAAATAAGCAGATATCTTCCGAATTGAAAATATAAATTGATGAGGCCATTATCTTTTCCCCCGCCGGCTACCCGGTTCAATCTCTCATCTGTCGGAAGGGATCTCAGGCTATCGTCTTCCTCCCGGATTGCAAAATATACTCTTTGAAAAAGGGAGCGGTAATCTGCAATATGATCTCCCCTCAGAATATCATAGGGCTTGGACGCAGCGGCTTCGATCTGCTTCAAACACACTTTTTCCGGATCCGGATGCCGATATGTCGTGTTGGCAGCTAAATAAAGGGTGACGGCATTGGCCTGTTCCACACAGATAAAATCGCCCAATGTCTTTGTTGTTCCGCCTTCCTCTGCGGCCTGCGCAATACATGAGAACGAGACTCCATCCTGTCCGCATTTCCCTTCCAAAGCAATGCTCCTGTCGCAAAGGTTTCGGGTGCCGACATCAAACGGCCTTCGGTCCAGATTGACATGGAAGCTAATCGACCCCGGCTTATTGCAGGTAAGCCGGATCACCAGAACCTGATCCGGCGCACTGGAAAATATCTCACGCTGATAGGAAACATCATCGATCGTGTACCGTATGAAAATCATCCCTCTGTCCAGATCCAGCCAGCGGTGATAATCCTTTACCTCACCGTCCTGCCCGTCAAACCATATCGTCAGATTCCCGAGAGATTGATAGGGCTTGAGATTTTTTGGAACGGATGTCATGGTCATCTGCGCAAGCCGGTCTGCTTCCTTTGGCTTTCCATGGAACAAAAGCTGTCTTACCTGCGCAAGATGTGAAAAGCCGTCCGGATTGATCCTGTCCAGAGGCCCGCCATACCATATGGATTCTTCGTTTAACTGAATTCTTTCCTCCCGGACCTTTCCAAATACCATCGCTCCCAGCCTTCCATTTCCGACTGGAAGAGCCTGAAACCATTTTCTTGCCGGTTTTGTATACCACAGGCAGGTATCCGGATTGCCCTCCTCCTGCGTCATGAAAATGAGACCTCCTTTGAACAGCCTGAAAGTGCTTTCAATCAAATAGGAATGTAATAGTATTGGATCTGATGATAAGTTCTTCTACAAAAGATTTAATTATCCTTCAATTTAAATAAATTTTTATTAATAGTTTAGTAATAATCTTCCTCAATTTTAAATTATGATTGCTTACAGATATTTATTTCAAAAAAAACAAAAAAATATTCTTTTAGGATGTTTATTTTTTGTACGATTGGTTATTATAATATTGTAAGTTACCCAAACCCCCAAACCCCTTACATAAAAGAGCCCCCCAAATTCGAGGGGCTCTTTTATTTTATCCGTTTTTCATTTTTTGTTCTTTCTGTCCTGTCGTCGTTCTTTCTGTCGTTGCTCTTTCCACCCTGCTGTGTTCTTTCTGTTCTGTCGCTGTCCTTTCCATCCTGCTTGTGTTCCTTCTGTTCTGTCGTTGCTCTTTCTGTCCGGTTGTCCTTCTTTTATTCCTGGCCTCATCCGCCTTTACAGAAACTCCACCCGAAACGTAAACACCTTATAGGGCTCCACGCCGAAGGATACGTGGTTTTCGGAAATCCGGACATCCAGCTCCGACTCCACCGGCTTTTCATTGATATCCACACAATAGGCCTTCGCAATGTTTCGACTGAAGGACATCTCCACTCTGGTTCTTCTGCCTTCCGTCTCAAATCCCCTCAGTATCATACTATCGGTATCCGTACTGTCCTCCGGCATTTTAATCGCCTGGACAGCAATGCCGCCTTCCTGGATTTTCATGAAGCTGCCGCGGGGCAGAAGCTCGCCTTTATGCGGCCTGCCGGACACCACGCAGATCGGGTGACTGCAGTTATAGGCTTCCTCAATCAGTTCCCGGTTGGAAGTAACATTGGGCAGGGACGCAAAGAAACCAAACGTATGGAGACCCACCTCCGGATAAGGATCCGGATCATAGGAGGCGCGGATCAGGCTGAGGCTGATGGAATTTTTCACACAGCGGAATCCGTGTCTGGTGCCGGCAATCAGGGTCAGTGCCTTTCGTCCCGAATCTTTTGGCATGGCTGCCGCCCAGCTGCCGGCGGGAACATCCATATCGGTTTCATCCCGTTCAATGGTCCCGGAGGGAATATCATACCGATAAGCACGACAGTCATACCCAACCGGCATATAGAAACTCAGCTGCGGAACCCCCTTCTCCGGATTTCCCAATTCAAGGAAATCGCACTCCACTTCAAAGCCCAGCCTTGAACTGCCCCGATCCAGATAAACGCGGACACGAATCGTGGACTTCCCAGAGGATGCAGTATAGGACAGGGACTGCCGGAGCAGGCCTTCCCCGTTTTGAAGGGAAGTGAATTTCACACCGCCTTCGTTGATATTTGTAATCCTGCGATAACTTCCCACCACCCACGAGGTCATACCCGGGCTGTCTTCCTCCTCAATCAGCCGAAAAACACCGGCAGGCCGGTGAGGATCAATGATCTCATGACGGTTGGCCTTGTCCGTCATGGAAACGATGGCACCAGTACGGGGATCAAACACCACTTTCAGACGTTCGTTTTCCAGAGTATGGTTGTTTCGCCTCTCCACTCTGGGCTGCGATGGAAACGGGGGTAAAACATCCTCCGCTTCTTTCTCCGTAAGAAGATATGTCGCATACCCCATTGCCGGAACATGTGCGGGAATCAGCACCTTGAAACAATGATGCCCGAAATAAGGAATATCCTGTTCGGAAAGCAGCTGATAAGGAACCTCCTTGCCATCAGAATCCAGGAACTGTATGTTTTCCTTCTTTCCTTCCCAGTCCCGGACCATCACCTCAACCAGCTCCGTTCTGGCATAAAGGGAGGGATTAAAGAGGTGATAAATCCTCCTGGAAGCCCATGCAGAAGTATCAATATGGGATGCGATGCTGCGCAGGGCACGGCTGGCCTCTGTATCTGTCAGCGCAGCCGCCTGCTGATAGAGGCCCATGGCATATTCCCTGGCATCCGCCGTGCACGACCCGGACAGGATATCATGAAATTGATTGAGCAACACCTTTTCCCAGGCCTCTTCCATCTGCCGGGTTGGATAGGACGCTCCCACAGATAAAGAAGCAGCCGATGCAAAAGCTTCCGTCTCATTCAGCTTATTCTGCAGAATGGCATTTTCCTTTTTGATCCGGGACTGACTGGTATAGCAGCCGGTAAATATGGGATTCAGCTCACCGGTTACCACAGGCAGCTGATCGCTGATCTCCTCCACCAATGCAAAGTACTCCGCATAGGTGCCAAACTCCATCCTGGGAAAAACCGGCCAGTCCGCCATATCCATAATTGATTCGATATCCCTTCGGGTAGGGCCGCCGCCGTGATCACCCACACCATAAACCTTCAGCATGGTATCCATATGGTGTTCACTGCAAAATCCCGGCACATAATATGCCATGGAAGGCTCGATGGCACCCATATACCATGCTGGCTCCCGATAAACAATGACCGATTTGCGGGAAGGCGCTTTCCAGCGGTAAAGCGTATAGCCGTCATACCCCCGGCAATGGTAATAATACCGGACTCCCCCTCTTGCAAGAATTTCCGGTACATTCAGGCTGTGACCGAAGGTATCCGGCTCAAAATCCAGATTCAGGCTGTCCGGGTCAATATCCAGCATTTTGGACAGGGTACGCTTTGTATAAAGAATATGGCGTGCCATGCTTTCCCCGTTGGCCATGTTCTTGTCGTGCTCCACCCATGTGGAAGCCGTAACTTCCCAGCGGCCTTCGTGAATCCTTTTTTTGATCTCCTCCAGCATGGGGGGATCGTACTCCTCCACAATCCGATAAACGGAAGCCTGGGATTGCGAAAATTTAAACCGGGGATAGTCCTCCATCAGGCCGAGCATGGTGCGCAATGTATCCAGCACGACGGTGACCGTCTCCTCCCACCGCCACATCCAGTTCATATCCATATGGGCATGGGCGACACACAGCATGCGATATTTCTTTGCATCCTCCGACAACGGAGCCAGCTTTTTTTCCGCCGCCCTGGCCGTTTTTTCCGTTATGGTGCCTTCCCGGGCAATTTCACCGGACAGAAAATCCAGGCAATCCGTCAGGTTTTCATCATACTGATGCTCCAATACTTTATTCAGCTGAACGGCATATTCCAATTGGGATGTGATCCTCTTCGCCCAATAATGGTCTGCCTTTTCTTCCACAAACTTCAATTTATCCATAATATTACTCATCGTTATGTAATCACACTCCTTTTGCATGGGATGGCTTTCACCCTATTATATTATTCTTTACGAAAAATACAAATCCTTTCTTGCTTTGGAATCGAAAGATGCCAAAAGTTGCCGA
>DHDO01000020.1:0-6639 GCA_002399435.1 Firmicutes bacterium UBA4874
GGTGGAAGTGCAGTAATGCATGCAGCTGACTGATACTAACCGGTCGAGGGCTTGATCATAAATAGAGCATTGTGCAGTTTTCAGGGTATATCCCTTATCCGGCGGTTACAGCGAAAGGGTCACACCTGTTCCCATCCCGAACACAGCAGTTAAGCCTTTCTGCGCCTATGGTACCTGGAGGGTGACCTCCCGGAAGAGCAGGCCGCTGCCGGATCCAAAAGAAGCACTCAACGTAGAATTTGCTGATACGTTGGGTGCTTTGCTTTTTGTTGTTTATTGTATATTTGCTTTTGATTTAATGATATTTATGAACTCCATTGTTTCTTCATCAGATTTAAAAATAAATCGGCCTTATCTCTCCGCATATGTTGTTCCATGTCTTAGAGGCGTCTGATGCAGAACAGGAGCTTATCTTGCTATCTTTACAGCAGTAAAAAATATGCCATACTGTAAAATGGATGGTCAGTGCTTTTCATATATTAGAAACAGGATTATGTTTAAACTTGCAGAGTTATGCAGAGAAAATATAAAGAGAGAAAAAGTAGAGTATCCGGAGTCAGTGCTACCGGCCATGATGACTTAGACAAAATATGTTGCGCTTCTTGCGCACCTGGCAGTGCAAAGTGGAGCCCAGCTGCGGAAGCTATGGCTTCATGAAAAATGCAAAGGCTTCCTTTATAGCTCCGTTTACCGTTTCGGGATTCCTTATGTTTCGGATATGATATAATTTACCGCCGTAGTCGTTGGCCTGGTTGTCACATATATAGGCATAATCATAATTTCCTTCTTTTGCCCATTTCATGAAGATATAGCAGTGGGTGGGCTTTCCGTATTTATTGCCTGCCGTATCTGTGGTAAATGCGATGTCTCCCGGCTTTAAGTTCTGATAGGATTCGTCCTTCCGCCACCATTTGCTTTTCAGCTCGGATATCAGCTGGGTTGTGTTGCAGGTTCCCTCCGGAATCGGGATATTGTTTTCCCTCAGTGCCTCTGAAACAAAATATACGCAGGTATTCAGTGTTTTGCCGTCATTCTGTGCTATAGCGGATTGAAACACCTCCAGCCGATTTGCCTTTTCCGACATATATTGATAAAGCTGTTCCTTCAGCAGGGCATCCCGCCGCGGTTTGACGACCCATTTGCCTATGATAAAACAAACTACAAGGGAAAGAAGGATCCATCGGATGGCTTGTCTTTTTGATTTTTTGTGTGCCTTCATGAATGATCCTCCTGTGTCGAACGATAGCGCATTCCAATAGGCTATACCGGTCAATACCCGTCCGTATTGTCAACTTCTGCTTCGGCAAGAAAAACTGCTGCTCCACCGGTTCATTTTCCCTGCGGTTCATTGTCTTGTCAGCTGCTGAAAGCCCAGAGATTTTTGATCTGTGGCTTCAGTGTACGGTAACCCCACAGCTTTTTGCTGTTTCTACGGCTGTTTGGATCCCGAACGAGAAACTTTCCGTTCCGATATCCGTACAGAACAATAAAATGTCCCTTGGTGGTAAAATCACCCGGCCGCATGCTGCAGATAATGGGATGCCCCTGGGAAAGCTCCTGGACCATCCGGTCTTCATCCAGGGACAGTTCGGTGGAATGCAGCCCGAGTTTTTTGGCTCCGTCGGTCATCAGGGACCAGAGAGTGCTGCCACTTTGCTCATCAAGATATCCGTTTGTTTCGCTGAATGCGCAGACTGCTTTCGGATTCCATGAAGTATTTCCGGTCAGGCCCACCGTTACCATGGAAAGGCATGTTGGCCCGCATCCGTTCAGAGCGATGGTGCCTGGCCCGTAGGGAGCATATCCCCAGTCTTCGTCCCACTGGATCAGCAGCGGAATATTTCCCGGTTTGTATTGATCGGAAAGGTTGATATTGTCCTTCCAGGTGCCCTTCTTTTGCGGATAGTTCAATGTATAGGAAAGAAGTTCCGGATTGTTGGACAATGCTTCCAGCAGCTTCGGAGGGTACTGGGCAGAGTTTTGCAGAACTGACATAACCTGAGGATCCCTGGACGCCATGGTCTCCAGGGAGTTGATGACTTCATCGGAAACCTCTCCGTTCAATTGACTTGCATCAAAAGTAGGTCCGGGAGTAAGTGCAGGATCCTCCTTGCCTCCCTCATTCCCGTTTTGATTCGGCAGGCTTTCCTTTTCCATTGTTATTGGATTCGGTATTTCTTCATGATTTATTATATATGGAATTTTTTCCATAAATTGCTTCCCAAAATAGAAAATCAGAACAATCAGGATCATCTGCATCAGGCGCTTGAAAAAGCGGCGCCGGACCGTTCTTTTTTTTCTTCTCACGCAAACCTTCCTTTCCTTTAAAATGGTTCAGACCCCAGGGCAAGCTGGCCCACAGGCCTGTCTGCCAATGACTATTATAGTATACCAGGAACCAGCTGTCTATGCGGAAAATTTTCCTGATCAATTTCTTAATATTTTTTGAATTTATGAAAAATTAATTCCGCGGGTTCCCTGGGACAGCCTTTTTTATTGGTAAACCGCCTGTCTTGTGATATACTTTTATAAAGATACAGATAATAATTCACAGAGTTCCGGGTTTCGGGAGGAAATTCCAATTGGAAGGGAAACGGAGGATAGGAATGGGCTGCGTTGTTTGTTCAATCGTTATCCCCATGTATGAGGAAGAAGAGGTCATAGCCGAGACCTATCGGCGCCTCAGTAAGGTGATGGAGGAAACAGGCGGGAGCTATGAGCTGCTGTTTGTAAATGACGGCAGCCGGGACAGATCTGCTTCGATTATTGCTGATTTGGCCCCTGCTGACGATCATATCCGCCTGATCGATTTTTCCCGGAATTTCGGCCATCAGATTGCCGTGTCCGCCGGTCTGGACTATGCCCGGGGTCAATCGGTGGTCATTATTGACGCGGATCTTCAGGATCCGCCGGAGGTCATTCCCCGGATGTTGGAAAAATGGCGGGAAGGCTATGATGTGGTTTATGGCAAACGGCGGAAGAGGGAAGGGGAAACCCTTTTCAAGAAATTCACTGCCTTTGTTTATTATCGTATTCTCGGTACCCTGACAGGCGGCACCATCCCAAAGGATACCGGCGATTTCCGACTGATTGACCGCAGGGTTTGTGATGTCATGAAAACGCTGAATGAGAAAAACCGTTTTCTGCGTGGCATGATCAATTGGGTGGGGTTCAGACAGACGGCGGTGGAATATGTCCGGGAGGAACGCTGGGCAGGGGAGACCAAATATCCGTTGAAAAAAATGCTGAAGTTTGCTGCGGACGGTATTTTTTCCTTTACCTATAAACCGTTGAAGCTGGCCACCTATATTGGATTTATCCTGTCCATATCCGGTTTTGTGTATCTGCTGTATGTCCTGTATCAGCGCCTGTTTACGGACAATACCCTGACGGGATGGGCATCCATCATAGCGGTGAACCTGGTCTTTCATGGCATTACTCTGCTGATCCTCGGCATCATCGGGGAATATGTGGGCCGGATTTATGAAGAGGTAAAAGGGCGTCCCCTTTATATTATTCAGGATAAAATAGGATTCCCGGAGGAAAAGACAGATCAGCCGGAAGACAATGGGGACGGAAGGGGACGGGGCAATCCGCAGGCAAAGGACCGGGAAGCAGGAGCCGGGATGGGAAGAAGTGAGCACCATGAGAGAAAGGGCCCCGGAGCATGTCAGGCAGCAGACAGACCCGGAACAAGTCAGACAGAAGACAGTTCCGAAACCAGAGCACGGGGTAAAAACAGTCATGAAGAACAGAGCTGAAGGGCAGCTGATCCGGTTTGCCCTGGTCGGTATTCTGAATACGGCAATTGATTTTGGGCTTTTTTCACTGCTGGCCCTGGGGTTTCACGGGAATCCCGTTGTCAGCCATGTTGTTTCCTATTCCTGCGGCGTCCTCAACAGTTATTTTTTCAATCGCCGCTGGACATTTCAGCGGAAGGCAACAGCCCACGCAGCCGAATTTGCGCAGTTTGTCCTTGTAAATCTGATCTCCCTGGGGGCATCCTCCCTAGTTCTGTATCTTCTGGAGGAGCAGGCCGGGCTGCATATTTTTATCAGCAAGGCGGGGGCCACCCTCTGTTCCATGATGATCAATTTTATTGGAAGCAAGATGTTGGTGTTTCGCTGACCGGAGAATAATGCAAAGAAGGGTTTCAATGTGAGAATCATTGCCATTGTTTCTTGTTTATTGTTTTTGCTTGCCGCTTTTCTTTTCCTTCTCATTGAAAGGAAGAAGCTGTCTGTGAAGAAAAGGCCTCATGTGATTCGTTATGCGCTTTTCTTTGGCTTATTGATCCGGTTGGTACTGGCGCCTGTCATAGAGGGGTTCCCCAATGATATGGCACTGTTCCGTTTCTGGTCCCGAAAGGCGGCAGAGAATTTTACCGGCTTGTATCAGGGAGATTTTTTCCTGGATTATCCGCCGCTCTACATGTATGTTCTCTTTCTGATCGGGAAGCTCGCGGGTTTGCTGGGGCTGGCAGGAGGGGAATGGCTGGATATTCTGCTGCTGAAGCTGCCCTCCATTGCAGCTGATCTGATAACGGGATATCTGCTTTATCGTGCGGCAGAGGACCGTCTGCCCGGGAACTGGCCCGTTCTTGTTTCTGCAATCTACCTGTTCAATCCTGCCGTTCTTCTGGATTCCACGGTCTGGGGACAGGTGGATTCCTTTCTGGTGATGTTTCTGGCATTGGGCTTTTTGATGCTTTCCTCCAAACGACCGGCACTTGCCGGTATCCCTCTGGCTGCAGCGGTATTGACGAAGCCTCAGGGACTGATTTTTTTGCCGGTTGTTTTTTTTGAACTGCTGAAGCGCAGGGACTGGAAGCAGCTATTGAAGACACTGGCATGCGGAATTGCTTCCATTTTTGTTGTTATTCTGCCCTTTGCGCTCCGGCAGGGACCTGCCTGGATCTTCCGCCTTTATTTCAATACGGCGGAAGGATACCCGTACGCTTCCCTGAACGCCTTTAATTTTTTCAGCTTGATCGGAGCGAATCTAAAGTCCGATTCCGAGGCGTTTCTTATGCTTTCCTATCAGCAGTGGGGAATCCTGCTTATGATTGGCCTTACGGTATTCACAGCGATTTTGTATTGGAAGGGAAAGGGCCCGCAACTGCCTTATGTCGGTGCTGTGGCTTTCTCCATGGGTTTTTTTATGCTTTCAGTACGGATGCACGAACGGTATCTGTTCCCTGTGCTGTTTTTCCTGCTGATGATCCTGATACAGACCCGCGACAAATGGAGCCTGATCTTTTACGGTGTGGCCTCCTTTACGGTTTTTGCCAATACCTTTGCCGTGCTGGACCGGATGCTGAAGGCAGGTTCTCCGCATATCCCCCCGGGTCATCCGGTGCTGCTCCTTGTTTCTGCCCTGAACATAATTCTTTTTACTGCTGTCCTGATCTGGTCCTGGCGCAATGTGGTTCAGGGAAAGTCACAACCTCTTTATATCAGGGCGCCAAAGAAACCCCTGGAGGACGGACCCTTGTGGTTTTCCCCGGAAAAGTCCGGGGAACGCAGAACCCGCCGCCCGGAGCCGAAGGAATATGCGCCTCTTCATGTGGAAAAGAAGGATTTTGCCGTTATGGCTGTCCTGACGGCTCTTTATCTGTGCATTGCCCTGATTCATTTGGGGGATTTTGCTGTGCCCGAAACGGAATGGGTGGGAAAGAATTCCGGGGACAGCTTTGTCCTAGATCTGGGAAAGGAGCAGTATGTAGACCGCATGACGTTTTACTGCGGGCTGGGAGAAGGCGCCTGTCATGCCTGGTACGAGGATGCCAACGGGGAATACCGAAGCCTTGCAGACATGGAAATGGATGAGTTCTATAAATGGAAGGTGCTGAATGTCTCGCAGCTTACTTCCCGGATCCGAATCGAGGTGGCGGATCCCGGAGGGGCGATCAAGGAGATTGGTTTATTTGGTGAAAAGGAAGGGAAATGGAATTCCCTTGCCTTTAAGGTACGAAATACGGATGGCACCAGGGTGCAGGGGGATCTGCTTCACCTGGCGGATGAGCCGGATCTTGCCCGTCCCCGCGCCGATTACCGGAACGGCACCTATTTTGATGAGATCTATCATGTCCGGACGGCCTATGAGCATTTGCACCGCATCAAACCCTATGAATGGACCCATCCGCCCTTTGGCAAGATTCTGATCTCCGCCGGCATTGCCCTGTTCGGCATGAATCCCTTTGGGTGGAGAATCATGGGCACTCTGACCGGGGCAGCCATGATCCCCATAATGTATTTGTTTGGAAAGAAGCTGTTTCAAAGGAGCTTCTATGGATTCTGTGCTGCTTTCCTGATGATGTTTGATTTGATGCATTTTGCCCAGACCCGGATTGCCACCATTGACAGCTATACGACCCTGTTTGTCATGCTGATGTATTATTATATGGCGGATGCCTTTCTGCAGAAGTCTTACCGGAAAGGGTTCGGCAAATCCCTGAAGCCGCTCTTTTTCAGCGGATTGTTCTTTGGGCTGGGTGCTGCGACCAAATGGTCTGCATTGTATGGGGCGCCAGGCCTGGCTGTGCTGTTCTTTACGGCAAAATATGGGGAATATAAAGACTACAGGGCAGCAAAAGGGGGAGCAAAGGAAGATGCAAAGGGTTCTTCCTCTCCTGCCTGG
>DHDO01000020.1:6830-7369 GCA_002399435.1 Firmicutes bacterium UBA4874
CCTGCGGCTCTTTATCTGCTGTCCTATCTTCCTTACCTCAGGGTGCCGGGAATGAAGTTTTCGGATATCCTGGAATATCAGAAATCCATGTTTCACTACCACAGTACCCTGAAGTCCACCCATCCTTTCCAGTCCCCATGGTGGTCCTGGCCGCTGATGGTACGTCCCATCTGGTATTATCAGGGAATGGATCTGCCGGCGGGAATGGCTTCCACCATTGCGTCCTTCGGCAATCCGGCCATATGGTGGCCCGGGATTCCGGCTTTTCTGGCAGCGGTCCGGGCGGCCTGGAAGGAAAATAAAGCCATGTTCCTGGTGGTGATTGCCCTGCTGTCCCTGTACGTTCCCTGGATGGCTGTTCCAAGATCCGCTTTTATTTACCACTTTTTCCCCATGGTGCCGTTTCTGATCCTGTCCATTGTTTACGGGATCAAATGCCTGATGGAAAAAGGGGTCAGAAAAGGTTGGATTTATGGGTATCTTGGCCTGGTGGCCATCGTGTTTGTTCTGTTCTATCCGGCGGTATCGGGAATGGTGGT
>DHDO01000054.1:0-5284 GCA_002399435.1 Firmicutes bacterium UBA4874
CCCTATCTGACCGCTCCTAAAGGTGCCCTTTTTTTGCGAATTGCAGAATCAGGAAGGATTCATGAATTAATTGGAGGATTCATGAGTTGATTACGGCTTTCTGACTTTGATCCGTTTCTTTTCCATCCTGTGTTTCCTCTGTTTCGTCCGGGTTGGACTCTCTGACGGATACGGCTTTCCCCTTTGAACCCTCCAGGTTCTGCTTTGGTATGGATCCGGAACGGATCAGTGCGAACTTTGCGCAGGCGGGTCCGATCAGTTCATACAAAACCGATGAGGACAGGATGATGGTCAGAAGCATATTGCCTTCTGCGCCCGGCAGGATTCTCTGTCCCAGAAAGGCGAGCCCTATGGCGACTCCAGCCTGGGGGGTCAATGCCATTCCCAGATAATTCCGTACGGGTTTTGGCGACTTTGCCACCAGGCATCCCAGATAGGCACCCGAATATTTTCCGATGATCCGAATGATGAAATAGGCCACTCCAATCACTCCCAGAGTTTGGAAAGAGGTAATGTCCAGGTTCATTCCGGATATAACGAAGAACAGGGACATGATGGGCGGTGTAAATTTCTCCACCTGATCATACAGCTGTTTGTCCTTTGTCGTGTTGATGTAGGTGGTGCCAAACACCATACAGGCAAGCAAGGGAGAAACATCGACGATGGCGCACAGACCTGCAATGCCGAGAAGCAGCGAGATGGTCAGTATCAGACGATTGTCCTCGCTTCGATCCGGCGTCATCAGCTTGCTCAAGACCAGTCCGCATAAAAAGCCGACGACCAGAGCACTGATATTATAGAGGATAGGCAAAACGATGTCCCATGTGGAGAGATCCGCTCCGGCCTTGGCACTGACCACAGCAGTAGCAATGCTGAAGGCAATCAGGCACACGGCGTCATCAAACGCGGTAACCTGCAGCAGGATATTGACAAAAGGCCCCCGCGCATGGTACTGAGAAATGGTGACCATGGTACTGGCCGGCGCCGTGGCTGTGGCAATGGCCCCCAAAAGCAGGCTGAAGCTCCAGTCCATATGAAACAGAAGGCGCAGGCACAGGGTGATCAGGAATCCGGGGATCAAAGACTCCAGCAGGGTAATCGCAATGATGCCGATTCCGGTTTCCTTGAAGGACTCCTTTACAAAAAACCGTCCGACGCCAAACGCAATGAAAGACAGGGCAATGTCACTGACAAAGCCCATTTTGCCGACCATCTCCGATGGAATCAGCTTCAGGACATAGGGCCCGATCACGATGCCGGCAATGATGTAGCCGGTAACATTGGGAAGCTTTGCCTTCTTTGTAATGCGGGTGAGCAGAAAGCCGGCCAGCAGGATAACGGATAATGTTAAAAGAATCGTTGTAGTATTGTTTAATTGATTGAATGGATAAACCATCGACGTACACTCCCTAAAGAACAATATATATTAGATCAAAGTATCCAACAGGAATCCCGGAAGACTGTTCAAGCCAAACAGGAATTCTTGCGGTACCTTCGAACTTATGTTATTATTATAGTTGACTAACAGCATAAAGTAAATTTATGAATTGTTAGCAGCCTATAACGATATATTATAATGGAGGTGAAACGAATGATTGATCCAAAACTGTATACATTGCTGGCAGTGGTTGAGTATAACAGTTATACCCGTGCGGCAGAGCATCTTTCCCTGACACAGCCGGCTGTAACCCAGCATATAAAACAATTGGAGAAGGACCTGGACATCAGGATCTTCAATCGTGTCCGGAATAAGATAAAGCCTACAAACGAAGGGTATATCGTCATTCAGTATGCCCGGCGGATGATCAGCCTGTATGAATCCATGAAGCAGGATATCGAGGATGAGCAGCGCCATGTCCGCCGTCTGACTGTTGGAATGACACACACGGCAGAGAGTAATGCTGTAGCAGAAGTGCTGGGCAAATTCAGTACAAAGAGCCCGGGTACCAACATAACGATTATTACTGACTCCATAAATAACCTTTATAAGAAGCTGAAGAATTATGAGCTGGATCTGGCTGTTGTGGAGGGGAGGATAGAGGATAAAAGCATTCATTCCCTTCTGCTGGATACTGATTCTCTGGTGCTGGTGGTGTCGAATAACAATCCTTTGGCAAAAAGGAGCATGGTAACCATCAATGAGCTGAAACAGCAGCCGTTGATTCTCCGCAGTCCATCCTCCGGGACCAGGAATCTTTTTACGGCAAAACTGGAAAGCCATAATCTGTCGCTCAATGATTTCAATGTTATCATGGAAGTGGATAACATTGCAACGATCAAGGATTTGATCCGGCGGGATATCGGCGTTTCCATTCTTTCCCGCAGTGTGTGTCTGGATGAGCTGAAGAAGGGGAAAATCACGGTGCTGCCCATTGAGAATCTCAGTATGATACGGGAAGTCAACATTCTGTATCACGATGATTTCAAGCATGTGGATATCCTGCGCAATATTATGAAGGAATACAGAAAAGTAAAAAGGTTCTACGCCTCCTAGAAATATGATATAATTTTGCCAGGCAAACGGTTTTTGTTCCCCATATTGTGGAAAAGGCGTTTGTGCGCGGAATGCAATCTTTCATAAAAAAGAATTATGATAGAAATAGAATAAGAGGAACGGGGGATTTATTTTGTTTTTGATTCGAAACGGAAAAGTACGCACCATGGCGGAAAAGGACTATGAGCGGGGCGACATCCTCGTCGACGGGAAGAAGATCAAAGCGGTGGGGGAAAACCTGGACGCACCGGAGGGGACAAAGGAGCTGGATGCCCGGGGAATGTGGGTCCTGCCGGGCATCGTCGATCCACATTGCCATATCGGAATGTGGGAGAATGGCATCGGCTTTGAAGGGGACGACGGGAATGAGGCCACCGATCCGGTGACGCCGGAACTGCGGGCAATCGATGCCGTCAATCCGGAGGATTATTGTTTTCAGGAAGCCAGGGAGCATGGCGTCACCACCGTGGTGACCGGTCCGGGAAGCGCCAATGTCATAGGCGGGCAGTTTGCGGCGCTGAAGACCTTTGGCCACAGCGTGGATGATATGATCGTGAAGGCACCTCTTGCCGTGAAGGTGGCTTTTGGGGAAAATCCGAAACGGGTCTATCACAATCAGCACAAAGCCCCCAGCACCCGTATGGCGACGGCTGCCATTCTGCGGGAAGCCCTGGTCCGGGCACAGGAATATCAGAAGAAACTGGAGCGGGGGAAAGCGGATCCGGATAAAATGCCGGAGAGGGATCTGAAAATGGAGGCCCTGGGGATGGTGTTGAACCGGGAGATTCCCATCAAGGCCCATGCGCACCGGGCGGATGATATTCTGACTGCTTTGCGCATTGCCAGGGAGTTTCACATTGATATCACCCTGGAGCATTGCACGGAAGGCTACCTCATTACCGATTATCTGCGGAAAGCAAACGCCAAGGTCATTGTAGGTCCCTTATTCAGTGATCGGAGCAAGGTTGAGCTGAAAAACCTGACCTTCCGGGCGCCGGGGATTCTGTCCCGGGCCGGGATCAAAGTAGCCATGATGAGTGATCATCCGGTCATTCCGAACCAATACCTATCTGTCTGTGCCGCACTTGCGGTCCGGGAGGGCATGGACGAAACGGAGGCCTTGAAATCCATTACCATCAACGCCGCGGAAATCACCGGAATCGGGGATCGGGTCGGCAGCCTGGAGCCCGGAAAGGACGCGGATATTGTTCTCTACGATGGGGATCCCCTGGATTTTCGTACGAAAACAGTCTGGGTCTTTATTGATGGAAAGGCAGTTAAAAAGCCGGAATAGACATCCGGGGCAGACAAGGTTTCATATTGCATTTTGAAGGACATCCGGGACCAGGGTTTCATATTGCATTTTGTGGGATCTTCTATATAATATTGAATGAAAAGTCTGAACACAGAAATGCTTGCGAGAGGGGTACAAAAGTGGCGGAGAAGGAAATCAGGGCAAGAGTTCAAAGCTTTCTGCAGAAAAACGGAATGGACCATGAAAGCATGGACTTTATGAAGGAATGCAGGATATTTTTGCAGGATATGCAGAAAGGGCTGGATGGAGATGAGGATTGTCTGGATATGCTTCCCACCTATATTCCCATGACAGAGGAGATCCCATCCAATGAACCGGTGATTGTAATGGATGCGGGGGGGACCAATTTTCGAATCGCTGTGGTTTGCTTTAATAAGGACAAAGAGCCTGTCATTGATGATTTTGAAAATTATCCCATGCCTGGGGCCGGAGAAGAAGTGGACAGGGATGAGTTTTTTCATACGGCAGCGGAGTATTTAAAGCCGGTGATCCACAAGAGCAATAAAATCGGATTTTGCTTCTCCTATCCCACCGATATCCTTCCCAACGGGGACGGCAGATTAATTCGTTTCAGCAAGGAGATCCGGGTTCAGAACATGATCGGACAGCCTGTGGGGGCAGGGATTCTGAAGGCGCTTGAGAGCGAGGGAGTTACGGAGCGGAAGCGCATTGTGCTGCTGAACGATACCGTCGCCACCTTGCTCGGAGGAAAAGCAGCTTTTCCCAGAATGCATTATGACAGCTTTGTGGGATACATCCTGGGTACCGGCACCAATACCAGCTATATTGAGGAAGGCGCCAATATCGGCAAGCTTCGGGAAGAGTGTGGAAGCTATGATACCATGGTGATCAATATGGAATCCGGCGCCTATGCGAAATCCCCGTCCGGAAAGATCGACAGGGAATTTGATGCAACCACTGTGAACCCGGGGGAGTCCACCTTTGAAAAGAAGATTTCCGGCGCCTACCTGGGGGGACTTTCCTACACCCTGCTCAGGGACGCCGGAGAGGAGGGGCTGTTTTCGAAAACGCTGAGCAATGCCTTGCGGGGTATTCCGACACTGAGCACCAAGGAAGCGGACGATTTTTTGCATGCCCCCTATGGGGACAATCCTCTGGCCGGCTTCTGCAGTCCGGATCCGGAGGAAGGAAGGACCGACCGTACCACCCTGTATTTCCTGATTGATTCGCTGATTGAGAGAGCGGCCAAGCTGTCTGCCGTCAATCTGTCTGCTGTCATCATGAAAACGGGGAAGGGAAAGGATCCCGCAAGGCCGGTGTGCATTACGGCAGATGGTTCCACCTTTTACAAGACAAAGGATTTTCCCGGCAGGGTGGAGCGTTATATGAAGACCTGGCTGAACGGCAAGCTGGGACAGTATCATACATTTGTTGAGGTGAAAAACGCCAATCTGACCGGCTCCGCGATTGCCGCTCTGGCAAAGCTTTCATCTCAGCCAGGATGGAAAACCCGT
>DHDO01000054.1:5471-11440 GCA_002399435.1 Firmicutes bacterium UBA4874
GTGGATTCCTGGGCGGAAAGGACATTGGAGGCTTTTAATTGAACAATTCCGGATCGGAATACGAGAAAAGAGCAAAAGAGTACCAAAAGCAAGGGGAGGAGCAGGCATCCCGGCTGAATCGGATCAGCAATTTCCGCCTGCTGACGGCACTGATTGGGTTCGGAGGGTTCCTGTATCTGTATTTTCATAAACAGGAAACGGCTGGCATTGCCGTATTTCTGTCTGCCCTGCTGCTGTTCCTGTATCTTGTTGTCCGGCATAACCGCCTGAAACGGGAGAAGGACCGTATCGATATCCTGAGGAAGATCAATGAGGATTCCCTGAAGCGGTTGAATGGGGAATGGAGGACTCTTGAGGATACCGGAAAGGAATACCAGGATCCGGAGCATGACTTTTCGGAGGATCTGGATGTGTTTGGCCGGAATTCCCTGTTTCAGTGGATGAATACGGCAAAAACCTTTGCCGGCCGGAATGCTCTGAAAAAACTGCTGACCGATCCGCCCAAAAAGCCGGAGGAAATCCGGGAACGCCAGGCAGTGGCAAAGGAACTGGCCGGGCTGCTGGATTGGCGGCAGCAGCTGCAGGCGGAGGCGTTGCTTTCCGCGGATAAATTTCAGGATCCCCGGCCTTTTTACGAATGGGTGCGGCAGCGCAGTCCCCAATATCACAGGCCTGCTGTCCGCTGGCTGGTTCAGAGTCTGCCGCCGGTGCTGATTCTCCTTTTCACTGCTGCGTTTGTATTTCCTGCTTTCCCTTTTTTCATTCCCTATCTTTTTCTGCTTCTTCAAATGGGACTGACGGCTTATCATTATACGGAACGAAAGCAGATTCTGGATGTGGTCGCCCCCTTTCTCGGCAATATCAAAACGGAGCGGGCCATGCTGGAGAAAATAGAGGATCAGGAATTTCATTCTGCTTATTTAAAAAAGCTTCAGCAAGGACTGCGCAATGAACAGGGCGAGACGGCATGCCGGCAAATAAAGGGACTGGAAAGAATCATGGACCGGACCGCTGTTCGGCACAGCCAGTTGTATTGGCTCATCAATATTCTTTTTCTGTGGGATTACCAATCCATGGTGGTATTGGAGAAGTGGAAGGAACAATCCGGGGATCGGATCCGGGACTGGATCGAGGCGTTGGGGGAGATGGAAGCGCTGTGCAGTCTGGCCGTCCTGTATTATGATCATCCGGACTGGGCGGTTCCTAAAATCTACGGAGACGACCGCTCCCTTTTGTTTGCCGCGGAAGCGGGGCATCCGCTGCTGCCGGAGGACAGGGTATGCAACGACATCGACCGGATGAAAAGCGGACAGGTCTTTCTGATCACCGGTTCCAATATGTCGGGGAAAAGCACGTTGCTGCGTACTGTCGGGATCAATCTGGTACTGGCTTATGCAGGAGCCCCGGTTTGCGCGAAGGAGTTTCATTGTACCGTATTCGATCTTTATACCTCCATGCGGGTCCGGGATGATCTGGAAGGCAGGATTTCTTCCTTCTATGCGGAGCTTCTTCGGATCAAGCGAATGATTGAAGCGGCAAAGAAGGGCAGGCCGGTCTTTTTCCTGTTGGATGAAATCTTTAAGGGGACCAACTCCCGGGACCGGCATACCGGAGCGCGGATTTTGATCAAACTGCTCAGCTCGGAAGGAGCCGTCGGCTTTGTGTCCACCCATGACGTGGAGTTGGGAGATCTGGAAAAGGAGGACGGCAGGATCCGAAACTATCATTTTCGGGAGTATTACCGGGAAGGGAAACTTTTCTTTGACTACAAACTCCGGAAAGGCGTTTCCAATACCCGGAATGCCATTTATCTGATGAAGATGGCGGGGATGGATATTCCCGAAGCGGAAATGGATGCGCTGTCTGACAGACCATCGGATAGAAAGGGATAAATCCATGCAAAGGTGGATATCCTTTTGTTAGTTCCGGTGGAAATCCGGGTAAGAGTATCTCATAATGGTCCGGGAGGCTGGAAAGGAAACGGCTTCCATGAAAGTGGGAACGAGCCTCATACATGGGAGCGAACCGACGTAAGGCCTGCCAACGAGAGGAGTGGGAACAATCCATGAAGAAAATTCTGATGTTTGTTATGGAAGGATGTCCCTATTGTGCGAATGCCAGATCCTATATGCAGGAGCTTTTTGATGAGCACCCGGAATACCGGGATCTGGACATTGAGATCATTGATGAAGTGCAGCATCCGGATATTGCAGAACGATATGATTACTACTATGTGCCTACCTATTATCTGGACGGCAAAAAGTTTCATGAAGGAGCGGCAAGCCGGGAGATGGTGGCGGATCTGTTTCAGAAGGCCTATGAAGGGTAAGAAAAGTCCGGCAGAGCCCTGCTGCCGGACTTTCGTATGTTTGGAATTTTAACGGGCTGCTGTCAAAACGCAATGACCAATCCGCCCTGATTCGCGTAAGTGGCACTGAGGCCTCCCATTTCCGCAATGATAATGTCCTTGAAAGCGTATCTTTTCTGGATCTCTTCCTTCAGCTTCTGCGCTCTTTGGAGGCAGTTGCAGTGCGAGATGCCCAATACCTTGTCCTCCAGATGGGTACCTTCTTCCCCTATAATGTCGATCAGACGCTGAAACGCCCTTTTATAGCCCCTTACCTTGCTGACCAGGCGGATGGATCCATCATGGGAACCCATGACGGGTTTGATGGAAAGAATATTTGCCGCTTTGGCCACAATGGGATTCAGTCTGCCTGCCTTTGTCAGGTTGTCCAGGTCCTCCAGCAAAAAGAAGGTTTTCATTTCTTCAATATACCTGGTGACCTTTTCCACGATTTCGTTGTTTTCCATATTCTTCTTTATGTATTCGTAAATCTTAAGATGAACCATGGTTTCGCCGATTGAAGCACTTTTGGAATCAAAAACATGGATAAATTTATTACTGAACTCTTCCTGGATGATATTTTTTGCCTGAACGGCGGCATTATAGGTTCCACTGAGTTTGGAGGAAATGGTGACGACAAAGTTATTGTCGCTTTCGCGGAACTTATCCATAAAATCCTGAATGGATGGACAAGAGGTTTTCGGGTGGCTTTTGTATTCCTTCATGGCTTTGATATATTCACTGATGTTCAGGCTTTTATCATCTTTGTAACTTTTTTCACCAAGACGCATGGTGAGCGGGATCAGCTCCACGCCTGTTTTTTTCTGCAGATCTTCTGTTACATCACAGCTGCTGTCTGCAAATATATTAAATTTCATTTCTTCATCCCTTTTTCAAATAGCTATGCTCTATTTTAACATGAACCGTTAAAGAGAACAAGAAAACCTTTTGTCATAATTTCACCCAACGGGAGGTTCGATCGGACTCAAAGGCCTTTTCCATGACATATTGGATATAGGCTCCGTCCCGCAGGGAAGGACTGGCCTGTTTGCCTTCATAAACGCAGTTCAGAAATCTGTAAAGGCAGTGGACGTGTCCGCGGATCCATCCGATGGGTGCTTTGGGGGAAACAAATGCCCCGCCCGGTTCGGGAAAATGCTGGACCGTTTCAATGCGGGTAAATCCCCTTTCTCCTCCGATGGGCTGGTCCGGTTTTGTGTTGTCATAAAACTCCAGGTAACTGGGATCCATGAGATTGAACCGGATGGCTCCCCGGTCTCCATGAATTTCAAATCGCATCTCATCGTTCATTCCCGTGGCGATCTTCGACGCTTCGATCACCCCGGTGCTTCCATTCTTCATCTGAACCAGCATCAGAGACTGATCCTCCGCAGAGATCTCTTTCCTTGTGCCGTCCGGAGCCGGACGCTGCGGGCAGAGAATGGTGTTCTTTGCCAGAATGCTTTGATATTTGCCAATCAGATAATAGATGATGTCCAGCACATGGGATCCCAGGTCGAAAAGGACTCCGCCGCCCATTGCCTTGTCCTGTCTCCAGCCGATGGGCTGATTCGGGTCCACGGAACCGGAATGCAGATAGCACGCACGAAAAGAAAGAATCCTGCCGAGCCTGCCTTCCTCCAGCAGCTTCTTTGCCCGCAGGACAGCAGGGAGAAACCGGTTCTGAAATGTCATCTGGGTTATGACTTCTGTATCGTCCAGGACGGATACGATCTCCTTTGCATCCGAATAGCCGGTGGTCAGCGGCTTTTCACAGTAGACATGCTTTCCGGCCTTTAATGCCTGGATCACCTGATTTTTGTGAAAGATATTTGGAGTGCAGATATCAACGATGTCCACCGAAGGATGGTTCCATATCTCACTGGGATCCGTGGTTGCAAAGGAGAAGCCGTAAAGCTCTTTTGCCTTCTGCGCTGTTTTCGGATGAGCCGTGCAAACACCCACAAGTCTTGTCCGGAAAGGCAGATCCCTGTAATAGAACGGAATGGTCTGATACCCGTAAGTATGGACTTTTCCCATGAAACCAAAGCCAATGATTCCGATTCCATATTCTTTCATCCTGAGTACCTCCTTATTCTTTTTCTTTATTCTTATTCTTGTCTTTTTACACCATTTTATCATGGCGCCGGCAAGGAATACAGGATCAATTGCTGTTGGGAGATTGAATTCTTACAAAGTGGAATAAAACAATGAAATAAAGAGATAATAAGCGATATCGGAACGTATAATGATATAAATTCATTATATGACGATAAATGATTGAATTCCGGCATTGTACTTTTCGAAAATAGGTGATATATATATAACTGAAGGTCAAGGAAAGTCAAGGGAAGAGTATAAAAATGGAATGCGATGACTTTTCCTGACAGTATATAAAATACAGACAGGAGGAATGGTTATGTTTGGATTAACACCGTATCACAACAGAAGGAATATGGATGTTCAGAGGGCAAGAGACTTTTTTGATCCGGAGTATTGGTTCGACAACTTCTTCAATGACTTCCCGAGCATGTATGACTCCAATGATCAGATGAAGGTTGATATCCGGGAGAATGATAATGGCTATGTCATTGAAGCGGAGCTGCCCGGTGTAAAAAAGGATGAAATCAATGTGGAACTGCGGGACGACAGATTGACCATTGCCGTTCAGAGAGAAGATCACAACGAAGAGGAGGATAAGGAAAAGAACTACATTCGCAGGGAACGAAGATATAGTTCCATGAGCAGAAGCTTTTACGTAAATGATGTCAAGCCGGAGGACATAAAGGCAAAATTTGAAAATGGCGTCCTGACGCTGGCTTTGCCAAAGGTGGAGGAACAGAAGAGAGGGGATCACCGGATTCAAATCGATTGATGAAAGTCAACGGATAAAACAGCAGTCCTCAAAAAAAGGATAAAAAATAAGCAGAAACAGGGTGGACGGAATCCATCCTGTTTCTTTGCGTTCACCTGTTTGCCCCATAAGGCAATGGAAAGGCATCTTTATCTGTCACGACGCCTTTTTTTCCGATTTTCCCGCTACGATATCCTGAATCAGCAGCAGGATACCAAGGAACAGGACAATATCTCCGATACTGAGAAAGGATTGGACCGGGGGAGGGACACGAAGTATGTCTCCCAGAAACCTCAGCCTTGAGTTGCTGTTCAGGATGTGATAGGTCAGGTATTTGCCATTTTCCAGATACTTCATGTTTTTGGAGTTTGCATCCACTGCTGTGGCCGTTTTTGACAGAGGCATGGAGCCCTTGTTTACCATGATGACAAGAAAGTTCAGAAAGCTGCCCACACCAATCAGCCAGCTGTACGACAGTGTCCGATTCTCCCATAAAAACAGAAACAGCAGAAGATATTGTAAAAATAGGAACAGGCATGCAAGGGGCTGGGTGATCCGGGACGTATTTCTCATCAGATAGATCAGGGCATATTCAACGAGAACAGATAAAAAGATCAGCCAGGGGCGCCTGATTTTAATATGGGCCAGATTGGATATTCTGCCGCCCCGGATCAGGCCAATGCCGACGGCGACAGCAAACAACGGGATCAGTAGTATCATTTTGACGCATCTTTTCCTTTCTGCTTATTTTTTCTTTCCTCTTTTCTG
>DHDO01000054.1:11675-14681 GCA_002399435.1 Firmicutes bacterium UBA4874
GCCCCTTTTTCCTTTCTGATGTTTAAAATGGCGGTATCCCTGGACATCGCCTTCCGGTAGGGGCGGTCCGAAGTCATGGCGTCGTAGGCGTCCGCCGCAGCCAGAATGTAAGCATCCCTGGAGACCTGATCCCCTTTCAGACTGTCCGGATATCCGCCGCCGTCGTATCTTTCGTGATGGTGGAGAATGGCATCCTTGACATGTCCCGGGAAAGTGACTTCTTCCAGAATCTTTATTCCTATGCCGGGATGCTGCCGGATCATTTCCCATTCTTCATCGGAAAGCCGGCCTGGTTTGGAAAGGACTGAGTCCCTGATCCCTATCTTGCCTATGTCGTGCAGCAGGGCAGCCGTACGGATGGATTCGGCCTCCCCCGGCGAAACCCGCAGTTTCCGGGCAATGCGTCCCGCGTAGTATTCCACCCGTTTGGAATGGCCTTCCGTATATTTATCCTTTGCCTCGATGGCCGCAGTAAGCGTCCGGATGGTCTTATAATACTGTTCCCTGGAATCCAGGTACAGCTTGAAGGAATGGCGGGCCAGCAAAAGCGGGCCAAGAAGCAGGAGAACATAAAGGGAACCGTTTGGGACCCGATACAGAACGGAGAGGAAGTAGCCAAGGGGAGTGACGGCTATAAAATTGGGATAAGCCCACAATGTTTCGCTGGTCCAGGTTTTCAAAAATGCCTTTTTTCTCATAAGGGATGCATATAGTACCATGATGGTGGAGTTCAACAGAAAAACAACGGTCAGATAGATGAAAATCAGAACGATGTTCAGGATGGGATTGGTAAATACGGGGTATGCTTTGATACATGTATCATAGACAATCCCGGCAGTAAATATGGATATCGTAAAATTCGAGTAATTCATCAGCGTCTTATAAAAAGGTAGATTAAAGGGATGTTTCCAGGTGCCATCCTGATTTTTTATAAATACCAAAACACTTCCAAAGGCTGCTACCAATGCAGTAAAATAGGGGCCGTTGTTAAGGTGGCAGGCCAGCAGGACGGCAAAGCTTACACTGACTGCGCGGTCTTCTTTGATATATATTGGTAAGGACTCAAGCAGGGAAGTCAGGACAATCCAGTATATCAGATTCCAAATAGTTATACTTTTGACTTGTAAGATGCAGTATATTGTAAGGAACAGACTGACGATACTCAAGGCAGACAGAGTGAGCGATAGCTTTCTATTCATTGAAGCAATTCCCCTTAATGATAAAGAAAGCCAAAACATCGAAGTGTTTTATGTCTTATCCGTTATCTGATGGAAAACATTGCACCGCTGGCAAGTAACAAGGATACCAGACTCGTAACCAATGTCAATACCGATACTGCAATCTTCTTCATGGAATATAGCCTCCCCATTTTAAATCTCTGTCCTTCGCTGGATAGACAGGCTATATCCGCTCCGCTGTATTGTTGTCGATGTTTTGGCTTATAAGCAATAATGATACCTGCTATTTGGAATAATGCTGATATAACCTCCGGTTGACCGCATCCAATGTGGCCTTTACAACGGCATCATCGTCGTTGCCCTTGATCATGGCGGATCCGCAGAGATATTCCTCGCCGAAATCTGCAATATGGAGGATGGATACAACAATTGCCTGACGATCCGCCAGATGGACCTCCACAACATCGGATAATAAAAATACGAAATCCTTGTCCAGAAACCGGTGGATCGCCTGTAGAGTGGCAGATACTGCCACCCGCATACGCCCCCTTGCGGAATTTCCCCCGGAAGCAACTCCTTCAAAAGTTTGATCGTCGCTGGACAGGACAACGCTGGCCATCACCTTTCCCTGTTCGCTCTGCATTTTTATACTTTCGATCACCAGCCGGATCTCCCGTCTGGTGACACTCTTATCCTCCACCTGAGCGACACTGATGACCCTATGATCCACCGATACGTTATATTGTGCAAGCATGGCAGACTGAACATCCCGGACAATCTGCTTTGGCCCGCGGCTGGTGGTAGAAAGGACATGTACATCTGTTATATTCGAGTGGTTGTCCGTAATAATTCTGGAAGACAGAACTCCGGGGATCTTATTCAACAGCTGCTGATACTCTTCGATGCTTTCCAGTTCCGCCATAAATCCGCACAATCCTCTCTTTCCATGTCATAGTCCAATAACCTTCTTCATCATATCATAAATGGGATATCTTCTGCCATATACGATGTATATCTTTCTATTCGCCGCGAATAGTGCAATTCCTTCTTTTCCTGACACTTTAATAAAAAAAAGGACAGTTTCCTGTGACTTTTTCAGGTGCCGGATCTCATCGGCGTATGATCCGGATACCCCCGCAATTTCCGGTATGAACTTCCGGGCGGAACAGGCCCCTTCTATTTGGAGGGAAATACAAAAGATAAGCAATAAAATATACAATAAGTTGCTTGAAATACATATGATAAGTTGCTTGAAATAGTTACAAATATGTGATAATCTACTTTTGCATTTGTTAATGAAACCTTCAGCAGGAAAGGGGAGTCCAATGTATCAGTTTGAGAAAAACACAATGCATCGCATCGACAATTTTATGGGAAGACTGGTTCGCAGATATTATAAGGTTATAGGGGACTTAAGCTGTACTGCTTATGTCACCAAAGAGCCGGTTCGCTATGAAGACCGGTTTACCGGTGAAAAACGGGACTTAAAGGTGGGGGATCACTGGGGAGATCTGTTTGACTGCGCCTGGATGCACTTTACCGGGGAGATTCCGGCGGAGAGTCGGGGGGAAAATACGGTTCTGCTGATTGACATAAGCGGGGAAGGCCTTTGCTATGATGAGAAGCGCGGGCCTCTGACCGGACTGACCCATGGCAGTGTCGTTCATGAATTTGGTGAGGTCCGGAAGCATGTCGTTCCCCTGGATTTACTCGAAACAAAGGATGGCAGGATTGATTTGTGGGTGGATGCCGGCTGCAACGACCTGTTTGGCAATTACGTGGACAGCGGTGATTTGAAGGAAGCCTATGTGGCGGTTCTGTATCCGGA
>DHDO01000054.1:14886-15287 GCA_002399435.1 Firmicutes bacterium UBA4874
TCCAGCATCATCCGGGCACTGAACGATTCCATCAATGTTTTTTATGAGGGCACGGAGGAAGAAGCAAAGGATGCAAGGAAAATACTAGGCAAAGAGCTGTCGAAAGTCGGCGGCACTCCATCCCTGACGGTAAACTTCATTGGGCATGCCCATATCGATCTGGCATGGCTGTGGCCGATTCGCGAGACCATTCGCAAGGGCGCGCGTACCCTTTCCACAGTGGACCATCTTATGAACCGCTATGGGGACTATGTCTTTGGGGTCAGTCAGCCGCAGTTGTTGCTTTGGATGAAGATGTATTATCCGCAGCTCTTTGAACGGATCAAGGAGCGTGTAAAAGAGGGACGGATTGAGCCCCAGGGTGGAATGTGGGTTGAGGCGGATACCAACCTGCCCGGAGG
>DHDO01000054.1:15497-29778 GCA_002399435.1 Firmicutes bacterium UBA4874
TGGCTGCCGGACTGCTTTGGATTTACGGCATCGCTTCCCCAGATTATGCGGAAAAGCGGTCTGAAGTATTTTATGACGCAGAAAATGTCCTGGAACGATCATAATATATTTCCTTATCATACCTTCCGCTGGAAGGGGCTGGACGGCTCTGTGGTATTGGCGCATATGCTTCCGGAGGAGACCTATAACAGCCAGGCTTCCCCGGCATCGGTAAGGAAGATTGAAAAGAACTATCATGAGAAGGGCCTGTGCGATCAGGCACTGGCACTGTTCGGCGTGGGAGACGGCGGCGGCGGCCCTTCTGCCTATCATCTGGAAAAGCTGAAAAGGATGAAGAACCTGGAGGGACTGTCTCCAACGGTACAGCGCTTTGCCAGGGATTTCTTCCATGATATTGACCGGAACACGGAGGAATATCCCGAGTGGCGGGGCGGACTCTATCTTGAGAAGCACCGCGGCACGTTTACAACCCAGGCCCGCAACAAGAAATACAACCGCTACATGGAAAATGCCCTGCATGATCTGGAGTTTGCGGCAGTGCTGGCGAAACAGTACGGCGGGAAGAACTATCCCCAGGAAGAGATCGCGGATATATGGAAGGAAGTACTGCTGTACCAGTTCCATGACATTATACCGGGATCGGCCATCAAACGGGTTTACGATGAGAGTGTCCCCCGCTATCGGATTCTTTATGACAAGACCCGGAAAATGACCAGGGAGCTGTATGAAGACCTGTTCTCCGGAGAGTTGGCTGTGAATACCCAGGGGTTTGACCGGACGGAATATCTGAAGAAGGACGACGGGTGGTATCAGGTGACGGTACCGGCATTCGCGGCGGCCGGACAGTTTGAAAAGGCGGCACAGAGCACCGCACTGCTGGCTGAAGATCTTCGGATTGAAAATGAAAATCTGAACGTGCGGTTTGGCGGGGACGGAAGCATTCTCTCTATTTTTGACAAGCAGAACGGAGTGGAAGTTCTGCCGGACGGGCAGGTGGCAAACCGGCTGGCCGTTTATAACGAAGAAGACGGAAACGCATGGGACATTGAAGTGTACTATGACGAGCAGAAACCCCGCGCATTTGAGCTGGTGGAGCAAAGAGCCTTTCTGGACGGGGTAAATGCAGTGATGAGTCAGCATTACCGTTTTGGCGATTCCGATCTTCAGCAAACCATCTATCTGCAGCAGGGCAGCAGGCTTCTGCAGTTTGACACGAAGGTGGACTGGCATGAAAAGCAGAAAATGCTTCGGACTTCCTTCCCGGTTGTGGTGGATGCGGAGGAAGTGACGTGCGATATCCAGTTTGGAAACATCCGGTACAGCACGAACCGGAATACCACATGGCAGCGTTCCCGGTTTGAACGCTGTGCCCATAAATGGGTGGATCTTTCCCGTGAAGATTATGGAGTGGCTTTGCTGAATGACTGCAAATATGGTCATAAACTCTATGACAACGTGCTGGATCTGGCGCTTCTCCGCAGCACCAACAGCCCGGGCAGGGACGCTGACCAGGGAGAGCATACCTTCCGCTATGCCCTTTATCCGCATGCCGGGAATGAGCACAAAGCCCTGGTGGAGCAGACCGCTCTCGCCTTCAACAATCCGCTGAAAGTCTATAAGGGAACCGGTACCCTGTGCCCGGAGGAGAGTTTCGTAACGGTGGATCGGGACAATGTGATTCTTTCCACCATCAAAAAGGCAGAAGAGCATGACGGAATTGTGATCCGGATGTATGAAACCTATGGGGAAAGCACGGACTGCTGCATTACCCTTCCGGCAGGGGTGGAGAAAGTTACCCTGTGCAACCTGATGGAAAAGCCGGAGCAAACGCTCCTTCCGCAGGGCCGCAGGCTGCATCTGCATATGAATCCGTATGAGATTACGACATTTGTCATGGATATGGCAGGTAAATAGGCAATATTGTGGAGGGCATCTTTTCATGGCCCTTCCGGGCATCCTTCCTCAGCTTTGAGGGGGGATGCCTTTTTTTAAAGGGGTCTCAGGGAATCAGGCAGACGCCGGGGGACAGCGACTGTCTGCTTGAGGTGCAGGGGGAGGTATATCATTCGCAAAAATGGCAACAATTTTCCCGGGCCTGTGGTATAATGGTTGTTGCAGGAATTGTCAGATTATATGGAACGGAGGCTGGCTGTCCGTGGATAAGCCAATGTTTAATACAAAAATGACCCGTGCGCTCCGGATGAATCCGAAGCTGATTTTAAATGTGATATATAGTTTTTTCCTGAACCTTTTTCACTCCATACGGAGCTTCTACCGGTTCCGGGTGTTTGCGGATTTCGGGAGTACCATTACCAGGGGACCCGGCGCCAGGCTGATCATTGACCGAAGGTTGTACCTGGGCGGCAAGTATATTGGGGATATGGTGCATGCCAAATCCTCTGTCCGGATGTACCGGGATTCTGTTTTTCATGTGATGGGCAAGGTGAAGCTGGGACCGGGCGTGGGGATTGTAACAGGCCCGGGTGCGACGCTGTCCATCGGGGACAATACCTATATTACGGCTTCTTCCGTCGTGTACTGTGCTAATCGGATTGACATCGGAAACGACTGTGCCATTGCCTGGAATACCACCATCCTGGATACGGATTTTCATCATATTCATTATCCGGATGATACGGAGAATGAACTCGTGAAGCCGGTCCGAATCGGGGATCATGTGTGGATCGGATGCAACTGTACTGTTTTAAAAGGTGTGACGATTGGAGACAATGCTGTAATCGGAGCGGACACACTGGTCAATAAGGACGTGCCGCCAAACTGTCTTGCCGTTGGCAATCCCATGCGGATTATCCGGGAAGATGTGGAATGGAAGGCCTGATGACCATTAAAAATAAACGGGAAGGATAAAGGGAAAAGGGAGACTGCTGCAATCCTGTTTGCAGCAGTCTTTGCTTTTAGTCTTTGCTGTTAATCTTTATTGTTAGTCTCTGCTGTTAGCCTTAGCTGTTTCTGCCAGGCAATTCCCTTGCCGTTGGAAGAAATCGTTGATGGTGATGAATTATTCCACGGTGATATCCTTGCTGTTTTCCCACAGGCCGTGGATATTGCAGTAACTGACGGCGTAGATCTTACCAGTAGCATGCAGTTTTACCTGGGTGACGCCGACGGGTTCCGTAAAGGCGCCTGCCTCCCCGTGTGCCTGGAAATTGAAGGTTGCCAGTTCCACCGGGAATTTCCCGTCCTTTTCCACATAGAACACCTTGATCCAGCAGATATGATGCTCCAGAGTGTTGGGATGCCTGATGGCGTCTCCGATGGAGACCTTCAGTTCAAATTCTTCGCCCTCTTTTATTTTATCGGGAACGTGAATGATGGGTACGTGCTTTTCTCCCTTCCAGTCTCCGGTTTGCAGGTATTTTCCTATTGACATGTCAAACTCCTCCTTTATTTTATGCTTATGTTATTGTTACCCGGTTTTGGTCTCCTAAAACGCAATGGGACGTTTCTTTGCCTTGCACTTTTCCGGATCAGAAGGTACAATAAAAGCCATGATGCATTTGGAGGGATTCGGATGAGTAATGAGAGCAACAATTATACCAATGTTTATGACGTATTGAAGGAACGGGGTTATCTGGCGCAGGCGACTCATGAAGTGGAAATCCGGGACCTGCTGGGCAGAGAACCTGTTACCTTTTATATTGGTTTTGATCCTACGGCAGACAGCCTGCATGTGGGACATTTTATCCAGATTATGATTATGATGCACATGCAGAAGGCAGGTCACCGGCCCATTGTGCTGGTTGGCGGCGGGACAGGCATGGTCGGCGATCCCACCGGGAAGACCGATATGCGTAAAATGATGACCCGGGAAACAGTGGAGGAGAATTGCCGTTCTTTTCAGAAACAGCTTTCCAGATTTTTGGATTTTTCAGATGGGAAGGCCATTTTGGTCAATAACGCAGATTGGCTGCTGAATTTGAACTATGTGGACTTTCTGAGGGAAATCGGCATCCATTTTTCCGTGAATCGCATGCTGACTGCAGAGTGTTTCCGCACCCGTATGGAAAAGGGCCTTTCTTTTCTGGAATTCAACTATATGCTGATGCAAAGCTATGATTTCCTGGAACTGAACCGAAAATACAACTGCAAGCTGCAGCTGGGCGGGGACGATCAGTGGTCCAACATTCTGGGCGGCGTGGATCTGATCCGCAAGATAAAAGGGACTCCGGCATACGGCTTGACATTCCGTCTTTTAACCACTGCCAACGGAAAGAAAATGGGCAAGACAGAAGCCGGCGCCCTGTGGCTGGACCCGGACAGGACGTCTCCCTATGACTTCTATCAATACTGGAGAAATATAGATGATGCGGATGTAAGGAATTCCCTTGCCATGCTGACATTCCTGCCGATGGAAGAGGTGAACCGGCTGGGGAATCAGAAGGATGAGGGAATCAATGAAGCAAAAAAGATCCTTGCCTATGAAGTGACAAGGATTGTTCACGGAAAGAAAGAAGCAGACAAAGCCCAGGCAGCTGCGGAAGCACTGTTCGGGAAGGGAACTGCTGATGCGCAGGTACCCGGTACGGTTCTTTCTGCAGAGGAATTCCGCGAAAACAGCAAAATACTGGATATGTTATCCTATCTGAAGCTGATTCCTTCCAAAGGGGAAGGACGCAGGCTGATCCAGCAGGGCGGCGTCTATGTCAATGACGAGAGAATCGGGGACTTCAATCGTACCCTGACAGAGAAGGATCTGCAGGACGGAAGCCTGATGATCCGAAAAGGTAAAAAGGTTTATCATAAGCTGACGGTAAAATAATCATCCATCAGTCCCTGCGCCGGTTGCCTGCCCCGGACAGAATCAGCAGTCTCAGCAGCTGCAGGACTGCCATCAGGGTGGAGGCCATATAGGTCATGGCGGCAGCATTCAGTACCTTGCGGGCCGAATGGACTTCATCCCTTTCCAGATAGCCGCCCACCTCAAGCGCTTCCACTGCCCGGTTGCTGGCATTGTACTCCACCGGAAGGGTGACCAGCTGGAATAAAACAGCCAGGCTGAATGCAGCCACTCCGATAAACGCCACTTTCTGATTGCCAAGGATGATTCCCAGTAAAAGCAAAGGGAATGCCAGATTGGAACCGATGTTGGCGACGGGGACAATGGCACTCCGGACCTTCAAGGGGGCATACCCTGTCGCATGCTGGATCGCATGGCCCACTTCATGAGCCGTCACACCCAGTGCGGCCAGGGATGTGGAATGGTATACCCCTTCGGACAGATTCAGAGTCTTTCTGCGAGGATCATAATAGTCTGTCAGTTGACCATGGACCGGCTCAATATTGACATCATAAATATGATTGCTGTTCAGCAGGGCCATGGCGACTTCCGCTCCCGTCATTCCACTGCGTGCCGGGATCTGTGAATATTTATTGAAGGTCGTCTGAACCCTTGTCTGCGCATAAATTGCCAGAAGTATGGCAGGGATCAGCAAAACATAGGTCGGATCAAAGTAAAATGGAAACATCCAAACTTCTCCTTTCCCGGGATCAGGCGGGAGTACCCCTGAAATACGGATTCCTTCCGGGAACTTCCCTGTCTGATTGATTTATTGGTATCAGTTTAGCATACCGGTTTGTGAAAGTCAATAAAGGTCAGATATTTTTTGAGGTTTTTACAGTTTCAGCTTTCTCACCTTTGGAGGCTTCGGTTCCAAAGGGTCCGACGGGACATAGACCATGGGGATATCCAGTCCTTTCGCATACATTTCGTTGGTGGTCACCAGATCCGTTTTATCCACCTGGGACAGGGAAGTTTTTCCCAGGGCACGGATCCCGTCCTCCATCTCCAGTTTGCAGGATTTCAGGAAGTTCTGAAGGGAGCGGGCGCCGACTTCTATATTAAACCGATCGGCAGACTCCCCGTCATACCAGACTATTGAAGTGGGCGGCTCAAAGGGCAGGGCTTTGTGGATCTGACCATGGGATACTGCCACCAGTGCGATGGATCCGATCTGGCAGGCATCGGCGCCCAGCGCTTTCACCTTCAGCGCATCTCCGGGAGTGCGGATCCGGCCGGAAACAATAAGGGAAATTCTTTCCCGGTATCCGTGCTGCTCCATCCATTTGTCCGCACGGTGAACGGCAAAAGCAGTGGGAATGCCGAAATCATCCTGAAGGATGGGCGGCGAACCGAATGTCGCAGCTTCTGCCCCGTCGAGAACGATAAAGTCCACTTCACTGTCACAGATCCAGGCCAAATCCTTTTCCAGATCCCTGCCTGCTGCTATTTTTACGCCGATGGGCACGCCGTCGGTCATGGTGCGAAGCTTATCCACCAACTTTTTTAATTGCCCGGGGTTCTGCACTTCTGCCTGCCTGGAGTAGGTGATCAGATCCCTTCCTTTCTTTAATTTCAGTTCCTTTCTAAGCTCTTTCGCCACGAGCTTCGATTCCATCGTGAACCCGACTCCGGCAAAGGCACCCTGGCCGAACTGAATTTCGACGGCCTGGCTTTTCAGCAGGGCATCCTGTGCAATGGGCCAGTTTCCCCGGCCATATTGAAAAACAAAGGGACCTGCCTGGTTCAGGATATCCGCCGGAATGGCGCCTGCTCCGGTATGATAGATGACTCCTGCTGCTGCGCATCCCCTTGCCAGCGCCATCTTCACCGGTTTACTGAGTGCGAGGCCGTATGCCATGGGGGCCAGCATCATGAAATGGTTTGTGGTCAGCGGCCTTTTTGCATACTTGCCGATGGTGACCGAACTGTCCACTTCCGCATTGATTTCGGCAGGCATGGTATTGATCTGGGCGATATTGAACTTTATGTCATCCAGCCCGGGGAACATACCGGTGGATCCCATGGGCCGCTCCAGCACCTTTCCGGATTCGGCCCGGAGCTCTGTTTCCAGTATCACCTGCGGATGGATTCGAAGGGTGGAAGAGACTACCTCGAAAAGATTCTTATCATACTCCTGGCTGGTAATTTTTTTCAAAAAGCTGTCGCTTGCCTGGTTTACCGCAAGCCGGCTCAATGCTTTGATCCCCATTGCGCCCAGTGTTCCGATCGCTCCCAGGGCGGCCAGCTTTCCCAGGACAGGGATCCCATTTTTCGTTGCCTTGCTGAAATCGGATTTCCATTTACCCATATTCCGAGAGCCTCCATATTTTATCGGTTTTTGTTAGTATGCTGAAAACTTCAGGGAATCATTCCTTAGGATTCCATATGTAACAGAAAGTTTGAAAAGAATTAAGCATTTTGTAAACAGTGCCTGCAGCCTTCTCTTTTTATTGAAGGCAGGCTTGTGATATAATAAGATGTCATAAAACAAAATGAATGGAAATAAAATGGCAGCATGGCATTTTGGAAAACAAGGTTTGGGGGAATTGCAATGAGAAAACGAATGATCAGTCTGTTGCTTTGCATGATTCTTTTTGTTGTCTCGTTTTCCGCCGTGGCCGGCACGGTTCACGCAGACGGCGATGTGGCGGTTTCCGCCGAAATAACCGGTAATATATCCAGTATAGATGGAAAGCTCTTTATATCACCCGGCGGGACTTGCCGCGGAGCATACCTGATTCAGAACAAAAGTGCGCAGGGCATCCGGATCCTGAGCGCTGTGGAAAGTGTGCCGGGCGGGGACTTTTCCATTAATCTGGGCGGAAAGGAAGAAATCGGGCCGGGAGAGAATTTATCCTTATACGGCAGGAATTTTTCCGCAGACGCGGCAGGTGGTACGGGCAATATCACGTGTCACATCCGTTATGCCGGGGCAGAGGACCGGCAGGAGCAGGAGGCGGAAGGGAAGGCCCCGTTTTATGCGATCAATGACAGCATGAGTGCGGCCTATTCCTCCTCGCAGAAGGGACCGGTTTTCAAAGGCGAACAGGCGGCCATGAAGGTGGAAGTGCAGTCCGGGGCAAATGTCACTCTGAAAAATCTGACGATTACGGACAGCGATCTCGGAAAGACATTGGGCACCATCAGTGCGCTTGCGCCCGGAGAAAGGAAAACCGTGGAAACGACGGTCTCCCTGGATAAGGCGATCAATGGAAATATCGTGATAGAGTACGATGATCCCCTGGGATCGGGTGGGAAACTTCGGCAAACCTTTGATACGGGCCTGAAGATCGCAATCAAGCAGGAAGCGCCGGTGTCATCCCTGTCCATTACCGGCAAGACGAATAAAAAACTGATACCGGGGCCGGGGAAGGAATCCGTTACTGTCAAGCTGAAAATAAAGAATACGGGCAATACCACTTTGAAAAACCTGGAGTGTCTGGACTGGAATCAAAAGGTGTTTTATACCCTGGAGCAGCTTTTACCCGGTGAAGAAACTTCCGCAAGCTTTGCCGGGACCGTCAAGCCGGATAAAACCTATCAACTGACGGCGCAGGCCCGGGTTGAGGACACCAACCAGCTGATCCAGTCTTCCTGTGATGTCCATATGGATCGGCTGCAGCCGCAGGTGGAGATTGAACGCTCTGTGCTGCCGGAGAATATCACGGCGGGGGAACCTTTTACCCTGGAATATGTGATCCGCAATACCGGAAACGTGGACTTGAAGGATGTTGTGCTGGAGGAGCCTGATTTCGGGGAAATCGACACATTTGAACAGATTGAGGCCGGGCAGGAAGTGCATACCGACAAGGAGCTGACCATTGAAAAAGATGCCGTCAGCAGGGCTACCCTGAGAGCGAAGGATGCCGTGACCAATGAAAATTACAGTTATGAGGCGTCTGAACTGGAACTTCCCATCGGAGGCGAATTGAGTCAGGATCTGACCGTCCGTCTGACTTCGAGAAAAGCTTCCCTGAAGAAACCCGGGACCGCGGAATTGAAATGTGTGATTGAGAATACGGGAACAGAGCCCCTGTATAACCTGGTATTGACTCTCATGGACCGCAGGATGGTCATTGACAACCTGTCTGTCCTGAATCCGGGGGAAAAGAAAACGATCCCGGTGACGACCTTCCGGGTGGAGAAGACGGAAGACTTTTTCATGGAGGTCAACGGGACGGACGAGAATGGGCAGAAGTTTACGGTAAAAAGCGAGCCGCTGACCATTAAAGTGGGAAAGGGCGGTCTGTCCGGCAAGGGTACCCTGCTTCGGGTTGTTCTGATCGTGGTTGTCCTGGTATGTGTATTGATTATCGGAGCATTGGTCTATCTGGCAAAAGGTTCCGGCAAGTTTTCGTTTCTGCACCGGAAAAAGCACAAGACAACAGGGAGCAAGGAATAAGGCCTGAGATTTCAACGCGATCTGCTTTTCATCTGAAATTATATGGTTATCATTACGGCAAGGAGAATCCTTGCCTTTTTTATTGCCTTTTTTCATGCAATGACAGATATATGATGCAAATCTTTATATATGCAGGAATAAACAATTCCATTCTGGAGAATAATATACCTAGAATATTATGGCAGCATTGGAATAATGCGAAGGAGGAAAAAATATGTCCAAGGAACAAGCTCTGCATGAAGACAATACGATGGGTGAAAAGCCGGAACTGCAGCCGGAACTGATGTCGATCATGAAGGAGGAAGTCGGAAAGGCAAAGGAACGGAGAATGCCAATTATTCGCGCATTTGAGGCAATTGCCCGACGATCCGGACTGAAGGCGAATACTATCCGGAATTATTATTACCGCTATCTTCATACCCAGGAAGAAAAGCAGGAGGACGATACGATTTCGGATGAAAAGGATCCGAACCAGGAAGATGTGATCGGGAAACCGTTTGATGCGAAGGAAAAGAAAGAGCTGATCCGGGAGATGCTGATCGCTCAGGCTCAGGGAGAATCGGTCCGTGGATGTGCCAATCGGCTCAGTCAGGGAGACAAAAGGGTATTGATCCGGTATCAGAATAAATATCGCAGTGTAATTGCCAGGGAACCCGAATACGTCAGTCATCTGATGCGGGAAATCGAGGCGGAAGGAATCGCCTGTTTCAATCCGTATACCAGAGCCAGACTGATTCGTTCCGGTAAAACACCGGTGACGGCGGAAGGTGCCAACGGTCAGCTGATTGACTGGATCGGTCAGTTTGTAAGCAACGTGAAGTCTGTCCATGGGGTTTCGTTGGATGAACTAATCAAGGGGCTGCGGGATTTAAGCGGCCTTGCAGCAGGAAACCGCCGTTCAGGAAACGGGAAAAGCCACAGCCGGGAACTGCAGGATTTGAACAACCGCATCCTGATGCTGGAAGTCAGTCTGGACAAGGAACGCAGGGAAGCCGACCATGTACGGCGGCAGCTCCTGGATTTGACGGATGTGAATCAGCGCTTTCTCAGCCTGTCCGATACGGACAAACTATCCGGGCTGCAAAATTATGTGGCCAAGCTGCAATCCTGTATAACGCAGGACTGAGCGGACAGAAGGTTTATACCGGGTTCAAACAGACTAAGCATCGTTAAAGATCGTTAAAGTTGGTAGGAATGAGATGAAGTTTCGTGTGCCGGCATGGGTGAGAACCCGGTGCCGGTTGTTTTTTTGGATCCGGCATCATGCCTCGCAAACAGAAAGGCCCTCGCGTTTCCACGAAGGCACTTTCAAGACGTTTATGAAGCAGCATCTATCGAATCCAGCTTCTTTTCTATTTCCCTCATAAAGTCCCGTGTTTTATTATAACTTATAGCATTACTTGCACGATAACCTTCTTTATGTGCCTTAATTACACTTAAAATGGTTTCCCCAAGCCATTTATTATTTAAGTCATCAGGGATTTCAATTTTATTTTGCTTAACCCAAATAACTGCCTCTTTTTTATTCATGTCATACACACTCTTTGCACCTCTTGATGCACATGCTGAAAAAATTGATAGTAATACCAGAATGAAGCACAGTAGATAATTTGCTCTCTTCATAACAATGCCTCCTGTCTGAAGATTTATCAATTTAATTTAATAATATCTAATCCTTCCTAAGAAGTCAAGGATGTTATGGTAAACTTGATATAATTTTCTTGAGGATTCGAATCAGCAATTTGGATGGTGAAGTGGAATCAAAGCCAAAAAGCATTTCAAGGCATCGGCTTTTTTCGCTTGTTTATGGAAATGAAGCATCCGGACTTGACGAATGCTTCCGGCATCTGGGCGTTGCCGTCAGGATACCCCAATCGGCATAGGTCGATTCGTTGAATCTATTGGCGGCTGTAGCCATCGGCGCGTATGCATTCACCCTTGACAGACCGGAGTAACATTCATGTTTCATGGGAAAAAACCATTGTATAAATGAAAGGCGATGAGTCATTGAGGAAAGTGACTTATCGCCTTTTTCTTCCGCCGGTTAGTGTAGAATTTTGTAGGCGATAAAATCTAAAAAAGGTAGGCACTCAGGAAAGTATCCGGCCCGCCGGAAAAGAAACGGTTATCCGAGTGCCCAGATCCTTGCGGCTCAGGACCTCGACGACGGCATGATGCCGGTCAATAATCCATTTGGCAATGGAGAGGCCCAGGCCGGTTCCGCCTGTTTTCCGCGCACGGGAGTCATCGGAGCGGAAAAACCGGTCAAAGATATGAGACAAATCCTCCGAAGGAATGCCGATCCCGTTGTCCTGCACAGTTACTTTTGCCAAATCCCCCTCCCGGACGGCGGATACGGTGACGGTCCCGCCGGGTGGAGTGTATTTGGAACTGTTGTCCACAAAGATACGGAGGGCCTGCTTGATAAGCTGCGCATCCCCTATGGTGTACACTTCTTTTTCTGTTTTCGTAACATATTCATGGTTCGGGTCGATCATGGCGGTCTCCCGCATCACCTCCTCCGCGATCCGGCTGAGATCAACGGTTTCCCGGTTCAGCTTCATGGAGTCGTTGTCACCCCTTGCCAGGAAAAGTAGCTGCTCCACAAGGTCCTTCATGCTTTCCGCTTCGCCCTTGATGGCATCAATGGATTCCTGCAGCGCTTTTTCATCCTTCTTTCCCCACCGGTCCAGGAGATTGGCATATCCCTGTATCACGGAAATCGGAGTCCGCAGTTCATGAGACGCATCGGATACAAAGCGGACCTGGGAACGGTAGGATGCGTCGATCCGGTCCAGCATCCCGTTGATGGCGCCTGCCAGATCCTTCAGCTCCCGCTGTTCCGAGCGGATGGAAACCCTCCGGTCCAGCCGTGTCACATTGATGGTATCAATGGTGCCGGCCAGATCCCGCAGCTGCACGTCAGGCTGGACCATCCGGGTCTGATTGATGCTCTTTGCCGTACGGGCCAGATCGGAAAGAGGCTGAAGGGAACGTCTCACGGCCCTTGCACCTTTGCTGATGCTGCCGAGAAGAAATAAAAGTTCAAAAACGGCCAAAACCATAAAAAGTTTGAGAAACAAGGTCAGGTGTCCGCCCATAGCATAATCCGCCGCATAATACGTTCTGCCGCCGGAGAAGGGCACCCATGCCCGGTATGTTACATCATCCAGCCGTTTCCAAAAGGAAGATCCCCCGGACGGGACGACGAATTGCCGGATCACACCCTCCATATGGCCCGGAAGCCATCGGTTCAGGAATCCGGGCAGTTGAATGCCGTCCGGTTTCTGCTCCGTCAGAAGGCCCTCAGCCGCTGAATGTTCCACATTTTCCCATATATCCCGTTCTGCGTAAGAGACCAGGGCGCCGGAGAAAAGGATAACCAGGAGGATATCGATCAGGAAAAAGCCAAAAAACACCTGTGAAAGATGCCAGGTGTTCAGTTTAAAGACAATGGAAAAGTCTTCCCTTTTGTTTTCTTTTTTATTTTCCTTGTTATTTTCCTTCATTTCTTATCACATACCCCACTCCGCGGACGGTATGAATCAGTTTTATGCCAAAAACCTCGTCGATCTTACCGCGCAGATATCTGATATAAACATCCACCGCATTGGTGTCTCCCGCGTAATCAAACCCCCAAACCTTCTCCAGCAAGGTTTCTCTGGTCAATACTATGTCCTTGTTTTCCAGCAGGTACCGAAGAAGATCGAATTCCTTTTTGGTAAGCTCAACCGGGACACCTCCAACGGCAGCTTCATGCCGGCCAATATCCAGGACAAGGCCGCTGGCCGTCAGAGTTCCTGCAGACCCGGAAGCATTCTTCTTCCGAAGGGCATTGCGGATCCGGGCGAGGAGCTCCTCAATTTCAAAGGGCTTTGTCATATAATCGTCCGCTCCTCCGTCCAGTCCGGTCACCTTATCCACAATGGTATCCCGGGCTGTCAGCATGATCACCGGCACGGAGGAGCTCCTGCGGATGCGCCGGAGTACCTCCATTCCGTTCAGGCCAGGAAGCATGATGTCCAGTATGATGATATCGAAACCGCCGCTCCGGGCAAGCTCCAGTCCGGTTCGTCCGTCAAAGGCCTTTTCAACCCCATATCCCTCATAGGCCAGTTCCATTTCCATAAAACGCGCAATCTTCTCTTCATCCTCCACAATCAGGACTTTTTCATTCATATGCTCACCCTGTTCCGTTTTTTGCCTTGCCGGGAACCGCTTTCTCCCTCTGTCAAACGCCGCTCAATCCCGTTCGAAGCGGCAAAAAGGCGTTATTGGTCCCTGCCGCCCTTGTTTTTTACTTCGTTCTTCAGATTCTCCGCCGCGCCGGCTGCGGAATCCATCATATGGTTCACACCGGTGGATTCCAGATCCGGGCCTTTGAAATAGTAACGGCAGCCAAAGAACAATCCGACAATAACAAGCGGAACGGTAAACCAGAAGGCAAAGATCACGAGAAGAACCAAAGCGGTGACAGGAACCGCAATAACCGTCCTATCTTCCCGCCTTACCTCGAAGGAATTCCGGTTCCCCTTTTCAACGATTCTGCCGCACCATCGGAGAAATCTGCCGGCCAATTGTGAAAAGGTTTCCCCTTTTTGGGTATCATTCCGGCTGTCTTCATCCGCTGTTTCATTTTCCGGCTCCTCCTGCCGGGAACAGTAATAACCTCCGTCCGGCGAAGACTTTGCCTTGCCCTGCCGTTCCAGGTAGATCATCGCCTCCAGAATATCGTCCCCGCAGGCATCCAGTGCGGCTCTTGCCTCCTCATAGGACACATTTGCCTTCTCCTTTAACTTTTCAACCTGTTCCATCGTAGCCATAAGAATATCCTCCTGTTCATTTGATAAGATGATTATAGCCTTCCAGAATTGAAACAAAGTTGGAACAAGATTAAAATCAGATTAGAATTTCGGGATTCCGTATCCTGCGGAAAATCAAAACAACTCCCAGACAAACAGTAACATAATCCAGACGGAAATGCAAGTTTTAACCATATAGATATCATCAAGTCCGGGAAAGCGAACAGCCATATTGGATTGGACACAAATGTTTTCACATTTATTTCAGATTTTATG
>DHDO01000054.1:29901-31346 GCA_002399435.1 Firmicutes bacterium UBA4874
GATTTTATGAAATCTTAATAAATACAAGTTACTAATAATATTGTAAGTTTCTGAAACAGGTGTATAATTCAAATCAGCGATATTATATAGGGGGGAAATACAGTGGATACATTGATCATTGCCTTATCCGCACTGGCTGGTTTTTTCATTGTCCTGTGGCTTGTCGGTTTCCGGATCATTCCCAATAACAAGATCGCCATTATAGAGAAGTGGTGGTCTCCCAGGGGATCCCTGAATGAGCAGATCATCGCGCTGAATGGGGAAGCCGGTTTTCAGCCGCAGATCGTACGGGGCGGTATTCATTTTCTGACACCGCTGATGTACAAGGTGCATATCTGTCCGCTTGTAACGATTCCACAGGGGCAGATCGCTTATGTGTTTGCCCGTGACGGCAAACCGCTGGAACCGACCCAGACCCTTGGCTGTGTTGTTCCGCAAAGCAATAATTTTCAGGATGCCAGGGCATTTCTGCTGAACGGAGGCCAGAAAGGACCGCAAAGGGGCATTGTCCGGGAAGGTACCTATGCCTTTAACCTTGCCCAGTTCATTATCATCGCGGAGGAAAAGCTATACTATCTGCCAATGGGATCCAAATCCGAGGAATCCTCAATTGGACGGATGACAGATCTGCTGAAGGAAAGGAATGGTTTCCGGCCCATCGTGATAAAGGGTACGGATGACAAGGTCGGTATTGTTACCGTGCACGACGGATTGTCCCTGACCAGGGATGATATCATAGCGCCTACCGTCGGCGATGACCCATCGGATCCGGAGACTTACCACAATAATTTCCAGGATCCGGAGAAGTTCTTAAAGGCCGGAGGCTTCCGGGGCAGGCAGTATCAGGTTCTGGTGGAAGGCACCTATTTCATCAACCGTTTCTTTGCCACGGTGGAGCTGATCAACAAGACATGGATTGATGTCGGATTTGTGGGGGTCGTCGTATCCTATATCGGACCCAAGGGCGAAGACTCGACCGGAGCCGATTACAAGCATGGCGAGCTCGTTGAAAGGGGATACCGGGGTGTATGGAGAGAACCCATGATGCCCGGCAAGTATGCGTTTAACACTTATGCGGGAAAGATCGTCATGGTACCTACGACGAATATCATATTGAAATGGATCAGTGATCAGACCGGATCCCATATGTTTGATGAAAATCTGAAGGAAGTCAGCCTGATCACCAAGGATGCTTTCGAGCCGTCCCTACCTTTGTCGGTCGTGATGCATATCGACTACAAAAAGGCGCCTCTGGTCATTCAGAGGTTCGGCGATATAAAAATGCTTGTCGATCAGACGTTGGATCCGATGGTCTCCGCCTATTTCAAAAATATTGGCCAGACCAAGACGCTGATCCAGATCATTCAGGAGAGGAATGAGATCCAGGCCCATTCTTCCAGTGAAATGAAGTTGAAATTTGAGCATTACAATCTGGAGCTTGAGGA
>DHDO01000054.1:31569-44528 GCA_002399435.1 Firmicutes bacterium UBA4874
GAGCAGCAAAAGGCCGCCGCAAAGGAGAGGGAACTGCGGGAAGCGGAGTCGAAGGCGGAGCAGCAAAGGGTCCTCACCGAATCCGATATCAATATTCAGATCCAGACCAACCAGGGGAAGGCGGAGTTCCAGAGGTCCCTGCAGGAGGCTTCCAAGATCAAGGCCATCGCGGAGGCGGAGGCGGAAAGAGAAGCCAAAGTCGGTATCGGCAAGGCTCTTGCTGTCGAAGAGCAGGTCAAGGCATACGGTGGTTCGCAATACCAGGTCATTCAGGACGTTATGGGCAAGTTTACCGACGCAATCGCAAAATCCAAGGTAGACATTGTTCCGAAGACGGTTATGACCATGGGATCGGGTCAGGGGCAGGGTCAGGGCAGTTCGATCAACGCTTTCGAAATGCTGCTTAACCTTCTGATCAGTGAAAAATTGGGCGCCGATTTACCTGCCGGTAAAAGTGCCAAGCCGGAGGATGACCGCGTCAAGGAAATCAAGGATTCCATTCTGAATACGCTGAAACAGGTTGAGATCATGAAGACGGTAGATCCGAAGAAGAAAACGGAGCCGAATAAAAACGCAAAAATAGACGGAAAGGCGGACATGCGATAAACACAAAGAAGAGCGCAGCGACAAAGGAAAAGCCTGACGTCAGGGAATAACACAATTGGATTGCGCAGAAAATCGCGCGGGAAACATTTCAGCCCATCCTATCGGTGGGCTTTTTTTTGACAATATTTCCTTCGAGGTCATGCCGGGCGAAATTTTCGGAATGATCGGGCCCAACGGAGCGGGGAAGACTTCCATCATGGAATGTCTGGAAGGTCTGAACAAATCGTGCACCGGTCATATCAGAGTGTCGGGAATCGATCCGGGAAACCGCAAGGAGCTGTACGATCATATCGGCGTTCAGCTGCAGGAGGCATCTTTTCCGGATATGATGAAAGTGGAGGAGCTTTGCCGGCTGTTTTCAAGTTTTTATAAAAATCCAACCGACTATCGTGTTCTTTTGGAACGTTTTGGGTTGGACGATAAGAAAAAGTCTTATATCAAGAGATTATCCGGAGGAGAAAGGCAAAAGGTGTCGATTATTGCGGCTCTGATTGCCAACCCGCAGATCATTTTTTTGGATGAGCTCACTACCGGGCTCGATCCTCAGGCGCGTATCGATATGTGGGAGCTGATCAAATCCCTGCGCAGGGACGGTAAAACCATTCTCATGACCACACACTATATGGAAGAAGCGGAGAATCTTTGTGACCGGGTCTGCATTATGGTAAAGGGGAAAATTGTGGCAATGGGGACAATAGCAGAACTGATCGAGCAGGCCGGTATCGGCCAGAAAATTACATTTTCTTCTCCAGACGCCGCAAAGGCGGATTTCATGAATATCGATCATATGATGGATGTCAATATTCACGATGGTGTCGTCGAGTTATATGGCATCGGAAAAAATCTGCTGCGTGACGTAACCATCTATCTGACCGAACACCATATTGCCTTTGAAGATTTGTCGAATAAAAATCCCGGATTGGAAGATGTCTTTCTGAAACTGACGGGACGCAAACAGGAGGAATCGGTATGAGAGCTTTTCTCGCCATGACTTTCACAGAACTGAAATTGTCTATGCGTACATATGTCTATGCGTTTTTTGCCTTTGTCTTTCCTCCCATGATGCTTCTGCTGTTTGGCGGCATATACGGGAATACCCCGAGCGAGTTCTATAATGGGCACTGTGCCGTAGACGTGTTTACGCCCGCTTATATCGGAATGATCCTGGCGGTTTCCGGCATTATGGGACTGCCGCTTGGTCTGGCCGAATACCGTCAGCAAAAAGTTCTGAAAAGATACAAGGCTACGCCAATCGGTACCGGGACCATTATGATTCCTCAACTTCTGGTCAATGGATTCATGAGCATTGCCGGCATGGCCATACTGGTTATTGTGGGGAGGATTGTATTCGAACTTCATTTCTGGGGGAACGCATTTCATTTTATCGCAGCCTTTCTCTTATCGATGGCCAGTATTTTTTCCATCGGGTTTGTTATCTCCGCCACCGCTTCCAACAGCCGCACAGCTACCGCCATTTCCTATCTGGTCTATTTTCCGATGCTGTTTCTTTCGGGAGCGACGATTCCGCTTCAGATTATGCCCAAAGCCGTGAAGACGATAGCAAAATTCCTCCCGTTGACTTATTGTGTTGAAATCCTGCAGGGCACCTGGATGGGAGATCCCATTGGTGATTTTATTACCCCGATCCTTATTTTGCTGGCAGTAGCGGGAATTTGCATAGGGTGCTCCATCCGGTTTTTCCGGTGGGAATAAATGTTTTCTTATATGCTCATTACTTAACTGGTTATATGATTTTCCAAACTGAGAGGTTGGACTATGAGAAAGAAATGGAGAGGTATAATCCCCGTTGATGACATGCGTGCCGCAGTCTTCTATGACGACGATCCGGTCCGCCAACCTGTCGATGAAATACCGGTCATGGGAAACAAAGAGAAGCGTCCCGTCAAATTCCGCCAGGGTTTCCTCCAGAACCTCCCGGGATCTTTTCCAGACGCTTTCCAGCTCCTTCGCCTTTCTGAACATTTTCAAATTGTTGCCACTCAGTTCAATCATTTTTCTTCCCTCCATCAAACGCATACTGGACGCAAAAAATCCCAAAGCCTATAAGCCTTGGGATCCGTCCATACCGATCATTATGCTGTTATTTTCTTTCCTGTTCGTCCTGCAGTGCCTTTTTATTTTTCCGTTATTTTCGCCTGACAGCAGAATCTATAGGATCTAAATCGGATATCCATCCTCCATTTTTTTGTTGCAGGAAAATCTGGAGAAAAGTAGAATCATTAATCAGTGGAGTTGCGATTGAAAAAGTTGAAGATAAAAAGGATAAAGAGAAAGGTTTGAAGCAAATCAGGTATCACGTATACACAAAGCATAGGAACAAATGAAACATCAGAGCGTAAATTCCCATCAAGGGCGGATTGCGATACGGGCGGCGACCCATGATATTGAACTGTGCTCTCTGCTGAAAGGCCGCTATCGCTTGTACCACTTTGAGGAAACGGTGCGGGAGGAGACTATGCTGTTCGATTATGTTCTCCGGAAAGGTCCTGCGGAGTCACGCAATGCCATTAATCTTTTACGAATGATAGGTTTTGACAGCGGCATTGTGGAGAATGCCCACGAGCGGGCCAACCGCTATATAAAGGAAGGGGTGTGGAGATGACAATGCTTGATTGCCATATTCATATTGAGCGAGGCAAATATACTATGGATTGGATTAACCAATTCGTCCAAACAGCCAAGGAAAGGAAACTTGATGAAATCTGGCTGTTAGAGCATTGCTACCGTTTTCGTGAGTTTGTTTCCATGTACGATGATGTTTGCGCGTACAGCGATTACATTGACAAATGGTTCCACAGAAAAGCTGGAGTGTTGGATTTGTCCGACTACTTGCATCTGGTCGAAAAAGTCAGACAAAAAGACAACGGTATCAAGATTAAGTTCGGCTTAGAGGTTTGCTATTTCAAAGAGTTCGAGAATTTAGTCTACCAAAATACAAAAGATTCCGGGCTCGATTTCCTGGTCGGCAGCGTTCACTTTATCGATGGCTTTGCCTACGACCACCAACCGGAGCATTGGCAGGGCGTCGATGTCGATAAAGCATATCGCCGTTATTTTGAAATAAGTGTTGACCTTGCTAACAGCAGCATATACAGTGGCATAGCGCATCCTGACTGCATTAAGCTATTTGGCCATAAGCCATCATTTCCCCTTACCGAATATTATGACCAGCTTGCTTCCGCTCTGGCGGAAAATAATATGTACGCTGAACAGAACAGTGGCTCATACAGACGGTTTCCTGAAACAGCGGAACTTGGCATGGCTGAGGGTTTGATAAAGTCCCTCAGGTCGCATAACGTAAAGATACAAACTGCGTCCGACGCGCATTGCCCGGAGGATGTAGGGCTGTATATAGCTGAACTTGAAAAGATGGCAACCTTATAAGGAGGATTATTTTTATGACTGGAAATAACGCAATTTTGGGAGCAGTAAAAAGCTCAGACGGGATAGCGGGATACTGTTTTATAAAACCCGTTGTTTGATTTCATCAGTCCGAAATAAGGACTGAAAGTGCCGCCGGGAAGCTTAAAAAGCTCTAAAAATTATATGAAAACCTATTGACAATATGCCTTCAAGCCTTTATAGTTAGTTACACGAGTAATCAACCAATGAAGTATATGACTAACATCTGAAAAACAGAAGCTTAGCATATCTCACAAATCGAAATGCGAAAAGCGAAGGGAGGGATTGGATGCTTATCGATTTCAACAATGAAAAGCCAATTTATATCCAGCTGGCGGAGGGGCTGGAGGACGCCATCCTGAATGAGGGATTTTCGGAAGAAACGCAGATACCTTCCACAACGGAGCTGTCAGTCATGTACCGGATCAATCCGGCAACAGCTTTAAAGGGGATCAATATGCTGGTTGAGGAAGGTATCGTATATAAAAAGAGGGGGATCGGAATGTTTGTAGCAACCGGTGCGAAAAAGAAAATACTTGGAAAGCGGAAGCATTCCTTTTATGACAGATATATTCTTTCGCTCTTGTCGGAGGCGGAAAAGCTAAGTATTGGAAAGGCAGAAATTATTAAAATGATAGAAAGAGGGTATGACAGGTGAGCTTTATAGAGATCCGCAATGTAGAGAAGTGCTTTGGCTCCACAGCTGCGTTGAAGAATGTCAGTATCACTTTGGAGAAAAACAGGATATACGGCCTGCTGGGCAGAAATGGCGCCGGTAAGTCCACACTTATGAACCTGATGACCAACAAGCTGTTTCCAACCAGTGGGGAAATTTTGCTGGAAGGGCAGCCCGTCCGGGAAAATGATCGGGTTCTGTCCAGGATTTACTGTATGACAGAGAAAAATATGTATCCGGAGTCCATGCAGGTTAAGACTGCCTATAAATGGACGAAGAAGTTTCATCCAGGCTTTGACATGAAGTATGCACTGGAGTTGTCCGGAAAGTTTGAGCTTAATGTAAATAAAAAAATGAAGAGTCTGTCAACGGGGTATGCTTCTATTTTTAAGATGGTGATTGCATTATCCTGCAATACGGAAACGGTTTTACTGGATGAACCGGTACTTGGCCTGGATGCCTATCACCGGGATCTATTTTACAGGGAGCTGATATCCAGCTATAGTGAAAATCCGAGGACAATCGTGATATCCACCCACCTTATCGAAGAAGCAGCGGACATTATCGAAGAAGTCATCATATTAAAGGAAGGGCAAGTCATCCTGCAGGACAGCGTGGAGAATGTGCTGAAAAAGGGGTATACGATATCCGGACCTATCGGGCGGGTAGATGCGTTTCTTCCCGGGAAACAGGTAATCGGATCGGATGTCATCGGAGGGTTAAAATCAGCCTACCTGTTTGATGAGATGCCGGAAAGCCCTGTTCCGGACGGACTGGAACTTTCGAAACTAAATCTTCAGAAGATGTTTATTCATCTGACGAACTCCTAAGGAGGATAAAACCATGAATGTGAAAAATATGTATGCTTTTTATCTTAGTGACAGTAAGAAATCCCTTGCTGTCTTTTACGGGATTGTCGTTGCTGTCTATATGCTGTTCGCTATAACGGTCATATCTGCCAATGGAGAAGACACGATCAACGGTATGGAGATATCATCCCTCATATTTATCTTCATATTGGGGTTGAATTTATTTAAATCCAACTTCCAGTTCGGGTTAACAAACGGAGTGTCCAGAAGGACACAGTTCATCAGTTTTACAGCAGCCGCTGCCACACTGGGAGTTTTTATGGCTGCAATGGATGTGATAATAGAAAAGCTCGTAAATATATTCTTTTCCTCCAGTTCCTTGTATCTGGGCATTTATGGGGGGCGCTACAGCAGCTTTTCAGCCGGATTGACCCTGATGGACCATATTCAGATGATTGCCGAGCAGTTCCTTTGGTGCGCCTTCCTATATGCTGCAATGGCAATGCTGGGCTTCTGCATCAACTTGATTTACTACCGCAGCAATACCATCATGAAGTATATCGTGTCAGTTATACCTTTTATTGTGGTGTTTGTAGTGGAGCCTTATATCGAAAGGACGACGAACGGCGCATTCCTTCATTCTATATCTGACTTTTTAAGCAGAGCAATGGGCATCGGGCTGACAATCAATCCTTATATTGCCATGCTGAGCTTTTTCATCGGCTTCGGCGTCCTGGCGCTTTGTTCCTACCTTCTCATGCGGCATGCCGTTATCAAGCAGTAGGGACTAACAGAAGGATTAACGGAAGAATAAACGAAAGGATAAACGGAGACGGTTTTCCCTCTTCCATTTTGTCAGGAAGATACAGGAAAACCGTCTTCATAATCCGTGCGGAACCCAAATGCTTCGTGAAGAGCATCCGTGTTCCGGCAGGTACAGGGGTAAATCAAAAGCAGGCGGCGTCAAATAGAACTTTCATGAATGGATTGACAGTCTATTTCTTGAAGAAGAAGTATCTATCATTAATATTCTGTTTTCGAGCATACTAACTCTATAATTCTATGAAATAAAGGTGGCTATGCTCTGTGACGAATTCAACAAAAATACCCAATAGATTGGTGAATGAGAAATCGCCTTATCTGCTCCAACACGCTTATAATCCTGTGGATTGGTGGCCATGGTGCGAGGAAGCCTTTGCAAAAGCGAAACAGGAGGACAAGCCCATCTTTCTGTCCATAGGTTATTCCACTTGTCATTGGTGCCATGTCATGGGGCGGGAATCGTTTGAGGATCAGGCCGTAGCCGGAATACTGAACCGATCGTTCGTCTCCGTCAAGGTGGACCGGGAGGAACGCCCGGATGTGGATGCGGTCTATATGGCAATATGTCAGGCACTGACAGGACAGGGAGGATGGCCCCTCACTCTCCTTTTGGATACAGAAAAGCGGCCGTTTTATGCCGCGGCTTATTTGCCGAAAAACAGCCGGTACGGGATGACCGGGCTGACAGAACTGCTGTTAAAGGTATCGGAGTTGTGGAAGACTTCCCGAAATCGGCTGCTGGAGAGTTGCGAACAGATTGTGGAAGCGATGCGGGAACAGGATAGAACGGGACACGTACAGGAGCCGGAGAAAAATCTGCTTTATGAGGCGTTCAGTGCCTTTGAACATTCCTATGACAGCCGATTCGGCGGCTTCGGAGCAGCACCGAAATTTCCGGCGGCACATAATCTTCTGTTTTTGCTGCGGTATGCGAAGGAAGAAAATCCCACAGCAAGCGAAATGGTGCTGCACACACTGGATGGCATGTATCGGGGCGGGCTGTTTGATCATATCGGCGGCGGATTTTCGCGGTACTCCACCGATGAAAAATGGCTTGTCCCGCATTTTGAGAAAACACTCTATGACAATGCGCTGCTTGTAATGGCATATCTGAATGCTTACGTCCAGACCAAAGAGTCTCTTTATACGCATATCGTAAGGAAAACATTGGATTATGTCTCACGGGAGCTGACCGCTCCGGAGGGCGGATTTTACTGCGGGCAGGATGCCGACAGCGATGGCGAAGAAGGAAAGTATTATTTGTTCATCCCGCAGGAGATATTGAATATTTTAGGCGAAAATCGCGGCAGGGAGTTTTGCGAATGGTTTGATATAACGGAACAGGGCAACTTCGAGGGAAAGAATATTCTCAATTTGGTGGAAAATGCGAACTACAGGGAAATTAACCCGACGATGGACCGCTGCTGCGAGAAATTGCTGTCCTATCGTGACCGGCGGACATTTCTGCATAAGGACGATAAATGCCTGACTTCCTGGAACGCGCTGATGATCACGGCCTGTGTAAAAGCATATCTTATCCTGGATGAGAATCGGTATCTCGATACGGCACAAAAGGCGGAACGATTTCTAAAGGAGCAGCTTTCCCGGGACGATAAGCTGTTTGTGCGCTGGCGTGAAGGCGCAAGCGCCGGATACGGCAAGCTGGAAGACTACGCATTTGCAGCTTGGGCGGAGCTGATGCTGTATCAGGCGATTTTCGATATCCGGTATCTTAAAAAGGCGGTCCGGCTCGCCGATACGATGTGCGACCGTTTTTTTGACAATACGGAAGGAGGTTTTTATCTGTATGCCAGAGACGACGAGCGGCTCATCCTTCGTCCAAAGGAAACTTACGATGGCGCAATGCCGTCGGGTAATTCCGTTGCGGCTTATGTGCTTGGTAAGCTTTATAAAATCACGGGAGAAGAAAAATGGCAGGAGCGTTCCCAGAAACAGCTCCGATATCTTGCAGGTACGTCGGGGCAGTATCCATCGGGTCATGGCTTCGCCATGCTGGCTTTTATGGATGCATTGAATCCCTCTCAGGAACTGATCGCGTTGTCGCCGGAGCAGGAAGATCTCAGGGAGCTTCGTAAACTGGCGGCTGTAAAGTCAAATCTTACAGTCGTGGTAAAATCTCCGGGGAATGGACAGGAGCTCGCGGAGCTTGCGCCCTATACGAAAGAATACCCCGTCACGGCAGGACATCCACAGTTTTATTTGTGCAGCGGAAATTCCTGTGCCGCACCGGTAGATACGCTGCAAGCGTTAAAGTGGTGCTAAAAGAATAGTATGAAACATAACGTCTTGTTGCAGTAGAATCAAAATTAAGGCTTGTTAATATATGTCTTTTAGGTATATACTGTAAACAGGATTTGTCTAAAATAAGAAATAGGGGGAGTCATGTTGATGATAACAGGCATAGGCCACCTGGCATTTACAGTGGGCAATATGGAAGAGTCGATTCATTTTTACTGCGACATTCTCGGTTTCAAAAAAGCATTCGAGCTGAATAACGACAAGGGAGAACCCTGGATTGTCTACATAAAGGTTACAGAGGGACAATTTATAGAATTGTTTTACGGCGGACAGGCAAGACCTGAGACACCATCCGGGATGATTGGATATTCCCATCTCTGCCTCACAGTAGATGATATTGATATGGTTGCAGACTCCCTTAAGGAAAAGGGGATAATCCTCGACGCTGAACCAAAGCAAGGCACGGACTTGAACTATCAATGCTGGGCAAAGGACCCTGATGGCAACAGAATTGAATTTATGCAGATGAGCCCGGATTCCCTTCAGGCCAAAAGCTGATATCAGGCTTGAAAACCATTGTCGGGAAAATCAAACAATGATAAAAGGAGTAATGCACGAGTGTGCATTACTCCTCAATGACGATATCATATGTTACCGGAGCTGCTTTCTGAAGCATGGCGGAGACTCCGCAGTATTTTTCCTGCGAAAGTGTTACAGCCCGTTCCAGTTTTTCTTTTGGAAGGTTCTTTCCCTTGAACCGATAAGTGAGATGAATGCGGGTGTAAACCTTCGGGTGCTCCTCTGAACTGTCTGCTTCCACTTCTATATTCAAGTCCTCCAGGTCTATTTTCATCTTTTTTATCATGGATGCTACGTCGATCCCTGTGCAACCGATCAGTCCGGCCAGGAGAAGCTTTTTCGGGCTGGGGCCAAGGTCATTTCCGCCTGCCTCTTTACTGGCATCTGTTATGAGCCGGTGCCCATCCAGTTCCATTTCGAACGCCATGTTGCCTGTTCGCCGGGCTTCTATTTTTGTATATCCCATAGCTCAACACACCTCCATATGATCGTGATAAAATATATATAAGCGATTTTACATTGATTCAAACATTGAATTCTGTTAAGCCCATATTCCGTTTCCCATCGGCGTTACTGAATACTTTGTTCGTCGAAAATATCCTGGTAGAACATAACCATGGCGCCTGCCGTTGTTCTTTGACACAGCGGAAGATTGCATTTTGTAATAAGATAATAACGCTTTTCATCGTTTGTGACAGTCTTGAATTGCCTGTAAATCTTAAGCGCCACCCTGGCATTGAATTTGATATATTCCTCTATGGTATCCAGCAGATAAGCGCCTTTTTCTGCCCGAAACTCATGGACATATAGATAGGAGCGCTTTACAAAGGTTTCATACTGCTTATGGTTGTCCAGCAGACGGATATTTGCGTGCTGTGGTATGCTCATATCGTGGGTGAGATGCAGCGCCGCGCCGAAATAGAACATGGACTGACTGAAATCTCCGTCTTTCCACAGCCCCAGAGCACGGGAGTAATAGTCAACTGCCAGATCCATTGCGTTTTTCCTGCCGTACAGGCCCTTCTTCTTGTACGGGTTATAAAAATGATGGGTGCTTTTGAAATCCTGATCCGCCCATACGACACCTCTGTTGATATCATCGATATAGTTCAGGAAAAAGTTGTATTCCTTTTCATGCTTATCATTCCGGAGGATTAACAGTCCCTGGAAATTGATAAATTTATGAACTTCGCACTGGGTTCGGATAATGGACTTTTTCACGGGGTTGGAAACCCCGAATACAGCCCTCAAAAAATAATCATAGGACTTTTCAACAAGCTTCATGACAAACCACCTTCAAAAACAGCAGGGAGGCGATCAAGCCTCCCGATTAATTGCTGTAATACTCAATACCCCGCTTTATTGCAGAGCAGAGCTGTGTTCCACAGTATGATACATGCTTGCCAGCGTCCCAAGTGTTTCTGCAGGAGCGGCTTCCAATGGATAATATCCCTTTTTGACCATCCATTGCCAGACATCATAGGCATGATGGGAGCTCATTTTGAAAGCATCCTCCAGGAATGCCCGGATTTCCGGATTACCTGCCTCCATTGCAGACCAGGCATATTCCCTGCCTGCCCTTTTCAATGTCAGCAGATAAGCCGTAGCTATTTCACGGTCGTTTAACTGCTGTACATCGGTCCTGGGGGTGACAGGCTGTATATTTTGATTTCCCTGGACATAATTGTCAAGGATATGAGTGATTTCCGGTACTGCAAGGCCCGTTTTTGCACCGCTTGTCCTGCTCAGATATTCCACCTTTGTATTATAGTCCTTGATGTGATAGGGAAAATGCTTTTGAATCAGGGACTTCAACTCCGGGTCCTTTGCCTGGTTCATAAACAAAGCCATGCAGGTGATCGAGTTGACGCAGCTGAGGGTTAGTTCATTCAGGTCCTGCGCTTCATGAGCAGTTAATTGCATTGATATCATCCTCCAATCAAATTTTTGGTAAAAAACCAGATTAAATTTAGTATGCCTCAAGAAGGAAAGAATATTTATTTTCATACTTTCCTTTAGCACGCTAAAGTCGTTTGACAATCGAAGAGTCCTTTTTCATGCAAGTGCATCTTTCTTACAGCTTTACCACGGTAAATAGGTGGGAAACCATGTAGAGGTGCCGGGAAAGGTTGGTTGATGATCCAGTAGAATACTCTGCGCAAACCAAACTCCAACGCCAGCCGATATCTGAGCTAAACTCAATCTTTTCTATGGGCATACGAACAGGTATACCCGTGTTTATTTTAACAGACAGTAGCAAGAAGTCTCCCATCTCTAAGCTACCTTACTCGCTAGAGTGAAAGCATAGGCGGGAGATGAATTGTCCGAAATTTACTTCTTGACATCTCGAACAAGTGCTTGCTATAGTGTATCTGCCAGCACATCGACAACTGGATATAGGCAGTCGCAGCAGGAAATAGATACAGGCATTATGGCCTGACAGTCCCCATAAACAATGGAAAAGCTTCTGCCGGATCAGTAGCGCTCGATATGCAGAGCATTTTGATACGGAGGTATACGGAATGAAAAACATCATCACCATTCAGCATACGCAAGCTGTACATCACAATAATGGCATGGTCGGTTCATGGACGGATTGGGAGTTAACCGATTTAGGAAAGGCACAGGCAGAGAACATCGGGCGGAAGCTGTCTGCCGAATTGAAAGGACAAACCTATAAAATCTATTCCTCCGACTTAATTCGCGCAAGGCAGACCGCAGAACCTCTTGCCCGGTATATGGGAATTGAGATTGGATACCTTGAAAAACTCCGGGAACATAACATTGGTGAAGCTGTGGGAAAGACAATTCAATGGGCGAAGGAGAATGCCCTGCCGGTAAATTCATTCGATGATCGACAATTTCCCGGTGCCGAGTCGTGGCGTGAGTTCTGGAACAGGGTGTCGGATTTATGCTGTGAGGTTGTCGCGGATGAAGCAGATAACATCATACTCGTTTCTCACGGTGTAACACTGAGTGTTTGGCAGCAAGTATGGCTTGGCTCGGACATCGTGGAGTTCAAGTATTCCGGCCTGCCCGGTGGTGTGTCGTTTATGGAAATAAAGGATAACGGCGAGCATACAATACAACGACTAAACGACCCGTCGTATATGAGGGGGTAAAGATATAAAAACACCAAGTACTAACAAATTTTGGACTTCTTTTTGGTGGTCTGACAACCCATTTTCTACCTGTTGTATTGGAATGTGAGAAAAGCAGATTATTATCAAGAAAACCGCAAGTCGTGGCAAGTCCTGCAAAAGCCAAAAATGCAAAAGAATACAAAAGGCAATTTATGTAATCTTATAATACATCCGGCTTTATTTGATTCTTTTCAAAATCACATCATGCTTGTTCAGTTTGTCGTCTACGGCAATGACATACCCTTTAATGGTGGACAGATCCTGTTTTACTTCCTTCATATCTGTCTCCAGTTTGCCCATCCTTCCCTCCAAACTATTTACCTTTCCTGCCAGGCCGTCAACTTTTTTGTCCAGGCCGTCAACTTTTTTGTCCAGGCTGTCAACTTTTTTGTCCAGGTCGTCAACTCTTCTGTCCAGGCCGTCAACTTTTCTGTCCAGGCGATCTATTTTCTCATTCAGAAGGCTATGCCCCTCAGCCACCGCTTTTACTTGCCGCTGCAGATCCTCTACCTTCACTCCCGTATACCGCTTGACTTCCTGTACATTTTTTTCAAACATCCCCTGCAATGTACGAAGCAGTTCCTCATTATCCATTGCTCCGCCTCCATGAATATCTTATGATATAAGTATAACGAATTAGCA
>DHDO01000113.1:0-21751 GCA_002399435.1 Firmicutes bacterium UBA4874
GCGGGAATCATTGCACGCAACTATGATACGGATCAGATTTACATCGATGGGCTTCTGGACATCATCGGCAAGGACAAGAGTGAGATTGAGCGATTCATTTTCGATGTAAAGAAGTTATCCGACAAATTCGATATACGCTTTATCATAACAATGAACGGAAATCCTGATAGCGTACCGGCTTTTCTGAAGGAATACATCGCATAGGAAAAGCAGATACTTCAGCCGAGGGAGATTTCCTTGGCTTTCTTTTTGCAGTCGTTTCTCATTTCTGTGATCCGTTTTCAGCAGACATTCTGCATAATATCATTCCCTTTCTTATTCTTTATGATCTGACTTTATTACTTTACGGAATTATACTGCTTTCTTCCCCAAAAGCCTGCTTTTATTCTTTTTTCCGACTTATTATTCGTTTAGAGCAAAAATTTTTGAGATGCAGAAAAGACGTTGAATGAGGTGCATTGTTTACTTTACAAAAGGTGCTTTTGTGGGATCTTTGAAAGGATGGCGGAAAACGGGGTGAAAGATTGCAAAATTGTGTTAAGATAGCTTTCACCGGAACAGCCATGGGAAATGGCTTCCGCTGACCCCATCTGGAACGAAGGCCCGGAAATGATAAGGCATAACGGCATATATTATCTTACCTATTCCGGAAATTACTTTGGCAGCAGATCTTACTCTGTTGGTTATGCAACGGCAAAAAGTCCCCTTGGTCCGTTTAAAAAAGTTGGGGAAAATCCAATTCTGCAAGCGGGTTCTTATGAAAATATATCCGGAACCGGGAACCACAGCATGGTAGACGGGCCGGGTGGAGAAAGCCTCTTCTTTGTTTACCATTCACATACCTACCCCCAGGCCGGCGGCGGGAACCGGCAGGTGAACCTTGACCGTGCCTGTTTTGATGAACAGGAGCGGCTGTGCGTAAGCGGACCCACAGTATCTTTGCAGCCTGTTCCGGGGGCAGGGTTCATCAATAATATCGAAATTGCTTGTGGTAATACAGAATTGCCCGGTTTGCACAACGGCCTGATAACGGTACATAAAAAGGATGCGGAGCAAAGGGATACCATTTTGAAGACAGATGCATCCGGTAAAGTGGAACTTAATATCAAGTTAAAGAAGGATACGGTTGTTGAGGCTGTCGTAATTTATCGTGGGAGCACGGACTTTGACCGCGCAGAATTGGTTTTTGACGGGAATATTGTTCTCAAGGATCTTTCGTGCCCTGAAGGGGCTGAACAACGGTCCCTGATTGCGCTGTTTGAACCGATTACCTGTGAAGGGATTACCGTTGCTTTATATGCAGAACCCGAATCCAAAATCACAATTTCAGAGATACAGCTGCTGTAGTATCATTTATAACAATGGCCCGTAGAAAACGGGCCATTGTTCGTGCTTTCCAAATTAATAGCACTTTTTCCTGTCCTGCTCCTCATAAAGCTTATTCAGGAGTTCACCGAATCGCTGGAAGTGGACAATTTCTCTTTCCCTCAGCCAGCGGAGAGGGTCAATAACATCCGGATCGTCTGCCAAATCCAGCAGATTTTCATAGGTCGCCCTTGCTTTCTGCTCGGCTGCCATATCCTCTGTCACGTCTGCTATAGGATCGCCCTTTGACGCAAAATAAGCTGCGGTAAAAGGTACCCCTGTACCGATAGCGGGCCATGTGGATCGCTCATGATCCGCATACCACGGGCCCAATCCGGATTCCTTGAACTCATCTGCGGGTGCGTCTTTCATCAATTGGTGAACCATCGAACCCACCATTTCAAAGTGGGCCAATTCTTCCGTTCCGATATCATTCAACAAAGCTGTGGCCTCCGGGATCGGCATATGATATCGTTGGTTAAGATATCGCAGGGATGCTGCCAACTCTCCGTCAGGACCTCCATACTGGCTGATTACAGAGCTGGCCATTCTTGGGTCCGGATTTTTGATCCTGACCGGATACTCCATTTTTTTCTCATATAACCACATACATCATACCTCCTATCCCTCATTAACAACGTCCCAGGGCCATGGTTCGTTGATCCATTGCCACGGGCACTTGCTGCCGGAACCGAAACCAAAATTGATGAGAGGCCCATAAATTCTCTCATATTGCTGCTTCAAAGCGGCTATTTGAGCAGCATAGGCATTAAAGTCGTTCACAGCTCTTTGATTGCCGGGATGAGTGTCAAGAAACAGGTTTAGTTCCACTGCAGCAAATTCGTATGCCCGGATTTTATCAAGAAGCGCCTGCTTTTGATCCATCATTGCAATCCCTCCTGACATCTCATCCTATACGGCATGACCAAATCCGCAAAAAGGGTGCCGTGATGAAGGGCTTCTTCCGGTGAAAAGACTCTTGCATACGGCTGATCCAGCACATAAGCTCTTGCCAGTTGCCAGTTTGGCTGGGCGGGAAACTGTGTCTGCATGGAATCCTGTCCCTCTGGCTGCTCCTGATAATCTTCGTACGCCATACAATGCACTCCTTCCTATGATCCAATGCGATATCTACATTTATATGTTATTCTGTATCCATGGAATGAGTGCATCATAACAGGCAAAAACAAAAAACACATTTGAGTCATAGGGAGATGGGAATTAAGCTAGTTCCAGCCATTTCCTTAAATTTTTCCTTACAAATTCATTATCATTCAGGTGAGGATACATGCGAATCACCCGATCAATTTCCTCCGACTGGCCCGGAGAAAGAGTTTCCTCTGTATCCAGACACCAGATACCCTCCATCAGGCCCTGACGCCGAAGTACTTCGTGAACTCCGGCAATACAACCTTTGAATCCGTTCGCCGCATCAAAGAAAGCGGCATTGGCATCGGTTATCTGCGCAGCAAGGGTCAGAAGCCGTGCGGGAATAGCTTCCTTTTTTCCTGCTTCCTTCAACTGTTGAAAGATTTTCACTGCCGTGTGGGTCCACACCGCCCAATGACCCAGCAGTCCTCCTGTAAATCTCTGTTTGTATTCCTTTCCATCCCTGCAGAACCGATATTCGGTAAGCAGATCCATGGCAATGTGATCGTCATTACCCGTATACAGGGCAATGCTCCGCCTGCGGTCCGACAAAGCCACGGCACGTACCACATCTATGGTCTGGTATCGGTTAAAGGAAGCACATTTGATGCCAATCACGCCGGGAATGTCGCAGAGTCTCTGCCAATAATCATAGGAAAAAATCCTGCCGCCTACCGAAGGCTGCAGATAAAAGCCCACAACCGGGAGTACGGAAGCCAATTGCTCCGTACGCCGGATCAAATCCTTCTCGCTCAGCTGTCCCAATCCGCCGGGACTCAGCAATGCGGCATCATATCCAAGCTTTTTTGCCAGCTCCGCCTCGCCTATGGCCTGATCCACAGGCCCGCAGACACCTGCCACCCGGAATATCCCTTTCCCGGTTTTCCTTTCATAGGCGTCCATTTCTTCCGAGCCGATCCTCAGTACTGGCTCCAGCAATCCAATCCGGGGATCCCGTATGGCAAACTGCGTCGTATGCACTGCCACCGCCAGGCCCCCCGCCCCGGCATCCAGGTAATATCGGGAAAGGGCCCGCTGTCGCCGTTCATCCAGCTTTCTGTCCGAATTCAGCGCAAGTGGATGAGCTGGGATCACCGTGCCTTCCTGAAAACGTTTCAGGGCATCCTGCCGAATTGTCATCAATATTTCCCCTTTCTTTCCTCAAAATGAGTTGGCTTGTTTAAAGTGCGCCCACCGGACAGAATCCATTCTGCTTGCCACTGCAGCATGGTCCGGAGGGAAACCGACGGGTATCCAAAGGTTTTCATTGCTTCCGAAGAGTTATTCAGAAACGCACTGTCCGATTCTTCCCCTTCAAACCGTACTTCCTTATGAAGCAGCTGTCCCAGCTCCATGGCAGCAAACCGGACGGAAACCGTTTCCGGACCGGTAATGTTCATCCGCTTTGCCGGGCTTGCGGTATGAAGCAGGGCACGCAGGGCCATTTCGTTGGCATCCCCCTGCCAGATGCAGTTAAAGCACGGCATGTTCACGGACACCGGCCGGCCCGCCATGATATCGGATGCAATATCGCAGAGTACGCCATATCGAAGATCAATTGCAAAGTTCAGGCGATAAAAAAATACAGGTGTATGATACTTCAGGGAACCGAATTCAAATATCCTTTCCCTCCCCAGACAGGACATGGAATACTCCCCGTTTGGCATGGGAGGCGTCTCTTCCGTTGCTCCGCCGGACCAGACAGGCAGCATGGGATAGATATTTCCTGATGAAAAGACAACAATGTTGGAATGCCGGTATCGTTCCGCCACCAGGGAAGGAAGCCAGACATTCATCGCCCAGGTCCGGGACTCCTGCCCTGCTGTGCCAAATTTCCTGCCCGCCATGTAAATCACATTTTCTGCATCCGGCAGGGAATCCAGCGCTCCCTGCTCCAGGAGATCCACGGCAGTCGCTTCCACCCCGTTGTCATTCAACAGCTTCACGGCAAGGGGATCCGTAAATCGGGATACCGCAAGGATCTTTTGGCCGCTTCCTGTCCTTTCCACTGCTTTTTTAGCCAGGAGGCTCAGGGTAGGCCCCATCTTTCCCCCGGCTCCCAGGATCATAATGTCGCCCTTGATTTTTGAAATATCCTTCAGCAGCTTCTCTGAAGGAGTCGTCAGGAATTCATTCAATGTCTCTTCCTTCCACATGATATTCTACCTCCCGTTTTTGTTCATCGGTTCTTTTCCCTGTAATTCTGGCTGCATAAATACGACAGCAGGATTTCGGTAACGTGATCCACCCTTTTGTTCAAATCCTCCTTCTTTTCCATCGACATCCCCAGCAGTTTGGAAAGGGTATAGCGATTTGAAAAATAAGGAAAGCTGAAGGTGATGAGAGACAGCAGGAACTGGTCTTCCTCCACCGATTCCCGAAAGACGCCTTCCGCCTTTCCTTTTCGAATCATTTTCCGAATTTGTACCAGAGCCGGATCCCGGGCGTTTCTGAAATCGTTTTTTTGAAAATGTTTTCCCTGATTCAGGTTTTCCCAAAGAATCAGCCGCACATAGGTGGGATTTTCCTGAAGAAATTCAAAATGCAGCCGAATCAGCTTTTCCATGGCCTCAATGCAGCCCATATCCTGTGTCAGCAGTCCCACCTCCTGCTCCCCAAGCCTGCCATACACATGAACCAATACGGTGCGGTACAGCTTCTCCTTTCCACCAAAATATTCATAGATCATCCTCTTGTTGATGTCTGCCCGTTCCGCTATCCGGTCCACCCGGGCTCCATAAAACCCTTTTTCCGCAAATTCCAGCTCTGCCGCATGGAGGATGTTTTTTCTGGTCCGGACAGAATCCCTGGTCCTCACTGCTGTCAATCCAACCCCTCCTATAAGTAACCATCTGGTTACATGATATACGGGGAAGCCCGTGAAGTCAATAAAAAAGGGTAAAAAAAATAAGCAGTTGTTTCACCGCTTATTTCCTGGCCTCCGGCCAGTTGCCGGTTTTCGGCTCCTCCGTCTTGCGAATCTCCATCAGCTCATCCATACGGGTAATCTCCATAAATTTCTGTATCCCCAACTGGGGATGTTCCAGAATCAACTTTCCGCCCCGCCCTTTCATCCTTTTCAGCAATGTGATGAATAAGCCGAGACCCGAGCTATCCATAAAATCCACCCTGGATAAATTGACGATGGCTTTCTGATCGGAAGGCAATAGATTTTCTATAATGGTTTTTCGAATTTCCTGTGCGTTGCTGAAGGAAACATCCCCTTCCAGTTCAATATAAACCGTATCCTCCTTATGACAGATCTTCATTCAATCACTCCCACTCACTTCCATGGTGCAACGATACGATACTTCAGGATCAATCCCTACGGATTTTCCCACCGATCAGCTCCATGATACATATAAACAAACCATCCCGTCTGAAACAGTCCTTTCCATATTATAATACTATTCTATGCTCTTTCTGCCCGCGGCATGAATCCGAAAATTTTCCATTGCAGAACGAATATCAGAGGAAGGCGCCACATGTTTCTATCAATATTTCGGGGGGAGTCATTCCGAACGAAACCGGAAATTCGGTGGAAATTGTCAAGGTTATGGATGAAAACGCTTTAATTGGTATAAAACTGGATATCGGAGGAAATTATTACTATGTGGCAACCATATATGCCATCAGAATTCAAAACTGTAAAGAAGGCTGTACAGTGGTCGATTAAAGCTGATTGGAGTTTTGCTGAGTGAGACAGGACAAATCCGTTTATAATAAATAAGGACCGAAAGTTGAATGGGATTCCGATATCCTGAAAGAAGGAGCGGATGGATTGGACAAACATATCGTAGCAGATATCCTGAATGAAATTGGCTTTTATCTGGAATGGAAAGGGGAAAGCCCGTTTAAAACCCGTGCCTATGAAAATGGGGCCAGAGCTGTGGAGTCCCTGGATGAGGATCTGAAAACTCTGGTTCAGGAAAACAGACTGGGTAGCGTCCGGGGCATTGGAAAGGCCTTGGAACAAAAAATAAGCGAATTGGTGACAACTGGTCATTTAAAATATTATGAAGACCTGAAAGCGGAGTTTCCATCCGGCTTGTTCGAGCTTTTGAAGATTCCGGGTCTGGGCATCAAAAAAGTTCGTACCCTTTATGACACACTTGGAATCACCACCATCGGGGAGCTGGAATATGCATGCCGGGAAAATCGTCTGGTGGATCTGCCCGGATTTGGGGAAAAGACGCAGCAAAATATTATGAAGGGGATTGCCCATGCCCGTACCGGAGCCGATCGGTATTTGCTTTCCGAAGCCGGTGAAGTGGCCTATTCCATCCTGAAGAAGGGGAAGGACTGTCCGCAGGTTCAATCGATGCAGATTGCAGGGAGTCTGCGCAGAAGCCGGGAAACGGTCAAGGATATTGATATATTGGCATCTTCCGACCAACCGGAGGACGTCATGAAGTATTTTGTATCCCTGCCGGATGTGGCGGATGTTACCGGACAGGGGGAGACCAAAACCAGTGTCCGGCTGAAGGAAGGAATTGCCATGGATTTGCGGGTGGTATCTCCGGAACAATATCCTTATGCCCTTCAGCATTTTACGGGAAGCAGGGAGCATAACACCAGATTGCGGCATCTGGCAAAGTCCATGGATCTGAAAATGAATGAATACGGCTTATTCCGCGGAGAAGACGAAGAGAGGATTTCCTGTGCAAACGAAGAAGAGATATACCAGGCTTTGGGAATGTCCTATATTCCTCCTGAATTACGGGAGGATACGGGAGAAATCGAAGCGGCATTGGAGGGCAGGCTGCCAATGTTGGTGGAAAGCAGGGACCTTCAGGGAATCTTTCATCTGCACAGCCGGTACAGTGATGGCAGCGATACTCTGGCGGCTCTGGCGGAAGGGACGCATAGACAGGGATATCACTATATGGGAATATCCGATCACAGTCGTTCTGCCTATTATGCCCGTGGCCTGAAGGAAGAGGATGTTATCCGGCAGCAGGAAGAGATTGATAAGCTCAATGCGGAATGGGAGGATTTCCATATTTTCAGGGGCATCGAATCCGATATTCTTCCGGATGGATCCCTGGATTATCCGGATGGTTTTCTGAATCGTTTTGATTTTGTGATTGCATCCGTCCATTCAAATTTTCGGATGGACAGGAGCAGCATGACCAATCGAATTTTGAGAGTGCTGGATAATCCGCATACCACTATTCTGGGGCATCCGACGGGCAGACTGCTTCTGTCCCGGGACGGATATGAACTGGATATGGAACGTATTCTGGAGAAGGCGGCGGAGAAGGAAATCGTGATAGAGATCAATGCCAATCCCCATCGGCTGGATCTGGACTGGCGCTGGTGCAAAAAAGCAAAGGAAATGGGAATTCGTCTGATGATTAATCCGGACGCTCACAGTGTATCCGAGATCTCCAATACGGGGTTTGGCACAACGGTCGCCCGCAAAGGCTGGTGTGAAAAAAAGGACATATTGAATTGCCTGGATACAGCCGGCATGAAGGAATTTTTAGAGAAAGCGAAAGTTTGATTATAACCGGAAAATCCTTTGAGGTTTTTCGGGAAATCGGGTATGATACAGGCAAGCGGCTAAGTAAGATTCAGCAGAAAGGAGGGATGTAATATGATCAATGGGAATACAACGGGATTATCCAAACACATTCTATCCCGATTGGAAAGTATAAACGAAATATCAGTGGACAGGGAAGATTATCTTTCTGAGGAACTGATCCGGCTGCTTTGTGAATGGACCGGTCAGATCAATCGTGAGATATCCGTTTATTTGAGCCGCAGAGGAGAGATTCTGGATGTTTCCATGGGAGAACATGATCAGGTCTCCCTGCCCGACAAAGGACTGCGGCGAAGTGAGACGCGCCTGAGCGGAATCCGATGCATCCATACCCATCCCAACGGCAGCGGCAGGCTGTCCCGGGTGGATCTGAATTCCCTCTGGAAAATGCGGTTTGATGCCATAACTGCCATAGGGGTCCGGGACGGGGCATTTTCGGACTGCTATACGGCCTTTTTGAATCCTCCCGGGGAATCGGAAGAGCCTTACGTGATTTACGGGCCTGTCCCTGTGGAGGAGCTTTGTGGTCCGGCCCTGATGCGGGAGATCCGGAGGCGGGATCCGCTGATCGGCATTCCTGCGGCGGTTCGTCCCTCGACGGAGGAAGATGAACGGGCGGTTCTTATCGGCCTGGACGACCATGGAGAAGGGCTTGCTTCGCTCAATGAACTGGAGGAACTGGCATGGACGGCCGGTGCAGAAGTGTTGTACAAAACCACGCAAAACCGGAAGGCACCGGAAGCGGGCACTTATATCGGAAGGGGAAAAGCATCTGAGGTGGCACTTTTGTGTCAGTCCCGGAATGCCAATCTGGTGATAGCGGATGATGAACTTTCCGCGGCTCAGATCAAAAATCTGGAAGATATACTGGGAGTCAGGGTAATTGACCGTACTGCGCTTATCCTTGATATCTTTTCCAGACATGCCGTATCAAGGGAAGGTAAGCTGCAGGTGGAACTGGCCCAGCTCAAATACCGTCTTCCCAGGCTGATGGGCATGGGAATTGCTCTTTCCCGTCTGGGAGGCGGCATTGGCACCAGAGGGCCGGGGGAGAAAAAGCTGGAAACCGATCGGCGTCATATTCACAGGAGAATTCATGAAATTGAAGGGGAGCTGGAAAAGGTCCAGGCAAGGAGAGGTGCCCTGCGGGCAAAACGTGAAAAACACAGGATCCCCATTGTCGCTCTTGCCGGCTATACCAATGCCGGAAAAAGCACGCTGCTCAATGCCCTGACCGGCAGTGACGTCCTGGTGGAAGACAAATTGTTTGCCACGCTGGATCCGGTTTCCAGGGGAATCAGCCTGCCGGACGGCCGGCGGTTCCTTCTGATTGATACCGTGGGCTTCATTGATAAACTGCCTCATGATCTGGTGGAGGCTTTCCATTCGACTTTGGAGGAAGTGGTAAAGGCAGACTTGCTGCTGCATGTTGTGGATGCAGGTTCGCCGAACCTGCTGGAGCAGGCGGCGGTGGTGCGCCGGGTCCTGAGGGAGCTGGGAGCATCCCAGAAAATCATTACGGTATACAATAAAATGGATACCGTAACGGATCCAGCTATGCTTCCCGTTGAAAAACCGCAGGCATTCCTTTCCGCCCGCAATGGGGAGGGACTGGAGGAGCTTCTTGCGTTGATCCGGGAAAACCTGCCGGGACAGACCCATCATCTGCAGCTGGTTGTGCCCTATGACCAGGGGACGATCCGATCCCTGCTCCATGAGGAAGGCAATATTCTTGAGGAGGAGTTTATGGAAGACGGTGTTCGGATGGTGGCTGAGGTGGACGATGCCCTGTACGGCAGAGTTAAAAATTTTGTAAAAATGGTTTAATCCATACTGGGCTGGGGTAATATAGTTTTATATGCATTATGAGTAACAAGAGAAAGTTTCCTGGTGGAAACTCCAACACGACAATATGAGGAGGAATTATTTTGAAAGCACATGTGGATCCGGATTTGTGCATCAGCTGCGGGCTGTGTATCAGCACCTGCGAGGATGTATTTCATTGGGGCGATGACGAGAAGGCAGAGGCCATAGAGGAGGATGTTCCGGCGGAACTGGAGGATTCGGTCCAGGAGGCTATCGAAAATTGTCCTACGGAAGCCATTAAGGAAGTTTGAGTAAGCAGACTGCGCAGAGAATGAGGCAGTCCGGGGAACAGGGAAAAGTGCAGATTTGCAGCAGAAAAGGAGAGGGAATGACGTTTCGGCATTCCCTCTCCTTTTCGGGTTACAAACTATATTATATACTTTGTTGGTCCCTCTTTCCACCTGCAGAGATGGGAGGAATCCGGTATTTGCTAAAAAGCTGTTTTTTCCTCCAGCCAGCCGATCAATTCGTTGGTGGAAAGGCGGATCTGTTTCATGGTGTCGCGGTCCCTTATGGTTACGGTATTATCCTTTATCGTGTCAAAGTCCACGGTGATGCAGAAGGGTGTTCCAATCTCATCTTCCCTGCGGTACCGTTTTCCAATGCTGCCGATTTCATCATATTCCACGTTGAGTTTTCCTGCCAGTTTGCGGTATAGAGCTTCTGTGGGTTCCCGAAGTTTTTTGGTGAGCGGCAGGATGGCAGCCTGATAAGGGGCCAGGGCGGGATGAAGCTTCATGACGACGCGGTTGTCTCCGTTATCCAGCGTCTCTTCTGTATAACTTTCGCTCAGGAAAGCAAGAGCAACCCGATCTGCCCCGAGGGAAGGCTCAATGCAGTAAGGAACGTATTGTTCATTGGTGGTGGGATCCAGATAGTTCAGACTTTCCCCGGAGTATTTTGCGTGCTGCTTCAGGTCGTAGTCTGTACGGTCTGCAATCCCCCATAATTCTCCCCAGCCAAACGGAAAGCGGTACTCAATATCCGTTGTCGCCTTGCTGTAGTGGGACAGTTCCTCCTTTTCGTGATCCCGCAGCCGGATATGTTCCCCGGATAACCCAAGATCGAGAAGCCAGTTTTTGCAGAACTCCTTCCAGTAATGAAACCATTCCATATCGTCTCCCGGCTTGCAGAAAAACTCCATCTCCATTTGTTCAAATTCCCGGGTTCGGAAGGTAAAATTCCCGGGTGTAATCTCATTCCGGAATGCCTTTCCGATCTGGCCGATTCCAAATGGGATCTTTTTTCTGGAAGAGCGCAGAACGTTCTTGAAGTTTACGAAGATGCCCTGAGCGGTTTCCGGCCGGAGATACAGTTCCGACCGGGAATCTTCCGTTACTCCCTGCCAGGTTTTAAACATCATGTTGAACTGACGGATGGGAGTAAAATTGGATTTGCCGCACTCCGGGCAGACAACATGGTTTTCCCTGATATACTCCTCCATCCTTGCATTGGACCATCCATCCGCTGTGCCGTCGGGCAGACCTTTTTTCATCATGTCCTCTTCGATTAACTGGTCTGCACGGAACCGGGCCTTGCACTCCCTGCAGTCCATCAGCGGATCATTGAAATTACCCACATGACCGGATGCCACCCAGGTCTTTGGATTCATCAGCACGGCAGCATCCATGCCGATATTGTACGGGCTTTCCTGTATGAATTTTTTCCACCAGGCCCGTTTCACGTTGTTTTTGAATTCCACTCCAAGCGGGCCATAATCCCAGCTGTTGGCCAGACCGCCGTATATTTCCGAGCCGGGGTAAATAAAGCCCCGCCCCCTGCACAGAGCGATCAGCTTTTCCATCTTGTTTTCCATCGATATCTTTGTCTCCTTTCCTGGCAATAAAAAAGCCCTTCCTCCCATAAAGGGACGAAAGACTGATCTTCCGCGGTTCCACCCTTTTTGATCCCCATACAGGGATCCTCTTTTTCCTACAGCTCGGGGATGCCTTCCTATCTGCCTGCCGCCGGGTTTCCACCCTCCCCGGTTCTCTGTTGACAAGGGACAGATCCTACTCCTTCCCGTCGAAGCTGCTTATCCTCAGACTTATTATTGCTAAATACGAAAGAATTGTCAAGTAGAACTTGCCCTTTTTGCAAAAATCATGTACAATATACCTAATAATTTTAAATGATCATCAGGCTGGATTGGACTGGGGCAAATCAGGAACCGATACCTGCCGGTTACTTTATCTAATACGAATTAGAACGGAGAAGTGGGGAAACATGATTGAAAAGGAATTTATCATTAAGAATGAAACCGGACTGCATGCCAGGTCTGCTGCCATGTTGATCAAAACAGCAGGCAGCTTTACGTCGGATGTCAGCATTATCCGGGACGATAAAACAGGAAATGCTAAAAGCCTTTTGTCTGTATTGGCCCTGGGGATCTTCAAGGGAGCCAGGATAAAGATCCAGGTAAGCGGTCCTGATGAAGTTGCGGCTCTGTACAAGATCGGCAAGCTGATAGAGAATAACTTTTCTGAAGAAGAGGAATAAAAACCCATGGCGCCTTTATGGTGCCCTTTTTATATTCGTATGTCCTTTCACCTTGTTTTCATGCGGCATTGGGCGGCATAGGCAGCCGGCAGATTTCACATTTTGGGAACGAATTGCAGAGCATACAGGAATGTATGCTTCCTTTGTAGAATAATTGAAAAACACATTCTGTAATTGACGGGAGGAGTCCATGCCATGTGGAAGTCCTTGCATTCGATGACAGGCACCGGTGAAAATCTGGTGATAAGGCCGGCCTATCCGGAAGATGCCGCTGCATTTCTGGAGACCCTGGAGGAGGTATGTCAGGAAGGGATCTATTTTCTGGAAGACCATGCAGTGCGGTCCGTCCCGGAGCAGGAAAAAATGATCCGGTATCTGGATCACTCCAGGAATCTGATTGGAGTTGCTGTTTTGAATAATCGGATCGTCGGGGGAATTGCTGTTTTTGCAGGGGGAATGTCGCAAAAGTCCCGAAATTTTTGCACTCTGGGGATCCATGTGATAAAAGAAGCGCGGTCCATGGGAATTGGGTTCTCTCTTTTGGCCTACGGGATGGATTGGGCAAAGGAAAGGAATTATCATAAGTTGTGTCTCAGTGTATTTTCCACCAATACCCGTGCCATTTCTCTGTATCGTAAAATGGGCTTTCTCGTGGAAGGCTGCCGAAAGGAACAGTTTTATTTCAGAAACCAATGGGTGGATGAAGTGCTGATGGCCAAATTCCTTCAGGAATAATCTCCTTGTGACAAGTCTTTCGTACAAACGCATTGTAAAATCAGGTATAAAATGTAAGCCTCAGGGAATCATTAAACTAGCTTGTACGAAAGAGGTGTATCCATTGCGGACCGGAGATCGGATCAAGGAATATACCATTGAGGCCAACCGAAAACTGAATGGTCCCTATATGGGAACAAAACAGGCGATTCACCTGATTGCCGAAGAAAAGGCCGGGGAATTCATGGTGGCCGGCGACATCGGACTGAGCAGGGAGGAAAAGGCTCTGCTGATTGGTTTTATCGCCGGGGGAATGATGCAGAGCTTTTCCCTTGGTTATGGTGTCGGAAAGGTGGAAGGGGAAACAAGGAAGCAAATTCATCTATAGGGAAATTGTATGATCTGGGTATTTTATGTTATAATCTAATATTGTAAAGGAAGAAATATCGGAGGGGGATTATGGGGACTCAGAGATTTCGGAAGGACCGCTTTCTTTTTCTTGCTGTCTTTCTTTTTTCGGCTGTTCTGTATGGCCTGGTATGGTGGCTGAATCCATACCTGTATCATGTTTTTCATATGGACGATTTTCTGACCATTCATATTTGCCTGGAGCTTCTGAGTATCGTTATGTCCTTTTGTATTTTTTTAATTGCCTATTATACATTTGAGCGCTGCAGGCGCCTGCGGACGCTCATTTTCTCATGTACATTTCTGGCGGTTGGCCTGCTGGATCTTTTCCATACTCTTGGCTACAATGGCATGCCAAGGTTTTTGACTCCGCCTTCCGTATCGAAGGCAACGTCCTTTTGGATTGCTGCCCGTCTCACTTCCTGTATTGGGATGCTCATTGCCGGCCTGGTACGGGACAAAACCACAAGGGTCAGCCGAAGGCTCTGTGCTGCAGCTTCCCTGGTTTACAGCGGAATCCTTCTTTATCTCCTGACCTACCGGCTGGATCGGGTTCCACCCCTGTTTATTGAGGGGCAGGGACTGACCCCCCTGAAGATCCATCTGGAGTATCTGATTATCGCCGTCTTTTTGATCAGTCTGGGGCTTTTTTATCGGATTTACAGATGGGAGAAGGGGGAGGAAGGATACCGATACGTCATTCTTTCGATTTTGCTGAGTATTTTCAGTGAACTGGCATTTACGCAGTACTACAATGTATATGATTCCTATAATCTGTTGGGACATATTTATAAAATTGTCGCCTATTATTTCTTGTTTAAGGCAAAGTTTGTATTAAATGTTCAGAAGCCCTATCGTGCTTTACATAAGACAGAGCAGAAGCTGAGCCAGTATGCAGACGGTCTGGAAGATCAGGTGGAGCAGAGGACGAAAGAAATTACAGCGGCCAATGAAAAGCTGATAAAGGATCTGAACGATGCCAGACATATTCAGAGTGCGCTGCTGCCTGTCAGCTTTCCCATGGCAGAGAGACTTGAATTTTACGCCAGCTACATGCCCTGTGAAAAAATCGGCGGCGATTTCTACAATGTATACCGGCTGGATGATGAAAATGTGGGGGTTCTGATCGGCGACGTGGCAGGCCATGGCGTCTCCGCTGCCATGATCACCGTCTTCATTAATCAGAACATTCATGTCCGCAGGGAATATGACGACGGGCGTATCCGGGTGCTGTCTCCCAAGCAGGTTCTGAATAATCTCTATTATACCTATAATCGGATGCCGTTCCCCGAGGAAACCTATACCGTGCTTTTTTATGGAATCTATCATTTAAAGAGCCGGGTATTGACTTATTGTTCTGCGGGAATGAATGTTTCTCCCCTCGTTCTGGAGAAAAGCGGGGAAGTCCGGCCGGTCCCCATTGTAGGTCTGCCAATCTGTAAGCTGGCAGAGATTGTAAGCCCTTCCTATGAGAATCGGAAAATCCAGCTGGAGGAAGGAGACAGCCTTCTGCTCTTTACGGATGGGCTGATTGAAATTGACCGGAAGAAGCCGGATCAATTCGATGAGCCCAATCTGATGGAGTTCCTGAAAGGAATGAAGAACAAGACTGCGGAAGAAACGGCAGGCTACCTGCTGGATCTGTATCAGGCAATATTGGGGGGCAATCAAATGATCGATGATGTAACGGTACTTGTTATGAAAATCAGGGAATCTGATGGAAAGGAGGTGAAATCGTTATGAACAAATCAATTCGATGGATTTCCAGGACAGCTATTTTGCTGGCATTGACCGTGGTGTTTCAATCGCTGCGGCTGTGGATTCCCGCCATGCCTGCCAATATCAGCCAGATTGTCGTAGGTTCCCTTGTGAATCTGTGTCTTATTGTTGCAGCTGTTATGACGGGAATCAGTGGAGGACTGATCATTGCCGTTGTCGCTCCCGTTATCGCACTGATTCAGGGATTTACGCCAGTCCCTGTTCTGGTGGTACCCATTGCCCTTGGCAATCTCGTTCTGGTGGTGATGGCATCTCTTCTGTATAATAGGAATCCGATTTTGGCCATCGTCACCGGTGCTGTGCTGAAATTCATCACGTTGTACCTTGGTGTGGTGAAGATCGTCCTGCCGTTTTTCCTGCCCAATGCGCCGGATAAAATGCGCGCGGCACTTTCCGTTCAATTCAGCTGGCCACAGCTGGTTACTGCAGGGATTGGAGGAGTCCTGGCGGTTGAAATTCTGACTGTCTTAAGAAAATCGGTCCGGGAAAAGTAGGAAAAAGGAGGTAAGGCAGCAGGTATTGTATCCTGCGGCCTTATTCTGTCTTTTCCGGGCTTTCGGACTTCGTACCGGGATTTGCATCGGACCCGGTGCCGGAGGAATCCTTTGTCTGTGCCAGCAGCTGAGCCATCCGGAGCATCATTTCCATGGATTCCTTCTGCTTATCATTCATTGGTGCGGAGGGCGGGACATCCGTTTGCTGTTTCCCGTTCGTTGTGTCTTCTTTTTCTTTCTCCTCTTTTTTAGTTTCTTTGTTGGCAGACTCCATCGTTTGTGCTATTTTCAGGATTTGCATGAGCTGACCGGCTTTCTCCCCGAATTCCTGAGGCAGAATGGGCCGGATGATGCTAAGAATTTCCCCCAGGGATTCTGCGGGAGCCGTATTTTGCCCGCTGGTCATGGAATGTCTGTTTTGATAATCCCGGATATTCTGGTTCAACTGATCCACTGTATTATAGGTTCCTATGATCTGATCCAGCTTTCTTTGGTTGTCCGGATCAACATACGGCTTCATTGCCTTCATAAGCTCTATTTTTTTTGCATCGGGATCAGACGGGACATATACTGCACTATTCCAGCTTTTTTGCGGACGGGTATGGCTCAGGATACTCCGAATGGAACTCAGTGCATCCAGAATCCCTGTAATGGTGTAAACGGCACCCTGCTGCTGTTCCTCCAAAAAAGGGCAAATCGCATGTAGCATTTCTATGCTCTTCGGATTGTCCAGCAGGCTCTTAAAGGCGGATTCCATGGATTCCATATCGTAAGTCCATTGGGTCCGCGCTTTTTTCACTCTCGGCCATAACAGGAACCCGCCAATCAAAAGAAGGAAAAATGTGATTGGGGGAATAAATGTCTGGCTTTGCTTCCTCACCGGCTGTAAGGGTTGCTGCAAGGGCAGGGGTTCGCTTTCCTCCACCGGAATCCTGTTTGTATGTATCGATGGTTCCCTTGCCTGCTGTGCCGAGGTGGATGAACTTTTCCCGCTTTCCTTTTTGGTGGGCTTCCTGTCGGACTGCTTTTTATCTTCTGTGGATTTGCCCGACAGCGATGGTTCTGCATCGGGGAAAAGATCCCGCCTTGGTATGAATTGTTGAGGCGATTTTCTGTTATAAGCGGAATCATTGATTCTCTGAATCATCGTATCCCTCCTCACAATGATAGAAACAATTATCCTTATCTATCATACGCAATTTTTCTTATGTTGTGCAGCTTTAAAAAACGATTTGCAAACCATTTCCCATTGCAGATCCTTATTTTCTGTGTCAATTGCAAGTGTTACGAATAGGATGGTATAGATGGAAAGGAATGAATTCAAAGGAGGGATAGTATGGAGTTCAATACCCAGGATATGAATCGAATGTCGCAGATAGCCCGGCAGATGCGTGGAAAATCAGAGGATGAAATAGTAAGGGAACTGGCCCGGATGATCCGTTCCGGGGAGGGTGGCCTGACACCAGGGAAGGCGGAGCAGATGCTCCGGACGATTCAGCCCATGCTGAATAATGAGCAAAGGAGGAAAATACAAAAACTGATCCGCGAGCTGTAGAAAGGATAAAATGAGAATTCCCCTTTAACATCCTCGCCTTGATATACATAAGATATATCAAGTAGGAAGAAAGGGGGGATATCCTTGAAGAGTCTGTCAGGAATGGTAATGCTGCCTTTTCCGTTTGGAAACAGAAGTAAGGGCAGGGAAAAGATAGATGGCAGACTGCTTAAAAAGACCAGGACTTTAGGCTTGAGCAGTATTTCCGCCATTGTGTTTTCCAAAGAGAAGGAAGAGGAAACAAACAGCTGCAAGAAGTATCTGGAAAGCAAAGGCGTGGAGATAAAATATGATCTTCCTTTCATCAATGCTTATGCTGTTGTGATAGAAGGCGTGAAGCTGGAAGATACAGCAAGGGCGGATGTCGTCCAGTATATTTCAGATGATATTGAGATGAGCTCACTTTTAAACGTAGCCGCCCAGGAGGTTGGGGCCAGAGCAATCAATAATACAGGATATACAGGGAAGGGTGTCGGTATTGCAATATTGGATACCGGTATTTACCCACATCAGGATTTCATAAGACCAAGGAACCGGATCATAGCATTTAAGGACTTTGTAAACAACAAATTGTCCCCTTATGATGACAACGGACATGGCACCTTTGTTGCCGGCGTTGCAGCAGGAAGTGGGTATGAATCCGGCGGCAAATACAAGGGAATTGCACCGGAGGCCAGCCTGATCGGAGTGAAGGTCATGGATAAGAACGGCTCCGGCAATTCATCCGATATTCTGGCAGGTATGCAATGGGTCGCAGATCATCAGAAGGAATACAAAATAAAGGTGCTGTCACTTTCCCTGGGTGCACAGCCTTCCGGTTCCCGGATGGATCCTCTTGCGGCGGCAGTTGAAGAAATCTGGAGAAGAGGGATTGTAGTAGTTGCGGCGGCAGGAAATGCCGGTCCCAGTCAAAATACCATAGCCACTCCGGGCGTAAGCCCGCTCATCTTAACGGTCGGAGCGGTGGACGATAATCGAACCCCGAAGTACGAAGACGATAAGATAGCAGAGTTTTCAAGCCGGGGCCCTGTGAACCGAAATCTCGTAAAACCGGATATCGTGGCACCTGGTGTAGGCATTACTGCGCCGGACGCGGATCTGGAATATACCGGCTCCCGCCGGCCGGAAGCCCTGAAAATACCTTATAAGAGCATGTCAGGTACCTCTGTGGCAACGCCGGTTGTTTCCGGCGCAGCTGCCCTGCTTCTCGGGAAAAATCCGGAAATGACGCCGTCTGAGGTAAAAGAAGCTTTGATGAAAAATGCTTATCAAATGAATGTAAGTAAATATGCACAGGGGAAAGGAATATTGAATATTCGGAAGTCCATGGGTATTTAACCGGGAGGAGGTTCGTTTCCTCCCGCTTTCCATCTTTTTGCTGTTTTACAGGAATCAATCCTATCACTTATTCTTTATGGGAGGATTTTCATGGTAAATCGGAACAGGATGACGGGAGAACGCAGATCTCCGCATGAGATACTGGTAATCGGTGATATTATGCTGGACCAATATATGATGAGCCGGGAGACAGACCTGTGCCAGAGGATCCATGCATCGATGCCGAAGCCGGACGGAATGATCTGCTGCCTCGGAGGAGCAGCCAGTGTGGCTGCAAATATCAGAAACATAGGCGGGAAAGTTACCCTGGCCGGTGTGGTTGGAAAGGATGAAGAAGGGGAAAGGATTCGGAAGATACTGAGTCGAAAGAACATTCCCACTATTCTGGGAGTGGGTGATTCCTGGTGTACAGCGGGAAACCTTTGGAATGCCGCCGGGGAGCTGTCTGTTGTTCTCCGGAACGGGGAACGTACACGGGAATTTACATCCTGTATCTTTTATGATGTTCTGCGATTGGTGACCTTGATAGCAGACGATATCTGTCTTGTAATGATATTGGATTACGAAAGGGGCATCGTTTCGGAAGGACTGCTATGTGCCGTCCGGGAAATTTGCGAACCCAGGGAAATCCCTGTCCTCATTGGTTCAAGCGGAAAGGATTTATCCAAATACCGGGGGAACGATGTCATCCGACTCAATTTTACCGATACACAGGCCGTGTTCCTGGCGGGCCTGTCCATGGGGATTTCCATGGGGCTGCCAAAGGAAACAGCCTGCAAAATGGCGGATGAACTGGTTCTGAGAACTGTCAGTAAGGAGACATCCTACAGCGGAGAGAACTTCCCTAATGAGGAAGATTTCCCTGGGGAAGTGGAAGCCGGGACAGCAAAAGCCGAAGATTGGAGAAGAATTGTGGAATGCGTGCCTCCTGGAAAACCGGTCAGCCACTCCGGCTGATTTCGTACAACGCCCGGACACACTGTTTTACTTCCTCCAAAGTATTGAAAATACCGAAACTGAAACGTACCGTGCCCTGATTCAGGGTACCGATGGTTTCATGGGCAAGCGGACAGCAATGAAGACCGCCTCTGGTTGCAATGTCATAGCGTTCATCCAACAGATTGGAGACTTCGGACGAATCCTTTTCCCCAACATTGACGGATACGATACCGGTTTTGCCTTTTCCGGAAGGCTGATACGTTTTGATTCCGCTGATATGTGAGAGGGCTTCCAGAAAGAGCTTTTCCAATCGCTGTTCCCGGGCCAGCAGTTTGGATGGACTCTGGTCCAGTATATATTTCACACCGGCTGCCAATCCGGCAATGCCGGGAGTATTCAGCGTTCCGGATTCATATTTATCCGGCATCAGATCCGGCTGATCCAGGCTCTCGGACTGACTTCCGGTGCCGCCTTCCCGGACCGTGTCAAGCTCTATATCCGGATGGATGTACAGGCCGCCTGTTCCCTGCGGACCCAGCAGGCCCTTGTGACCCGGAAAGGCCATCAGATCCACCGGCAGGGCGGACAGATCAATGGGAAGGATTCCGGCAGTCTGGGCTGCGTCCACCAGATAGGGAATTCCATGATCCCTGGCAATATTTCCGATTTCTTCAATCGGAAGAATGGCGCCTGTAACATTGGAGGCGTGGGCGGTGACAATCAGACGGGTGTTGGGCCGGATTGCCGTTCGGATATCCTCCGGATCCAGGACTCCCTCCGGGCTGCACTGTACAAAGGTCAGCTCCAGGCCTTGCTTTTCCAGCTTTTTTAACGGCCTGGCAACGGCATTGTGCTCCATGGATGTAGTGATTACGTGATCTCCCGGAGTCACCATGCCCTTGATGGCCAGATTGAGACTGTCCGTACAATTATAGGTAAAGATGATCCGGAAGGGATCGCTCAGATGGAACAACTCGCAGAGCATTTCCCGGGCATACAGCAGGATCTGACCAGCCTGAACAGCCATTTTGTGTCCGGATCTGCCCGGGTTCGCTCCATATTTCTCCATGCATTCCGTTACCGCCTGGCAGACAGCCGGTGGTTTTGGCCAGGTTGTCGCGGCATTGTCCATATATATCATGGTATTTCCCCCAATTATATATTGTAACAACTTTCTTTCCCAACCAATATATTAAATCAGGGAATATTATAGAACCAAAGGAGTGAAGCAAATGCCCTATCAGGAAACGTTTGACATCCTGTCGTTTCGTTCCAGACAGCATGCCCTTCATTTTGCCCAGATTCTTCAGGATCAAGGTATCCCGACTCAGGTGATGTCTACCCCAAAGGAAGTTGCAGTGGGCTGTGGTTTGTCCCTCCGGTTTTCACCTTATATGACCGGGCGAGTCCTTCCGTTGTGCAGGCAGTATAACCCTCCTGTCATTGGCTGTTATCGTGTGGCAAGAACGGGCGCCAATACCCTCATCACCCGCATCCCCATATAGGGCAGCAGCAAGTTATGGAGGTAGTTTGCAAAGGGCATGAAGTTTTGCACTGCAGGCTGAAAAAAAAGGAAACCGATTATACGGTTTCCCTTTGTGATAGTTGAAATTCATTCCGGTCAGCTGGATAGAATTTCAACTCTTTCATTTTTGCTTCATTTCCTCATTTTCCGATAAACATCTGAGTGTAATATCTGCCGTCCACAATCCCGATTCCGATATGGGTAAAGCTGGAGTTCAGGATGTTTTCCCTGTGTCCTTCCGAATTCATCAAACTGGTATGGGCACCTTCCACGCTGCTGTTCAGGGCAATGTTTTCACCTGCCGCACGGTATGTGATGCCGAAGCTCTTCATCATATCAAAAGGACTTCCATATGTGGGAGAGGTATGGGAAAAGTAGCCTTTGTCCTTCATATCCTGGGACTTGATCCTGGCAACCCGGCTGAGCTCCGGATCGATTGTCAGGGGAGACACACCGGCTTTCTGACGTTCCTGGTTGACCAGCTGAATCATTTTCTGTTCTTCTGCGCTCAGCTGATAACCGGAAGACTGTCCCGGGTTCTGCGTGGGTTTTGCAGTGGGAGCCGGTGTAGGCTT
>DHDO01000113.1:21931-32377 GCA_002399435.1 Firmicutes bacterium UBA4874
GTGGGAGCCGGAGCTGGCTTTGCTGTTGAGCCGGGTGTCGGTTCTATGCAGTTGGAAGGATTGTGTCTCATCGGGATCAATTTCCATCCATTGGAAATGGTGTAAGTAAGCCGGTTGCAGAATCCCTTCCACATGGAGACGATGCGTGTGTTACCGGTATTCCGGCATCCGGAAGTACCTGCTGCCAAAGCCCCCTGCAGCGGAACCAGCAGAACAGCCAGAACGGTTGAAAGGAGAAGCAGTGTCTTGATTTTTTTCTTCATAAGGTTTTCCCTCGCTTTCTCTATTGACCATTACGTTCATGTAATGATTTAGTAACAAAATCGTAACATGTGCAAACAATTATGTCAACTAGTCCGGGCCATGTAATGTTTCCCAATGCGGACGATGGAAAGCAGATTTGGAAGATCCTGATTGAAATCTGTTTTTCACGTGTATATCGGCGGACGATGGAGAGCAGATTTGGAGGATCCTGATTGAAATCTGTTTTTCTTAGGTATATTCGGGTATAGTAGGATTGTTTCCTTCATGGACTTCAATCTGTCCGTATAGTATAATACGACAGGAGATCGTGCTTGGCTGTTATGATTGTTATGATTGTTTTGATTGTGGATATTTTAGCAGAGCATGGAAAGAATGGATAATGCAATGGATTCAAATGACAGGAAAAATCACAGAAAAATATTGGAGTTGCTGGAGCAGCACTATGCCGGTGCCGTTTCGGCGCTGAACTTTACCAATCCCTTTGAACAGTTGATTGCCACCATGCTGTCAGCCCAGTGTACGGATAGGCAGGTGAACAAGGTCACAGCGGGATTGTTTCAGGAATATCCCGGTCCCAGGGAGATGGCTGCCCTGACACCGGAGGAGCTGGGGCAGAAGATTCATAGCTGTGGATTTTACCGGACCAAAAGTAAAAATATCATACAGACCTGTAAGATCCTGATGCAGCAATACGGAGGACGGGTGCCGGATAATATGGAGTCCCTGACGTCCCTGCCCGGGGTGGGGAGAAAGACGGCAAATGTCGTATTGAGCAACTCCTTTGGAAAGGATGCCATCGCTGTGGACACCCATGTATTCCGGGTTTCCAACCGTTTGGGCCTGGCAGATGCCGACAATGTTCGGGATACGGAGAAGCAGCTGATGGAGAACATTCCGAAGAAGAAATGGTCCCGTGCGCATCATTGGCTGATTTATCATGGACGGAGGGTCTGCAAAGCCAGGAAGCCGGATTGTGAGAATTGTTTTTTGCAGTCCCTGTGCAAATATCGCCGGAATCAGGAGGAAAAATAGAAAGAAACTTTAGTCTGTTTGATGGGATGCATTGGAAGCAGGGGAGGGATGCTTTTGAAGACATATGGTCTGGTGGGCACCAGTGGAACAGGAAAGAGCTTTCATGCGGTTGGGCTGGCCAATGAGAGAGGAATTCCCTGTGTGATTGACGACGGCCTGCTGATCGAGGACACCAGGATTCTGGCGGGTATCTCTGCCAAGAAGGAAGCCACACGGCTTTCCGCTATCCGGAGGGCGTTGTTCATGGATCCGGAACATGCGGAAAAGGTCAGGGAAGCCATCCGCCTGAAAAAGCCATCTTCGGTTCTGATTCTTGGTACTTCCGAAAAGATGATCGAACGGATTGCACAGCGGCTGCAGCTTCCTCCAGTCGAAGAATGGATCCGGATTGAGGATATTGCCTCAAAACGCGATATCCGTCGGGCACAAAAAAACCGAAAGGAAGAGGGAAAACATATTATCCCTGTACCCACCTTTGAGGTTCGGAAGGACTTTTCCGGTTATTTCATCGATCCGCTTCGGATCTTCCGGTCCAGAGGAAAGAGCAGGCAGGAAATCGCCGAGAAAACAGTGGTCCGGCCCACTTACAGTTATTTTGGCAAGTTTTATATTGCGGATTCCGCTGTGGAGTCCATTGCCCTTTACAGTGCCCAAAACGTGGAAGGAGTCTGCAGGGTTCAACGATGCGAGATCAGCAGCCGGGAGGATGGAGTTTCCGTTCATATTATTATATCGGCGTATTATGGATTTCCGGTACACCGGACTCTGGCGCAGATCCAGCGATGTGTCCGGGAAAGCGTCACCTATATGACCGGGCTGAATGTCCTGGACATCAATGTGGAAGCGAGAAAATTAATTACGCCGAAGGAAACCGGAAAAGCAAAAGCCTGAACAGGTAATGAAAAATGATGGATTCCAAGTTGCAAATATCATTATGGCTGTGTTATAATCACTTTTGAAGCTTAACAATGAAAAATATGCATAATGCAATATTTAAAGTTGCATGGATCATTTTCATTGGATTGCTCTTTTTTAGACAGGAAACAGAAAAGAACAATTTGATTTTGTGGAAGAGGTGTTTACTCTCATGTCATACAGCAATCGTGTTTTGGAAAAAGTCATTCGGAGAAATCCCGGCGAACCGGAGTTTCATCAGGCGGTAAAAGTGGTTTTACAGTCTCTCGAACCGGTGCTGGAGGAGCATCCGGAGTTTGAAGGTGCAGGCCTTCTGGAACGATTGACCGAACCGGAAAGACAGATCATGTTTCGCGTGCCCTGGGTGGACGATCAGGGCAGGGTAAATGTCAACCGGGGTTTTCGTGTACAGTTCAACAGTGCAATCGGACCTTACAAGGGAGGACTTCGTTTCCATCCTTCCGTGAATCTTGGCATCATCAAGTTTCTTGGCTTCGAGCAAACGTTCAAGAATTCCCTGACCGGGCTTCCCATCGGCGGGGGAAAGGGCGGCAGCGACTTTGATCCCAGGGGAAAGTCCGATGGGGAAGTGATGCGCTTCTGCCAGAGCTTTATGACAGAGCTGTATCGCCATATCGGGGAAGATACGGATGTGCCTGCAGGAGATATCGGAGTCGGGGCCAGGGAGATCGGTTATCTGTATGGACAGTACAAGCGGATACGGAATACTTCGGGAGGCATTCTTACCGGAAAGGGCCCGGCGTTTGGCGGAAGTCTTGTGCGGACAGAGGCAACCGGCTATGGCCTTGTTTATTTTGTAAACGAGATGATAAAGGAGAAGGGAGAATCCCTCCAGGGCAAAACCATTGTGGTTTCCGGTTCCGGCAATGTGGCTATCTATGCAGTGGAAAAAGCGCAGCAGCTGGGCGCGAAGGTGGTGGCCATGAGCGACTCGGATGGATACATCCGCGATCCCGACGGAATCCGGCTGGATACGGTAAAGCAAATCAAGGAAGTCGAGCGGAAAAGGATCCGGGAATATACTGCCGTGCATCCGGATGCGGAGTATCAGGAAGGCTGCAGGGGGATCTGGTCCATCCCATGTGATATTGCCCTGCCCTGTGCCACCCAGAACGAGCTGGACGGGGAATCCGCAGAATCCCTGATCGCCCATAACTGCTTTGCAGTGGGAGAAGGAGCCAATATGCCCTCCACCCCGGAGGCAATGGAGAAATTTCTGAAAAGCAGGATCCTGTTTGCTCCCGGCAAGGCATCCAATGCCGGAGGCGTCGCGATATCTGCTCTGGAAATGTCCCAGAACAGCATGCGGCTTTCCTGGACTTTTGAGGAACTGGATACCCGGCTGAAGCATATTATGGGTAATATTTACAGGAATGTCCGTGAGGCGGCCGGAAAATACGGACAGGAGAATAACCTGATCGTTGGCGCAAATATTGCGGGATTTCGAAAGGTCGCCGATGCAATGATGGCTCAGGGGATCGTCTGAGCAATATGCCCTGAGTCCGGCCCGCTTAAAAAGCCACAGGCTGCCCAATTCTTTGAAAGAGTTGCCTGTGGTTTTTTGTATGTCCTTTTTTGTGGATTTTTGGGGGAAAGGGCATTATAATGGAAGAAAGGCAGGGGGGACAGGATTTGAAGGTTACATCAGATGGGGATACAGTACGGATCAGCGGAATTACGGACTTTTATCCGGAACATGTTTTTGACTGCGGACAGGCATTTCGCTGGAACAGGGACGGAGACGGATATGTGGGGGTGGTTAAGGATCAGGTCCTAAGAGTGACTTATTGTGCCGGGAGCAATGTCTTGGTACTGGAGCATTGTGACCCGGATTGGTATGATCGCCATATGAGGCATTATCTGGACCTGGACCGGGATTATGGACGGATCAGGGAAGAGCTGTCCGCCGATCCGGTTCTGAAAGAGGCGGTCCGATACGGCTGGGGCATGCGCGTTCTGAATCAGGATCCATGGGAAACCCTGATATCCTTTATTCTGTCCGCCAACAACAACATCAAAAGGATCAAGGGAATCATTGAGAAACTGTCAGAAGCATATGGAAGGGAAATCCATTGGAAAGGCCGGACATATTATACTTTTCCGACCCCTGCGGCATTGTCCCGGGCCGGGGAAGAATCTCTCCGTGCCTGTGGATGCGGTTATCGGGGGCCTTATATCGCAAAGACCGCACGTATGGTTTCGGAAGGGCAGATTTCCCTTTCCGGGATCCGGGATCTGCCTTACCCGGAGGCACATAGGGCACTGCTTGCCTGCGCGGGGGTAGGAGATAAGGTGGCCGACTGCGTGTTGCTTTATTCCATGGAAAAGGCGGAGGCCTTTCCCATCGACGTATGGGTGAAACGGGTGATGGAATACTATTATATCGGGCGGAAGGTAACGGCCCGGCAGGTCCGATCCTTTGCCGATGAAAAGTTTGGAAAACTTTCCGGAGTGGCCCAGCAGTATTTGTTTTATTACGCCAGAGAGCAAAAAATCGGGAAGCCGGACAAGGGGGGCAGCCCGACTGTCTTCGTCAAAAATTCGTTTGAAAGGGGTGGGAATTCGACGGAACGGGCGATTTTACCTTGACAACAACCGACATTTTTGTTAAGCTTATTTTTAATATTCATATATTTTGCATGTCCTGTCGAAGGACTGCTTTTGATACAATAAGTAACGATATCGCCGGTTTGGGTTCCTGCATGAATCGGACGATCGTTTTCAATCAGGATCGTTTTCAATCAGGAAAGGAGTGTTTGCTATTCAGAAATTAATACAAAAAGAAGGATTGACGTTTGATGATGTTCTTTTGGTCCCCCGATATTCGGATGTTTTGCCGAAAGACGTGGATTTGACCACTCAACTGACACGGAGCATCAAGCTGAACACACCGATTTTAAGTGCGGCCATGGATACCGTTACCGGGGCCAGGATGGCAATTGCCGTTGCCCGGGAAGGCGGTGTTGGCATGATCCACAAGAACATGTCCATTGAGGAGCAGGCAGATCAGGTGGATAAAGTAAAGCGTTCGGAGCATGGGGTGATTGTGGATCCCTTTTACCTGTCTGCGGATCATTTGCTGTCCGACGCCATGAACCTGATGCAAAAGTATCGCATTTCCGGCGTACCCATTACCGATCACGGGAAACTGATCGGGATTATCACCAATCGGGATATCCGTTTTGAGACGGACTTTACGAAAAAGATTAAGGATGTCATGACCTCTGAGAACCTGGTCACGGCTCCTGAGGGCACCAATCTGGTTCAGGCACAGGAAATCCTTCGGAAATATAAGATTGAGAAACTTCCCATTGTGGACCGCAACGGGATGCTGAAGGGACTTATCACCATCAAGGATATCGAAAAAGCCATTCGTTATCCCAATTCTGCAAAGGATCAGAACGGGCGTCTGCTTGCCGGCGGTGCAGTTGGTATCGCAAAGAACACCATGGAACGGGTCGAAGCCCTGGTTCAGGCAAAAGTGGATGTCATTGCAGTGGATACGGCGCATGGGCATTCCCAGGGAGTCCTTGATATGGTAAAATCCATCAAGAGGAAATTTCCGGATCTGCAGCTGATTGCAGGGAACGTTGCGACGGCGGAGGCAACAAAGGCACTGATCGAAGCGGGAGCGGACTGCGTCAAGGTAGGAATAGGTCCCGGATCCATCTGCACCACAAGAGTGATATCCGGTATTGGTGTACCGCAGATTACAGCCATTTACGACTGTGCCCGGGAAGCGGACAAGTATGGCATTCCCATTATTGCAGACGGCGGCATCAAATATTCCGGGGATATCACCAAAGCGATTGCAGCCGGAGCGAGTTCAGTGATGATCGGCAGTCTGCTGGCAGGTACCGAGGAAAGTCCGGGAGAAACGGAACTCTATCAGGGCCGCAGATTCAAGGTTTATCGGGGCATGGGCTCCTTAAGCGCAATGGCAGCGGGCAGCAGTGACCGCTATTTCCAGGAAGGCTCCAAAAAGCTGGTTCCCGAAGGCGTGGAGGGACGCGTGCCGTTTAAGGGCGCTTTGAAGGACACAGTATTTCAACTACTCGGCGGACTTCGGTCCGGCATGGGATATTGTGGTACTCCGACAATCCAGGATTTACGGACAAAGGCCTCCTTTATTCAAATCACCAATGCCAGCCTGAAGGAAAGCCATCCCCATGATATCTATATTACGAAAGAAGCTCCCAACTACAGTGCCGGGATGTGAAACGGAATAGTGAATTTGTGAAAAGAGGAATGTGGGAATGTCAAAGGAAACCGTTCTTGTACTGGATTTTGGAGGACAGTACAACCAGCTGATTGCCCGAAGAGTCCGGGAGGCGAATGTATACTGTGAAATCTTGCCGTTTCATACGCCCATTGGCCGGATCCGGGAGAAGGATCCAAAGGGAATTATTTTTACCGGAAGCCCCGCCAGTGTGGACCGCAGGGATGCGCCGGTCTGTGATCCGGAAGTGTTCGAACTGGGTGTCCCAATTCTGGGAATCTGCTATGGAGCGCAGCTGATCGGCCGGCATTTCGGGGGAACCGTTGCAAAGGCAAGCGAAAGGGAATATGGCAAAGCCGTTGTGAAGTTTGATACCGACAGTCTGCTGTTTCATGACACAGCTCCGGAAAGTGTCTGCTGGATGAGTCATACGTACCAGGTGGATTCCCTGCCGAAAGGGTTCCGTACCATAGCATCCACGGATGCCTGTCCCATTGCGGGAATGGAAAATGCGGACCGGAAAGTCTATGGGGTACAATTTCATCCGGAGGTGGCCCATACCCAATTCGGGGATCGGATCCTGAAAAACTTTCTGTATGACATCTGCGGCTGCAGCGGGGACTGGACCATGGCCAGTTTTGTCCAGGAATCCGTAAAAGCACTGAAGGAGCAAATCGGAGATAAAAAAGTGCTTTGTGCCCTGTCCGGTGGCGTGGATAGCTCAGTGTCCGCCGTTCTGGTTCACAAGGCGATCGGCGACAATCTGACCTGCATCTTTGTGGACCATGGACTGATGCGCAAGGACGAAGGAGATCAGGTGGAGAAGGCTTTTCGGCAGCGGTTTCACATGAATCTGATCCGGGTCAATGCGGAAGAACGGTTTCTGACCCGTCTGAAAGGGGTTACGGATCCGGAGACCAAAAGGAAGATTGTTGGTGAGGAATTCATCCGGGTATTTGAAGAAGAAGCAAAAAAGATCGGTGCCGTGGATTATCTGGTCCAGGGGACGATTTATCCGGATGTGGTGGAAAGTGGTATCGGGGAGGCGGCTGTGATCAAAAGCCATCATAATGTAGGCGGCCTGCCGGAGCATATTGATTTCAAGGGGATCATTGAGCCTTTGCGGAATCTGTTCAAGGATGAGGTGCGCAAGGTAGGCGAAGAGCTGGGCATTCCTGAGGAGCTGGTCTGGCGTCAGCCTTTCCCGGGACCGGGACTCGCCATTCGGGTGATTGGCGGCATCACAAAGGAAAAGCTGGATATTTTGCGTGAAGCCGATGCCATATTCCGGGAGGAAATTGCCCGGGCCGGACTGAATCGGAAAATCTGGCAGTACTTTGCCGTGCTGACGAATCTAAAAAGTGTAGGGGTCATGGGGGATGAAAGAACCTATGATTATACAATAGCTCTTCGGGCGATTACCAGTGTGGATGCCATGACAGCGGACTGGGCGCGAATCCCTTATGAAGTGCTGGAGAAGGTGTCCAACCGGATCGTCAACGGGGTAAAGCATGTGAACCGGGTGGTTTATGATATTACCGGTAAACCGCCGGCGACGATAGAATATGAATAAAGACGATAGAATATGAATAAATAAGTGAGCTTAAGAAATAAAAAGCCTTACAATTCTTAGGATGAAGTTGAGAGTTGGTAAGGCTTTTTTATTGTAATAACATTTATTTATATTTTCGCAGTATGTGGCAGAGGTCCGCATTTTCTGTGAAAAGATGTGGGAGGCGACAGGAAGTATGGTAAGATATAAGCGGATACCTATATGGAACAACGCTGATGGATGGAAAATGATGATACGTTGTGGAGGGAGTCGGAATGAAGGTTGTAATGATACACGGGCAGAGTCATAAAGGCTCAACATACCATATCGCAGAAATGATTGCAGAGAAGCTGAAAGGTGAGATAACAGAGTTTTTCCTTCCAAAGGATTTTGACGAATTCTGTGTTGGATGTGCGAATTGCTTTGAAAAATCAGAGATGCTTTGCCCTCATTATGAGCAACTGAAGCCGATTACAGAAGCGATTGATCAGGCAGATGTAATGATCCTGGCAAGTCCAGTGTATGTATATCATGTTACAGGGGCAATGAAAGCTTTTCTGGATCACTATGGTTATCGTTGGATGGTACATCGCCCGGAAGAAAGTATGTTTGCAAAACAGGCAGTATGTATTTCAACTGCGGCTGGCAGAGGGATGAAAAGTACAAACAGAGATATGGCTGACAGCACATTCTTTTGGGGTGTTGCGAAAACCTATAAATATGGAGTCGCTGTTGCTGCAGTATCATGGGACAACGTGAAACCTGAGTTAAAGAAACGGATTGATAAAAAGACGACTGCAATAGCAAATAGAATAAAAAAGAATGTGGGTTATATCAAGCCGGGCATAAAAACCAAAGCATTTTTCCATATTGTTCGGCTGATGCAGAAAAACGGGTGGAATGAAGCGGATATCAATTATTGGGACGAAAAAGGGTGGACAGAGAAAAAACGTCCATGGAAGATGAAAACGGCAGGGCTGGATAAATACCGGTAAATGCCCCACTGCTGATGACGCGAAACAAATTCGCTACGCAGAGGTTTATGCAATGTCGGGTATGGAGGACTTCGTTGTTTATGCCACCCTGGAGGTCATGGCGGAAAAATGCGACTTCATACGCGGATGGAGCATGGAGTGATTGTTTGAACTAACGGACCTGAGGGGCAAAACCGTGCCCGATGTCGGCGCGGGTTCCGGACGGTTGGCCTTTGCCGCCGTCAGGAAAGCATCGTGGGTTTACGTCATCAAGCAGTAATAAATTACCATAGGATGGAAAAGAAGATGACATCCTGCCGAGATATTGATCAAACAAAATCAGGAAAGGATGTCATCTTCCATATCACCGTTCTGTCCATTGTGCTGCTGCTTTTTTAACTCCGCTCCGCCTTTTGCGGATAATCGGATTTTTTATAAGTACGTTGAGGGTAATTGTGCTGCGGATAATTGGATTCCTGAAGGAGTAGATCCCTGGTCCGTACATTTTTCTGACCATGGGGAATCACTTTCCAATCCTTTGTCCGATGCAAAAGGGAGATCACGTTCAGCGGCAGCCAGGAGGACATAAACAGGGGGTAACACAGAACCGTCTTCAGGATCTTCCGATCCCGGTATCCCCCAATCCATGCAAGAGCCGCAGCCAGCAGTATGCATCCAAGACAGGAAAACACCAGTCCCACACCGAAGCTGGCACAGAGCGGAAGGAAGGAACCATTATCTGCAGCTTTAAAAGATGAAAGCAGGGGAGGGAAAATGGATGCCACCTGTACAAACGATCCGTTGATCATCATAAAGGTATCCCAGGCCCTGCGTCCGCCGGTTCGGACGGATGCGGAAAGCAGCTCCGGAGTCTTCCTCTGTGAAACGTCCATAATTCCGCTGCACCAACGCATCCTCTGGGTAAGGGAAACCGCAAAGGAATTCGTTGCTTCATCAAACGTAATGGCTTCCGGTATGAAACAGATCTGATACCCATGGAGGACGCAGAATGTGTAGAACTCTGCATCTTCTGCTATGGTATCAGTGTTCCATCCGCCCATTTTCTCCAGCACTTCCCGGTGAACGGCAAATCCTGTGCCATTGAGTCGGGCGGATAGGCCGCAGTTTGTCCTGGCACGGTTGAAAAACAGATCCATCAGTGTGAAATAAAGCCCGTAGCATCCGGATATCCAGGAGTCATAAGGATTTTTTACCTTCATAGCACCTCTGGCGATGCGAACCCCGGAGCTCAGCGCATCATTCATTCGGGCAAGGAAATCTTCATGTACTATATTGTCTGCATCAAATACACAAAATGCGTCGTAGTCCTGAGGCAGGAGACAGGCAATCGCCTCATGCAGTGCATCGCCTTTTTTGGTCACTCTTCCCATGCAATGAAGGATCTTTGCACCGGCAATGCGGGCTGCCTTTTCTGTTTGATCCGTACAATTATTTGGAATCACAAAGAT
>DHDO01000113.1:32580-45054 GCA_002399435.1 Firmicutes bacterium UBA4874
GCAGCAATCAGGCAGGCAAAACGTGTCTGGGGCGTATGGCGTTGTATGCCCTTGTTTCGCCGAAAGGCAAAAGCTGCAATTACAACAAAGTATGCGCTGTATGCTTTTAAGCAAAGCCCTAAAATGGAAGCAAGCAAGTCGAGCATTGATAAATAACCGCCTTTCATTTGGTATGGTACAAGTTTAGCAGACAGTTTTTAAGTTGCGGCAACGGTTTTGTTTAAGAAATTGTTAAGAAGGCCGATCCAGAGGAATTCGAAAATCTGCTTTGAAGAGGTCTCCGTCCACATCCAGATGAAATTCACCATCCTGCAGTTCCACAAGGCTTTTGGCGATATTCAGGCCCAGCCCGCTGCCTTCGCTTGTACGCGAACTGTCTCCACGCACAAAGCGCTCCATCAATTCTTCCACGCTGATGTTCAATCGGTCATGGGAAACATTTTTAAAGGAAAAGGCTGCAGCCCCTTCTTCCTCCGTAATATCAATATATAACCTGGTGCCACACTGGGCATATTTGCAGGCATTGGAAAGCAGGTTGTCCAGAATGCGCCACATCAGGGATCCGTCTGCAAAACAGAACAGGGGAGCATCCGGCCGGGTAATAACGGGCTCGATCTGTGCGTCATTCAGGCGCTCCTCGTATTCGCCAACTGCCTGGTCGATGAGTTCCTTAACATTGCAGCGGGAGGGATGACAGGGCAGGTTTCCGGTAGATGCCTTGGACATTTCAATCAGATCTTCCGTCATCTTTTTCAGCTTATGTGCCTGACGGCTGAGCACCTGCAGATACCCGTGCTGCTGTTCCGGGACGGGGTCTCTCTGAAGCAGATCCACGTAGTTGATGATGGAGGTAAGCGGCGTTTTGATGTCATGGGATACATTGGTGATCAGTTCGGTCTTGAGCCGCTCCGATTTGAGCTGCTGTTCGACAGCAATGCTCATTCCGTTTCCGATGGCATTGAGGTTTTCACCATGACGTTTCAAGTCCCAGAACATATGGCTTGTGTCGACTTTAAGATTCAGATCACCGGCAGCCAGCTTTTCGCCTGCTTTTTGCAGACTGTGAAGTTGGAGGGAAACAGCGCATGCTGCAAAAAACAACAGCCCCAGGAAAGAAAGTAATTGCCCAAAGGCATAATGCGAGGAAAATTGCAGGATGAGCAAGGCAATTGCGCCAAAACTTATCATGGTGCGCCATAGCATCGGCAGGGAACGGCAGATACGGAGGATTCCCTGTATGAGCCGATGCAGGAAATTCCGGAATGAGTGACAGGCCATGTAGATAATGGTATTGTGCCACCATTTTCCAATTTTAATTCGCGCACAAAGTGTCATCCATACAGCCAGTAGAAGCACGGCACAGCCTGTTATGCAGGCAATCAGAGCAATGGCAGACCATTTATCGAAGGAATTCCACATGCCATTTGTACTTCCGGAGGCAACTAAAATCATAAAAAAGCCAGCCAGGCAGACAAGGACCAGGTATAGATCAAAGGGGATCTTCTCCTGCCATCCGGCAACTGCTTCCCCGGTTCCGCTGCGCCTGCCGGCTGCGCGGCCCAAAAAGAGAATGAGGATCAGAAGCAGTACGATACCGATTCCACAGACAGCCGCTGCACGTCTACTCATACTGTACATGGTTACAAACAGCCGGTTTCCCTGATAAAGCCTGTCCTGTGCAGTGAGCTTGGCGGTAAGGAAACTTTGGATGGTGATCCCGTCGTATTTTCCCTGATGAATGGGACGGTCCGTTTTTGCATGATTGTCATACAAAAGTGTGCCATCTTTCTGGTATATGGCAAACCGATAATTGGATACCTTATTCTGAGCGGAAGAAAAGTTTTCCAGCTCAGAAAGTTCCATTATGCTGTAATGACGCCATAGCTCACTTTCTTCCTGCGAAACTATGGTCCTGCATATACCAGTGTTGGCAAAGGAGAAGCCCGGTTTGTCATGCCAGCCGCCATCATAAGCCAGGATCGCCGATACAGCATAAGCTGTCACAACCGGAACCATCACAATGGCAAGAAAAAAAGCCGCAGCCTTTATCCAGAAGTTTGCTGCCCAATCAGTGCCTGTCATATCCCTGTTCCTCCATTTTATAGCCAAGCCCCCATACTACTTTCAGATAACGCGGATCGGAGGGGTTGGCCTCAATCTTTTGCCGGAGATGCCGGATGTGAACGGCGACGGATCTTTCCGAACCGATCGACTCTTCCTTCCATACAGATTCATAGATCTGTTCGCTGGAATAGATGCGTTCGGGGTTTTTAATCAGGAGATTCAAAATCTGAAACTCCAGAGGGGTAAGGGTAACAGGTACATCGTCCACTGTGACGGCTTTGGTTATTTCGTTGAGCGTTATGCCGCCTATTGTATAAGTACCGGAAGAGCTGGTTTCCGTTTTCGATCCGAGCATGGTATACCGGCGCAGCTGGGATTTCACGCGGGCCAGGACTTCCACCGCATCGAATGGCTTTGTGATGTAATCATCTGCGCCAATATCAAGACCCAGGACCTTATCGCTGCACTCACTTTTTGCTGTCAGCAGAATGATCGGGACATTGCTTTCCCGACGCAGTGTTGCGGTTGCAGAAATCCCATCCATTTTAGGCATCATAATGTCCATCAGAATCAGGTGAATTTCATGATTGCGGACAACGTCAATTGCCTCTTCTCCGTTATAGGCATCAAACAGGGTGTAATCCCTCCCGGAAAGATAGATTTTCAGCGCGGCAACAATGTCGCGGTCGTCATCGCAGATCAGAATGTTGTACAACCCGATTCACCTCACATCCTATCATACCATTTTCACATGGGAAAAGGAAAGATGAATATTTATTAAGTATTCATTAAGATTCCCAGGCCGTACATATTGTAAACATGAAGTGTTGTATTCCCATACGGAACTCCAAAGTTTTTCCGGTGAAGTCCGGTAAAAGGTCTGAAAAGAATAAAGAGGCCGATGGCAGAGTAACGGCCTGTCCGGCAAAGGCGGATAAAGGAAAACCGGGCAGGCTGTTTGTTTTGGACTTTTATAAAACCTGAACATTAAACATAAAACTCTTAAAAATGTTCAGAAAAAGCATTGACAGGGCAGGATTCTTTTGGTATATTAAATGTGACAAAGATATACTCATATAATCCCGATAATTGGTTCGGGAGTTTCTACTGGGCGGCCGGAACCGCCTGACTATGAGTGGATATCGCTTGTTTTTCCTGTTCATTGGAAAATGGGGAAGACGATCTTTCCATGGGAAACTTCATGACTGCAGGTTTTGCAGTCACAGGTGTTTTTTCCTTTGGAGCGGAGAAGCGCTGATTCACAAGTCGAATCAACGCTTTTTGTTTGCTTTACTCCCGGCTTGAACTGTTTTCATTTTGCAGTACTGTTTCCGGATCCGTTATCCGTAAAGCGGAAATATTCTATGGGAGGTTCTTCTCATGTCTACGGTTCCCAGGGCTGCCGTTATAATGGGCAGTGATTCTGATTTTCCGATTCTCAGAAAATGCATTCAGGTGCTGAAAGAGTTTGATATTGAAACAGAGGTTCATGTGATTTCCGCTCACCGTACGCCGCATGAGGCGGTGGAGTTTGCAGCGAATGCGGAAGCAAACGGTTTCGGTGTCATCATTGCAGCGGCAGGCAAAGCGGCGCATCTTGCCGGTGTTCTTGCTTCCTGTACGGTTCTGCCGGTTATTGGCTTGCCCATCAGGTCCTCCACGATGGATGGGCTGGACTCTCTTTTGTCCACGGTTCAGATGCCCAAAGGCATACCGGTTGCCACAGTCGCCATTGACGGGGCGGAAAATGCTTCCATTCTTGCAGCTCAGATCCTTTCCCTGTGTTCGGAAGGCATCAGAGGCAAGTTAAAGGAACAAAGAAAGCAAATGGCAGGTCAGGTGCGGGAAAAGGACCGGCTTATTCAGGAGGAGGCAGGAAAGATATGAAAAAGGTGAAACTGCTCTATGAAGGAAAGGCAAAGAAAGTGTTCCAAACCGATGATCCGGATCATGTAATCGTGGAGTACAAGGACGATGCCACTGCATTCAATGGTCTCAAAAAAGGGAGCATCCGGGGGAAAGGCGTGGTGAACAACAAGGTTTCGGATCATCTGTTTCGAATGCTTCAAAGCAAAGGAATCCCGACGCATTATGTCCGGGAAATCAGTGACCGGGAAACCATCGTAAAAAAGGTGGAGATCATACCCATCGAAGTCGTTGTAAGGAATATCGCAACCGGCAGCCTGACAAAACGTCTGGGCATTCCGGAGGGAACGAAGCTCTCTCCCGTGGTTCTGGAGTTCTGCTATAAGAGCGACGCTCTGGGGGATCCGATCATCAATGACTACCACATCTATGCCATGCATCTGGCTACAAGGGAAGAACTCGACACTATAAAGGAAACCACGCAAAAGGTGAATGAACTGCTGCTTGATTATCTGAAGGACGCAGGCGTGGATCTGGTGGATTTCAAGCTGGAGTTTGGACGATTTCATGGAAAGATTTTACTGGCAGATGAAATCTCGCCGGATACCTGTCGTTTCTGGGACAGCAAAACGGGCAAAAAGCTGGACAAGGATCGCTTTCGAATGGATCTGGGCGGCGCGGAGGAAGCCTATGCCGAGATATTGAGAAGACTGCTGGGCAAATGAGATGAAAATCAAATAAAAGTTTAAAACCGAGGTGCAACATGATTTCCGACTCCGAAGAGCGATTGGACAGGATGAGCGAGGAATGCGGTGTATTTGGCATATTTGGAAGCAATAAATCGGGTGAAGTACAGGATATTACCTATTTTGGACTGTATGCCCTCCAGCACCGTGGGCAGGAAAGTGCAGGCATTGCCGTCTCCGACGGAAACGCTGTTTTCTGTCACAAAGGCATGGGGTTGGTTGCCGAGGTGTTTGACAAGCATCAATTGTCCCGGCTGAAAGGTGGGAAGGCGGCTGTCGGACATGTCCGGTATTCCACGACAGGGGACAGTCAGTTTGTCAACGCCCAGCCGCTGATGACCCGATTCAAACGAGGCACCATGGCGTTGGCGCATAACGGAAATCTGATCAATACGGATTCCCTGCGGGCAGATTTGGAGGAAAGCGGGGTCATCTTTCAGACTTCACTGGACACGGAGGTGATTGCAAACCTGATTGCCCGGAATATGGAAAGTGGTCTGGAGGAAGCCCTGAAGAAGGTAATGGGCCTGATCTGCGGCTCCTATGCCCTTCTGATCCTGACGGAAAATAAAATGGTGGCGATCCGGGATCCTTTGGGAATACGCCCCCTGGCTCTTGGCAGGCTGGGTGATTCCTATGTGGTGGCTTCCGAAACCTGTGCCTTTGATGCAGTCGGAGCAGAATACATCCGGGATATCAAGCCGGGGGAAATCGTTGTTGTGGATGAGAAGGGCCTTCGTTCCATCCAGACAGCCGCTCCGCTGAACTCGGCTCTCTGCATATTTGAATTTGTTTATTTTGCCCGGACGGACAGCACCATAGACGGCATCAGCGTATATATGGCCCGGAAGCAGGCCGGTGCCATTCTTGCATCGGAGCATCCTGTGGAGGCGGATCTGGTGATCGGGGTTCCGGATTCCGGTACGACAGCAGCCATCGGATATGCTGAAGCTTCCGGCATTCCCTACGGCGAGGGCTTTATTAAAAACCGTTATGTGGGAAGGACATTCATTCAGCCCAGTCAGCAGCTGAGGGAACAGGGGGTGCGGATTAAGCTGAATGCCCTGCGGCGAATTGTAAAAGGCAAAAGACTGGTGGTCATCGATGATTCCATCGTAAGGGGCACGACCAGCAGGAAGATTGTGGAAATGCTGCGGCTGGCAGGAGCCAGGGAAGTACATATGCGCATCAGTTCGCCACCGGTCCGATATCCCTGTTATTTTGGAATTGATATCAATACCTGCGATCAGCTGATTGGCCACTCCTGTGATGTGGAGGAGATCTGTACCGCCATTGGCGCAGATTCCCTGGGCTATCTGAGCCGGGAAGGGCTGATGAAAACCGTGGAAGGAAGCGGGTGCGGCTTCTGCCAGGGATGCTTTGATGGGGAATATCCTGTGGAGAAGAAGGAGAGCCGAAAGGAACGGAAAAAGGAGGAGGACAATGGGCCTGAGCTATAAGGATTCCGGTGTGGATGTGGAAGCCGGCTATGAAGCGGTAAGGCTAATGAAGCCATATGTTGCAAGGACTTTTACTTCTCAGGTGCCGGAAGGCCTGGGAGGGTTCGGAGGCCTGTTTTCCCTGGACACGGAAGGCATGGAGGAGCCGGTTCTGGTTGCCGGAACGGACGGGGTGGGTACGAAGCTGAAGCTGGCTTTTCAGATGAACCGGCATGATACCATTGGAATCGACTGTGTGGCCATGTGTGTCAACGATATTATCTGTCAGGGAGCAAAGCCTCTTTTCTTCCTGGACTATATCGCCATGGGAAGACTTGTCCCGGAACAGGCGGCACAGATTGTGAAAGGAATGTCGGAAGGCTGTCTTAAGGGAGGATGTTCCCTGATCGGCGGGGAGACGGCGGAAATGCCCGGCTTTTACCGGCAGGGGGAATATGATGTGGCCGGTTTTGCCGTGGGCATCGTGGATCGGAAGAATCTCATCAACGGATCGTCCATCCAGCCGGGAGACGCCCTGATCGGTCTTGCCTCAAACGGGGTTCACAGCAACGGCTTTTCCCTGGTCCGCAGTCTGCTTGCGCAGGGGAATCATAGCCTGGAGAAATTCAGTGACCTGTTGGGGACAACCATCGGCGAGGAACTGCTGAAACCGACCCGAATTTATGTGGACGGTATATTAAAGTTGTTGAAGGAATATCCGATCCGGGGCATTTCCCATATTACAGGGGGCGGATTTATTGAGAATATACCCAGAATGCTGCCGGACGGACGGATGGCGGAAATCCGGATGGGAAGCTGGCCGGTACCGCCTGTTTTCCGGATGCTTCGGGAGGCCGGTCAAATGGAGGAGCAGCAATTATACCAGACGTTCAATATGGGGATCGGCATGGTTCTGGACTGTGATGCCGCGTTGGAGAAGGATGTCCGGACTTCCCTTGCGGAATCCGGTTATCCGGCTTTCCGGATCGGAACGGTCCGGGAAGGCAAGCGGGGTGTGACACTGTGCTGAAGGATGGGGAAACGCAAAGGAAGAAAAGACTTGGCATCCTGATATCCGGCGGGGGCACCAACCTGCAGGCGGTCATGGATGCGGTTGCCAGCGGCAGAATCCCGGCGGAGATCAGCCTGGTGCTGTCGGATCGCAGGGACGCCTATGGACTGACCCGGGCCGGACAAAGCTCGATTCCCACCTGCTATATCAATAAGAAGGATTTTGCGGATTCCCGGGAATTCAACCGGGCAATTCTGGATCGGTTGACGCAGTCCCAGGTGGATTATGTGGTGCTGGCCGGGTATCTCAGTATTCTGTCCGGGGAACTGGTGGATCATTATCCGAACCGGATCGTGAATATCCATCCCTCCCTGATCCCGTCGTTCTGCGGCACGGGCTGTTATGGGATCCATGTCCATCAGGCCGTACTGGATTACGGCGCAAAGGTGACGGGAGCAACCGTGCATTTTGTGGACGAGGGAACGGACACCGGACCGATTATTCTGCAAAAGCCGGTCATGGTCCTGCCGGAGGACGACGCCCGGAGTCTGGCGGCCCGGGTTCTTGAGGCAGAGCATGAAATATTGCCGGAGGCGGTGGAGCTTTTGGTTCGCGGGAAGCTGAGAGTAATGGGACGCAAAGTAGTGATTGAGAATGAATAGGAGAATGGAAGACAGCAGAAACAGAAACGGGAACGGGCAGAAACAGAAACGGGAACGGGCAGAAACAGAAACAGGCGGTAACAGAACAGAAGGAGTGAATGCATTGAAAAAGCGTGCTTTGATCAGTGTTTCGGATAAAACCGGGATTGTGGACCTTGCAAGGGCGCTCCAGGAGCTTTCCTTTGAGATTATTTCCACGGGCGGAACAGCAAAGATTATCCGTGAGGCCGGACTTCCGGTGGTCGGCATTCAGGAGGTCACCGGCTTTCCGGAATGCCTGGATGGAAGGGTCAAGACCCTTCATCCCAGGATTCATGCGGGGATCCTGGCGATGCGGAGCAATCCGGATCATATGAAACAGCTGGAGAAGCTGGATATAGAGACCATCGATCTGGTGGTCGTGAATCTGTATCCTTTCCGACAGACCATTCTGCGGGACGGTGTGACGCGGGAGGAAGCCATTGAGAATATCGATATCGGAGGGCCCACCCTTTTGCGGGCAGCTGCGAAGAACTATCCGGATGTCGTCGTAATGACGGATCCGGCAGACTATGGTTCTGTCCTGAAGGAACTGAAAAGCGGAGAGGTTTCCCAAAAGACGAGATTTCGTCTGGCAGTCAAAGTCTTTGAGCAGACGGCCCAATACGATGCCATGATCTCCCAATACCTCAGGGAGCAGAATGGATGCACGGATTTTCCGGAGCATCTGACGCTGACGTTTGACAAGCTGCAGCAGATGCGTTACGGGGAAAATCCTCATCAGAAAGCGGCTTTCTACAGGGAAATCCGAGCGGTTCCCGGAAGCCTGCCTGCCGCAAAACAGCTTCATGGAAAGGAGCTGTCCTATAATAACATCAGCGATACCAACGGGGCCCTGGCGCTTCTCCGGGAGTTTGACAAACCCACTGTGGTTGCGGTAAAGCATGCAAATCCCTGTGGAGTGGCAACGGCGGAGAACCTTTACGAAGCATATCAAAGAGCGTATGAAGCGGATCCGGTTTCCATCTTTGGCGGCATTATCGCCTCCAACCGTATTGTTGAGGAAGACGTGGCCAGGGAAATCCATAAAATCTTTATTGAAATCGTTGTTGCGCCGGGATACACCGAAGGAGCCCTTGAAATATTGGAGCAGAAAAAGAATATCCGTCTCCTTGCACTGGAGGATATCGGAGCATCCATGGCCCCCGGAACCTGGGATATGAAAAAGGTGGATGGAGGACTGCTGGTACAGGAGGCAGACGACAAACTGTTTCAGGAAGAGCCCATATCCGGAGGAATGCCCTGGAAGGTTGTTACCGAAAAGCAGCCGACGGAGAAAGAACAGGAAGATTTGATTTTTGCCTGGAAAATCGTCAAGCACGCCAAATCCAACGGGATTGCCATTGCCCGGGACCAGCGGACCCTCGGAGTCGGGCCAGGCCAGGTGAATCGTATCTGGGCCGTGCAGCAGGCCGTTGAGCGGAGCGGGAAAGAAGCGACAGGTGCGGTACTGGCATCCGATGCCTTCTTTCCCTTTGACGATTGCGTGGAAGCTGCAGCCAAAGCCGGGATAACGGCCATTATCCAGCCCGGCGGTTCCATAAAGGATCAGATGTCCATTGATGCGTGCAACCGGCATGGCATCGCCATGGTTTTCACCGGCATGCGGCACTTCCGGCATTGATGCCGGAAAGGATGGAACGGTTCTGATCCTGACCCGGCCAGGATGGCCGGGAGATACCTGCAATGGGAAGGTGGAGGATATATGAAGGTACTGGTGGTAGGCGGAGGCGGCAGGGAACATGCCCTGGTCTGGAAACTGCGTCAAAGCCCCCGGGTTACAAAGCTGTACTGCGCTCCGGGGAACGGCGGCATTGCCTCCCTGGCGGAATGTGTCGATATCTGCGCTACGGATATCTGTGGGATTGTGAATTTTGCAAAAAAAAGCGAAATCGGGATGACCGTGGTGGCTCCGGACGATCCATTGGCCATGGGTATGGTGGATGCACTGGAGGAAAATGGACTGCGGGCATTCGGCCCGCGAAAGGCCGCCGCAGCCATAGAGTCCAGCAAGGTATTCGCAAAGGAACTGATGCGGAAATATGGCATCCCCACTGCCGCGTACCGGGTATTCGAACATTTCGAGGAAGCTGTGGCGGCTCTGGGGAAATTGCATTATCCCGTTGTGGTCAAGGCGGACGGACTTGCCCTGGGGAAAGGGGTGATTTCTGCTTCCGGCGAAGAAGAGGCAGAGGCAGCTCTCAAAAGCATCATGAAGGAAAAGAAATTCGGCAAGGCCGGGGAACGGGTTCTGATCGAGGAGCTTTTAACCGGCCCTGAGGTGTCCATTCTGGCATTTACCGACGGGAAAACCGTTGTCCCCATGGTAAGCGCCCAGGACCATAAAAAGGCATATGATCATGACAGAGGGCCCAATACCGGCGGGATGGGCGCCATTTCTCCCAGCCCGTTCTATACACAGGATGTGGCGTCCTGTGTGGAACGTTCGATTATCCGGCCGACGGTGGAGGCAATGAACCGGGAAGGCAGGACATTCCGCGGGGTGCTTTATTTCGGACTCATGCTGACTTCCGATGGGCCCAGGGTATTGGAGTACAATGCCAGATTCGGGGATCCGGAGGCCCAGGTGGTACTGCCGAGGCTGAAGACCGATCTGCTGGAGATCATGGAGGCAGTGACGGAGGAGCGCCTGGACAAGGTTTCCATAGAGTGGGACAAAAAAGCTGCGGTTTGTGTTGTGGCAGCATCCGGCGGATATCCGGGGAGTTATGGGAAAGGTCTGCCGATTTACGGGTTGGAGCAGGCGGATAAGGAACACGGTATCCTGCTGTTTCATGCGGGTACAAAACAAACCGAAGCGGGTTTGGTGACGGACGGAGGCAGGGTGCTGGGAGTAACGGCCCTGGGGGACACAATGGAAGACGCTGCGGAGAAGGCATACGGGCGTATTGGCACCATCTGCTTCCGGGATATGCAGTACCGAAAGGATATCGGAACGGAAATAGCAGAAAGGGGGGAGAAATGGTAAAATGATTCAGTTTCCTGTCGCAATCTGCTTGACTTCATGGGATGAATGAGTTAAATTAGGTATGTGGTTTGACAAATGAAAATTCATGGAGGGAGGAATCCCATCCATATGTTACTCACTCATATTAGCCTGCAAATCTGGTGCAGGAGTTTCTACGCGGCGACCGAATCGCCTGCGCTATGAGTGTTCAGAGGCCTGGATGCAGCAGCCATCAGCTGTTGTGCAGACAGGGAGCAGCCGAAGGACACTTATCGGCTGCTTTTTTTGTTGAAACCATACCTGGCTTTGTATTTGGGAGATTTGGAAATTCTTTTGAATCCAAAGCAAGGAATCAGGGGGAATAAAAAACAATATAGGGGGAATCAGGAATGGAGAAGTTTTTCAAGCTCAAAGAGAACGGTTCCAATGTCCAAACGGAAATTCTTGCCGGTTTCACCACTTTCTTTGCCATGGCTTACATCATCATGGTCAATCCCGGTATGCTGCATCAGACGGGAATGCCGTGGGGCGCAGTATTTCTTTCCACCATCATCGCTTCCGTTATCGGAACGCTGGTCATGGGTCTGGTGGCCAATGTACCTTATGCTCTGGCTCCCGGCATGGGACTGAACGCATTTTTTGTTTTTACGGTCGTCTTCAATCTGGGGTTCAAATGGCAGGAAGCACTGGCCATGGTTTTTGTCTGTGGCCTGGTGAACATTTTCATTACTGTGACAAAGATCCGGAAGCTGATCATTAAGGCAATCCCGGAAAGCCTTCAGACTGCCATCGGCGGAGGCATCGGCATTTTCATTGCCTATATCGGCATCAAAAACGCAGGCTTGCTGACGTTCACTTCGGATCCCGGGACTTACAACCAGCTGGACAGCGGCACAGTTGTTGCCAGTTCTGCTGCGGTACCGGCGTTGTCTTACATGAACACACCTGCCATACTGCTCGCGATATTTGGATTGATTCTAATGACGATTCTTCTTGTGAAAAAAGTAAAAGGCGCTATCATTATTGGCATTGTTGTCACCGCCCTGGCCGGCATTCCCTTCGGCGTAACCAAAATGGGTGAAACCGTCAGCTTTGCCCAGGCATGGAATCAGCTTCCCCAGACGTTCGGCGCAGCGTTCGGCAATCCCGGTCTCCTGTCCCTTTTTAGGGATCCCGCCAAGATTCCGCTTGTATTGATCACGATCTTTTCCTTCAGCCTGTCCGATACATTTGATACCATCGGCACCTTCATTGGAACGGGACGCAAAACCGGGATCTTTTCCCTGGAAGATGAACATGCATTGGAGTCCAGCTCCGGATTCAAATCCAAGATGGACAAGGCTTTGTTTGCAGATTCCATTGCCACTTCCATCGGCGCCGTGCTCGGCACGTCCAATACCACAACCTATGTGGAAAGTGCGGCAGGGATCGGAGCAGGCGGCCGTACCGGACTGACCAGCGTAGTGGTGGCCATTCTGTTTGCAGTCAGTGCGTTCCTTGCCCCTGTACTTAGTGCGGTTCCCAATGCAGCCACCGCTCCTGCCCTTATTATCGTTGGTATTATGATGCTGTCTGCATTCAAGGACATCAAATGGGATGACATTGATGTGGCAATCCCGGCTTTCTTTGCCGGTATCTTCATGGCGATCTGCTACAGCATCTCCTATGGAATTGCCAC
>DHDO01000113.1:45146-57860 GCA_002399435.1 Firmicutes bacterium UBA4874
ACCATCCTGTTTATCCTGAACTTTGTTCTTATGGCCATTATCTAGCAGCAATCATTACGGCAAAAAAAGCTTTTCCCGGATCTTCGGGAAAAGCTTTTTTACCATTCTCATTCTCTTTATTGTGTTTCTTCGTGTCTCAGAGCATGGAAAGCATCGTTACAGGTGAAAGTTCCAGGTGAGATTTACAGGTGAAACGCCTCCAGAATGGATTCCACAGCACGTTTTTCATCCTGGCGCGGGAGGATCACAGCGATTTTTGTTTCGGAAGTGCTGATCATTTTTACCCGGATGTCCTGCTCTGCCATGATTTCAAAGACTTTCGCGGCAACTCCGGGCTGTCTTTCCATGCCAGGGCCTTCCACGGTCAGCCTGGTGATATCGGAGCAGGTATTGGCTTTTACAGAGGAATCTCCGACTTTGCATTTCTCCAGGATCTGCATGGCATGATCCTGTTCCTGCTGCGGCAGGGTGAAGGAAAGGCGGAAGCCACCGTTTTCCGGTACTGTTTGACTGATCAGATCGATGACAATATCCTGTTGTGCCAGCTTCCCGAAAATCTTCGCTGCAAATGTCGGATCATCCGAGTCGCAATTTACAGTGATCATGGCTTCCTCATTGTTGGTATGGATATTTGTAACAGCATTCTGATCCAGCATGATATCCTTCATGTTGTACAGGCCTGTCTTTTTGCCCGCCAGATATTGGACAGCCGTCAGGGCACCCAGTGCGAAAATCTGCTTTGACTGCGCCTGGTGCGTGATTTCCAGTGTTTCGTCCGGCCCGGCGAAAAGAACCGAATGTTCCCCGGCAATGGTACCGCCCCGTATGGAATGGATCCCGATTTCATCTTTGGAACGCTTGTCGGATTTGGAATGTCTCCCGTAAACATAGTGCCTGGAGTTTAAAAATGCCTTGTTTGCCGCTTCCGCCAGGGAGTAAGCCGTGCCACTGGGAGAGTCTGCTTTCTGATTGTGATGCTTTTCGATGATTTCAATATCAAAGCGTTCTCCCAGAACCGAAGCAGCCTGGTTTACCAGCTCATACATCAGATTCACACCCAGGGCCATGTTGGCTGCCTGGAAAATCGCAATTTCCTTCGATGCCTGTCGGATTTGCTCCATATCCTGGTCAGACAGCCCCGTGGTTGCAATGACCAGGGGCGTTTTGCCCTTCTTTGCATATTCCAGCAGATCGGGCAGGGCGGAAGGAGAGGAAAAGTCCAGAATCACGTCTCCCTGTTCCGTCATGTCTGAAAATCTTTCATATACGGGAAAAAGATTGGATTTGTTTCCGGAATACTTATCAATTCCGGCTACGATCCGGATTTCCGGATTCGCATCTGCTGCACCGACAACGGTTTGACCCATTTTCCCGTTGCAGCCGTGCAGAATCAATTTTATCATAGGTAAAATACCTCCGTTCGGTTACTTTAATCCATATTCATGCATTTGCTGTTTCAGCAGGGACAGATGGTTCTCCGCCATGTCGGCAAGAGGCAGGCGAAGCGGACCCATGTCGAACCCCATGAGGTTCATGGCCGTTTTGACCGGAATGGGATTGACTTCACAGAACAAAGCATCGATGAGGGGAAGAAGCTTCAGCTGCAGATCCAGGCTTTCCTTAAAATGGCCATTCATAAACTCCGCAACCATCCGATGGGTATCCCGCGGGGCGACATTTGCCACGACGGAGACCACTCCTTTTCCTCCGGCAGCCAGCAGCGGAACCACCATATTGTCATTTCCCGAATAGATGTCGACGGATTCGCCGCAGAGGCGTCGCATCTCCAATACCTGGGCAATGTTTCCGCTGGCTTCCTTGATGCCAATGATGTGCGGCAGCCCGGACAGCTCCTTCATTGCCGCGGGAGATACGTTCATGCCGGTCCGGCTGGGCACGTTGTAAAGGATAATGGGAATATGAACGGCATCATTGATTTCCCGGTAATGGGCAATGAGCCCTCTTGCGTTGGTTTTATTATAATAGGGGGTAACTGCCAGGACGGCATCCGCTCCCAGCTTTTCTGCTTCCATGGAGGCCCGGACGACTTCGGCGGTATGATTGCCTCCGACTCCGGCCAGTATCGGCACCCGTTTTGCGGTTTTCTCCACGGTATATCGGATGACGGAGGCTTTTTCCTCCCTGGACATGGTAGCCGGCTCTCCGGTTGTACCACAGACCAGCAAAGCATCTGTCCCCTGTTCTATCTGGAACGCAATGGTTTTGCCCAGAGCTTCCAGGTTGATTCCTTCCTTGTTGAATGGTGTCGCCATGGCGACACAGGAACCGGTAAAAAGACCCATGGTAAAGTCCCCTTTCCTTTCTTTATTCTGCCATTGTCAGTTGTCAGTTTGCTCTTCGTCTATCGTCTCTCTCTTCAGTCTGTCTGCCATCTGTTCTCCTGTCCTAATTTACCCTTTTCCCGGTAATCAATCAGCCGCTGTGCGATTTGAACGGTGTTGGTCGCCGCTCCCTTGCGGATATTGTCTGCCACGACCCAGAGGTTTACGCCGCTTTTCACACTTTCATCCCGGCGGATTCTTCCGACAAAGACCTCGTCCCGGTCCTCCGCATCAATCGGCATGGGATAGCGGCATTTGGCCGGATCGTCCACCACCACAATGCCTTCCGCATGGGAAAGGGCCTGTTTCAGGTCGTCGAGCTCAAAGCCTCTTTCAAACTCCACGTTTATGGATTCGCTGTGGCTGTAAAATACGGGTACCCGTACGGCAGTGGCTGTAATAGCCAGCAAGGGTTCCCCCAGTATTTTTCTTGTTTCATTGATCATCTTCATTTCTTCCTTTGTATAGCCATTCTCCAGGAAATCATCGATGTGAGGCAGACAGTTGCCGAAAATGGGATGCGGGAATTTCTTTGGCGCTTCCCCGTGCATGCCCTGTTCCAGATCGGAGTACCCCTGCATTCCTGCGCCGGAGACTGCCTGATAGGTGGAATACACGATTCTTTTGATCCGATAGCGGTCGTGCAGGGGCTTCAGCGGAACGACCGCCTGGATGGTGGAGCAGTTTGGATTGGCAAGGATTCCGTGATGCCGGAGGATATCCTGCGGATTGACCTCAGGTACCACCAGGGGAACCTTTGGATCCATTCTCCAGGCGCTGCTGTTGTCAATGACGACAATTCCCTTCTGTGCGGCGATGGGGGCAAATTTCCTGCTGACTTCTGCTCCGGCGGAAAAGAGCGCAATGTCAATGTCCTTTCCATCAAAACATGTATCGGTCAGCTCTTCCACGGTAAACTCCCGCCCCATGAACGGAAGTTTTTTCCCTGCAGAGCGGGCGGACGCAAACAGGTAATAGTTTTCGACCGGCAGTTTTCTTTCCTGAAGCACCTTGAGAAATTTGCGGCCCACCATTCCGGTGGCTCCCACAATGGCAATATTATATTTTTTCAATGTCATTTCCTCCGTTTTCTGTCTTTCTGCATATTGGGACAGGAAGAGACCCCGTTATCAGGATATGCAAAAAGCAAGACGAAAAGTTCCGGATCCCCGGATCCCGCTCCCTTAAAAAAGCAAAAACGGCTGATCTTGTCAGCCGCCTCAGATTCGGGCAGCATCATACGGTATATGATATATGCCGCTCCTAAAAGCAGTATGCTCCATCCATAGTCGGATGGCCCGGAATCTTTTTTTCATCATAACATCACCGCTGCGGAATGTCAATCGTTTCAAATAACCTGAAATCATCTGAAACCCAGGGTAGCATTGTATAAATGTACAAAAGGTTGTGTTGAAGAACCTGTATCATTGGAATATAATAAAAGTTGGAAAAAAAGTCCTGCTCCATATGGGAAAAGAATCGGGGAGGGTTTCTCACATCATGGAAGATTTCAACTTGCCGCTGGACAGGGATATCCTGCAGTTGCAGGATCATGTCATTCGTCATCGGCGCTGGCTCCATCGGCATCCGCAGACCGGCTTCCGGGAAGAGGATGCAAGGGATTACATTCTTCGGGCATTGAGGGGCATGCATTTTGACAGGATCACTGTTTTGGCGGGGACCGGCATAAAAGCGGTTCTCCGGGGCACCTGCCCGGTCCGGACCCTGGCGTTTCGGGCGGATATGGATGCTTTGGCTGTTCCGGAAAAGACAGGGCTGGAGTTCGCCTCGGAATATGATGGCTTCATGCATGCGTGTGGGCATGATGGCCATATGGCCATGCTGCTGGGATTCGCACAATGGCTGTCCGAAAACCGTGACCGCCTGAAGGACAATGTGGTGCTGCTGTTCCAGCCTTCGGAGGAGTCCGTGGGAGGAGCTTCTCCCATGATACGGGAAGGCGCTTTGGACGATCCGGAGGTGGATGCCATTTTTGGCTACCATATCATGCCGGAGGTTCCCCAGGGCAAAGTCGGACTGAAGGCAGGGCCACTGATGGCTTCCACCTGTGAGTTCGGGATTGACATAATGGGAAAAAGCGCGCACGGGGCAATGCCGCAGAAAGGGATTGATGCCATTCTGGTGGCCTCCTATTATATTACCATGCTGCAGGGGATCCTGACCCGGAAGGTGGATCCTCTTTCCCAGGCATTGATTACCGTTGGAAAGCTGGAGGCAGGACAGGCGAGGAATGTACTGGCATCCAGGGCGCATATGGAAGGTATTCTGCGCACCTTTGACAGCAGGGTTGCGGAAAGCATAAAGCATGACATGATGGATCTTCTTGCCGGACTGGAACGAAGTTTTGGCGTAACAACGGATTTTCGTGATCTGGTTTATTATCCGCCTGTCGTCAATGATCCGGAATGGACAGCCCGGGTGAAGGAAATCCTTCCCGGGGGTATGTTTTATCCCGCCCATCCTCTGATGATCGCGGAGGACTTTGCCTGGTATCAGCAGAAGGTTCCGGGAGTTTTCCTGTTTCTGGGGAGCCGGAACGAAGAGCTGGGATACATTCATCCCCTTCATTCCGATCGGTTTCAGTTTGACGAGGAAATTCTCCTGACAGGGATTCAGCTGGATAAGAATATTCTGCTTGGGTTGGGTGGAATTGTGGAATGATCATTGAACAATTGGTCAAACTCTGTTACAATGTTTAAAATAGCTTATCTGAGGGGAAACAATAAATTACGATAGAGGAAGGATGTTCGCATGGCTGGCGGTTTTTTCAATAAATTGTATTATGGCAATCCCAACAAGCCGGATTTGAAAAAGGAAGATGTCAAGACCGGTCGCTTCAAAACTTTCTTTACGGTACTGCAGATTCGGTTCTGGCAGCTGATTCAGTTGAATCTGCTGTATTCCGTATTCTGGATCCCGGCATTTATGCTGCTGCAGGGCCAGCTTCTGATTATGCAGAAGACCAGGGAGCCGTTCAGTGTGCTGTTTTACCTGATGATGATTCCCTGTATGATGCTGATCGGTCCGGCGACGGTCTCGGTATCCTATATTCTTCGCAATTGGGCAAGGGATGAACATTCCTGGGTATGGAGTGATTTCAAGGATGCCTGGAAGGAAAACTGGAAGCAGGGATTACTCATGGGACTCATCGATGGGATCGCACTTCTTTTGTTTGGCGTGAACTTTGTATTCTATGGCCAGATGGCAGGAAAGAGCTTGTTCTATGCGTTTTTATATTATTTCATGATCATGATCGCCATTCTTTTTACCATGATGAATATGTTTGTTTTTCCCATGATGGCGACCTATCGGCTGAAGTTGAAGCAAATCATCAAGAATTCCTTTATTCTGACTATGGTAAAGCTTCCTTTTGCATTTCTGATTTTTCTTCTTTCTGCGGCGATTTTTATTGCAACACTTGCCTATTTGGTTTCAATTCCCTTCTTTGTGGTAGGCCTGACATTCCCGGGACTCATCATTGCTTCCTATGTAAATTGGATCTTTGACAAATACATCAATCCCAAAGTCAGGGATCAGGAGGATCCGGGAAACGATAACGCAGCAATTGCGGATGCGGACCATGGCAATACGGACAAGCCAGAAAGGGACCATGCGGAAATTGAGAATAAAGACCAGGGCAGCGCAGAAGTCGGGAATACGGGCAAGGAACCCCAGGAGGGTGACCGTCCGGAAAGCGATAATGCGGATCATGACCATGCAGTTCCTGGGGATGGAAGCCATCCTGTGAATTCGGTTCCCACATAAGGGGAACATGCCGGAAGAGAACAGCGTGGGGATGGTACGGGATGATGTATATTCCCGGGGTTTTCAACCATACTAACTCCGGAGAGAGGAGGGGTGGTATGGAATCGGGAAAGAAGAAAGAGAAGAAGCAGGAAAAGCAGGAAGATCCGATGAAACTGGAAATCGCTGCAGAGCTGGGTCTTTTGGATAAGGTCCGGATGGAAGGATGGGGCAGCCTGTCGGCAAGGGAGACCGGCAGGATAGGCGGTCTGCTTGCCATGCGCAGGAAGGTGCGAAGGCAGGAAGCTTTCAGAAGCAGCGAAAGGGACGGCCTTTCCTGACGATGGGGGGGCAGGATATGTATCAGGAATTTGCCTATCTTTATGATACATTGATGAAGAGTGTGGATTATGAAAAATGGGTGGATCAAATCGAAGCCATCTTCCGGCGGTACGAAGTAGAGCCGAAGACCATTGTTGATCTGGCCTGTGGGACCGGAGGGTTTACAAATTCCCTTGCAAAAAGAGGCTATCCGGTCATCGGAGTGGATCAATCCGTGGATATGCTGAATGTTGCAAGTGATAAATCCAGAAAATCCGGATGGCAAATCCCTTATATCTGTCAGGATATCACGGAACTGGAGCTGCATCACCCGGTGGATGCCATGGTGTGCATGTGTGACGGATTTAATTATATTCTGGATTCCGCGGAATTAAAGAAGTGTCTGCAGGGAATTTACCGCTTTTTGAATCCCGGCGGCATTTTGATTTTTGACATCAGCTCCCATTACAAGCTGTCTTCCGTGGTGGGAAGTCATACCATGGCGGATCCGGATAAGAATATCAGCCTGATCTGGCTGAATCAATTTGACAGAAAGTCCGGGATCCTGGAAATGAATCTTACCTTTTTTATCAGGCAGGAGGCCGACTTGTACAGGAGAGTGGAGGAAACGCAGCTTCAGAGGGCATACTGCCAGGACGAGATCCTGCAATCGCTGAACGCTTGCGGATTTTCCGGAATGGAATGCTTTGCGCCGCTTTCTCTGGCCGCTCCGAAGAAAAAAAGTCAGAGAATTGTTTTTTCGGCAATCCGCAGGGAGGCGGAAAATATCCGGAATGATTCTGCAGGCATCGGTTTATAATAGAAATATGGTTGTATGGTTTTATGGTTTTATGGTAGAAAAATATGAGAATACGGAATTGACTTTTGACAATTGGTATGGTACACTGAATTTAGAATCGATTTTAGGAGGATTGTTCAAGTGGAAAAAGGGAAAGTCAAATGGTTTAATGCTACTAAAGGCTTTGGTTTCATTGAAAGAGAAGATGGCAGCGATATATTCGTTCATTATTCTGCCATCAATGCAGAAGGTTTTAGAACATTAGCAGAGGGACAGGAAGTCACCTTCGATGTTGTGGAAGGCGAGAAAGGCCTGCAGGCTTCCAATGTTCAGTTGGTTTAAATAGAAAACGTATTGTAAGCCAGCGAATACTCCGGTGAATGTTTCACCGGGGTATTTTCATAGATGGAGTTTCCAATCAACTCCCAGGTTCCATTTCAATTCCGGAAATTCGGTTTCTGATGGTGGAGGCCGGAAACGGTTTATGATATAATGGAAACAGGTCATTTTTTCCCTGGGCGAAACACAATGGCACAGGGAGAAAAGGAGCTTTGGAGAGGTGGCCTGAGGGAGGCAAATATGGCAAAGGAATTGTTTGCAAAAAAAGCCAATAGAGTCGTTCCGTTTGACCAAAACGGCGAATTCTTTTATCGAAAAGCAAGACAGCATGTTGAAAACAACAATTATATAAATGCCCTGAGCTATTATCGGAAAGCCATTGAAAAGGATCCGGAGAATTCCGAATATTCCCTGGACCTGGCAGAGGTCTTTACGGAAATGGGATATTTTCATGAGTCCAATCAGATTCTCTTTTCCGTGATGCAAAGGGATTCTTCCCGCATTGAGTGCTTTTATGCCATCGGATGTAACCTGCTGGGTCTTCAGGAATATTCCAAAGCAGAGGAATGTCTGGAAAGGTATCTGGATCTGGATGAATTCGGCCCGTATTCCGAAGAAGCACAGGATCTTCTTGAAGTTCTGCAAAGCAAGGAGTTTTATCTTGATCTGATGGACGATTTTGATCCCGGTAAGGAGAAAACATTCGACCACGCCATGAGGGGCAAGGATTTTCTCGATCAGGGAGATTACAAGCGTGCAATCCGGGAATTGAGCAAGGCTGTGAAGAAAGAGCCTGATTTGATTTTTGCCAAAAACAATCTGGCGTTGGCCTATTTCTGTACCGGAAAATCGGATCAGGCAATTGAGACTTCCAGGGAAGTGCTTGCTGAGTATCCGCAGAATGTTCATGCCAACTGTAACATTGCGCTGTTTCTTTATGAAAAGGGAGAGATGAAGGCCTGCGACAAGTATATGGGTCAGGTTTTGAACCAGAAGGTCGAAGACCCGGAAGAGCTGTATAAAATAGTGGTTACCCTGTGTGAAATGAAAAAGCACCGGAAGGTAAACAAGATGTTAAAGCAGCTTCTGCAATATAAGCCCTATGATACCAATCTGCTTCATTATATGGCTGTTTCCTGCTACAATCTCAAGACATTCCGGGCGGCCTATGATTATTGGGACAAAGTGGAGAAGCTTGCCCCCAACAATACCATCAGCAGCTATTATAAGCATTATGTAAAGGGAATGATGAGCGGAGAACGGAAATTCAAGGAGCTTCCCTATCATTTTCAGGTTCCGTACGACGAGATGATCCGCAGGGTCAAAAAGATCAATGAACTGCTGAAGCTTCCAAGAGCCGATCTGGTGGACAAGTGGAGAAACGGGGACAGTCTGCTTTCCCTTTTGAACTGGGGACTGGATCTGAATGATATTCTGATCCGAAAGGCAATTTTACACGTTGTGGCTTCTTTCCGGGATGAGAAGGCGGAGCGGTTTCTGCGGGAATTTCTTTTGCGCAAGTCGGAGGGGGAGGAGCTGATCCGGGAAGCCCTGGCGCTTTTGAAGGATATGAATGCCCCTGAGCCGTTTCTTGCCTATGTGGACGATAATATGGTGGAGGTCAAGGTCCGTGCCACCCGGAAAGAGGGGCCCGGCAAGGAAGAAATCCTGAAGGAGATTCCGGATATGGCCATTGCCGGCATGAAGGAGCTGTACCTGAAGGACTTTGAACAGGATATCCACGAAATCTGGAATTGTGTTGTATATTATTGGAAGGCACAGGATAACATGCCGGAGATACGAAAGACAGAGGGCTGGGCAGCAGCCCTGGAGCTGTTCTATTGTGTTCAGGAAGATATGACCATAAACCGGACGGCTCTGGCGGGTTCCTATCACGTTGCCTATTCCACCATGATGAACCATTACCGGTACATCTGTGAAGTGATTGAAAATACGGAAGTGCTGAATTCCTCCAGGGAGTGATTTAGCCGGTAATCCTGCTTTGTCATAGTCATAAGTTTTCTTCCCCGGAAATAGGATGGATAATAAGTATGGAGGTCCATCCGGGGGGAAGAGATGAGGGAAAACAGGCAATCATCACGCAGATATGGCTTTCAGATCGCCATGGCTTACATCGGGACGGTAGTCGGAGCGGGTTTTGCAACCGGGCAGGAAATTCTGCAGTTTTTTACACGGTTCGGTGCTTCCTCCTACTGGGGGATTCTCATCGCCGGTCTGCTGTTTATTCTGGTAGGCCGAAAGGTATTGCTGTACGGCAGTGAGCTGCATGCCGGTTCCTACAGCGTTTTGCTCCGCCATGTGTTCGGAGCTGCCGCTCCGCTGGTCAATTTATATCTTGTCGTTTCCTTTGTACTGCTGTGTGGAGCCATGTTTGCCGGAGCCGGGGCATTGTTCGAGGAACAATGGGGAATCCCCTATTTCGTCGGAGCCCTTGTGACCGCTGTCCTGACGCTGTTTGTCACCTTGTGGGGAGTCCGGGGTGTTCTGGCAATCAATTCGGTGATTGTTCCGCTTCTGATCACATCTTCCGTTCTTGCTTTTCTTCATACGGTACGTAATCAATTTCTTCCTGCAGCGTCCCTGGGGATCGTTGCACCGAAGGGAATCTTCCCGATTATCCGGACGGGTCTGACATATGCTTCCTTCAATCTGGTTCTGTCCATCGGGGTACTGGCACCCATGGGAGGCGCCACGCGGGACAGAAAATCCATGTCCCTCGGCAGCCTGCTGGGAGGGGGCATTCTGACCGTCCTTTTGTGCATGGGGAATTACTCTCTTTTGTGTTACGTCCCGGAAGTGTTTGACAGGCAAATCCCTCAACTGCTGATCGTGCGGGAAATGGGAAACGCCTTCGTAACTTTTTATAGTCTGGTGGTATGGCTGGAGATATTCTCTACATCAGTAGGCAATCTTTTTTCCGTTCATACCATGATGCAGGAAAAATTCAAGACCAAGTCGGCGCTTCCGGCGATTGCAGCGACGACAGCAGGGCTGATCATCTGTGCAATGGGATTTTCCAATATCATTTCCCGCTTTTATCCGATACTGGGTATTATAGGCTTTGCATTATCCGCTATGATTTTGTTTCTCAAAGAGTGAACCCATCCATTGCTTAACCAAAAGGCTTGAAGCAGGGATTTCTTTTTAATTTTTCGATCAGAATGGTCCGTTCATTTTCCTCTGGATTCTCCAGGACCCATTCATAGGCCTGCCGGAGTGCCTGGCCGATTTTTTTCCCGTCCTCTGTTCCGATTCCGGCCGAAAGAAGATCCTTTCCGTTGACTGCCAGATCCGATGGGAATACGGGATCTTTGTCTGTCCGTATGGCATTCAGAAGCCGAATGGCTTTTGAATGCCTTTTTTTCATCTCCGGATCCCCGCAGGTATCCTGTGCGGCTTCATACCACCGGAGGATTTGTTCCATATCGGAAAGGTTTCCGGTTCCCAGCAGTTTTCGCATGGAATATGGCGTCAGATCCATGGTACAGAGACGGGAGTATCCGGACAGCAGATTCCGGATATGCTGTATGGATTTTTTGCTCATACGCAGATTCTGAAGAATATGCTGCAGCTGTGCCGGATCTATCGATGGACGATCTATCCGCAGCAGGGCCGCCAGCCGGATATCAGCGTTTTCCGGGAGCTTTTTCAGGATCTGTGCTTCCTTTCCTGTCCACCCGGGAATTTCCTTCCCTGAGGGACTCTCTTTATCCATATATACATCTGGATCTGCTTTGGACGCTATAACCGTTTTGGGTTTCGCAGTTGTGTTCTGTACTGTCCCCGGACGGGTGGTGGTTTCTATCGTTCTTTTCGTCGTGGCATATGGATCGGTACCGGTAAACAACAGAAGGGGGAGGATACCGGTCTGCTGAAGCAACCGGACCCCTTTGTCCGGATGCGGGGAAAGCAGAAGGCGGACAAGCTCTTCCCGTATTCTTTCCCGTGATATCCTGTTCAGCCAGATCCGGCATTCCATTATGGCCTTTTCGGTTTCCTCCTCCGGTTCAAAGTCCAGCTGGGCGGCAAACCGGATCGCCCGCAGGATCCGTAGCGGATCTTCCCGGAACCGTTCCCGTGGGTTCCCTACGGTACGAATTCTTTTTCGCTTCAGATCCTCTTTTCCATGAAAAGGATCAATCAGGCCGGATGTCAGAAAGGGATTGTATGCCATGGAATTGATCGTAAAATCCCTTCGGGCCAAATCGGATTCCAGATCCGGCACGAACTTCACATGATCGGGGTGCCGGCTGTCCGAATAATCGGATTCCGTCCGGAAGGTTGTGACTTCCGCGGAAAGCCCGTCCATCCTTACGGTAATGGTACCAAACCGCTTTCCGGTACGATAGGTTTGTTCCTCCTGAAACACGGATTCGATCCTTTCCGGTGGGAGGGAGGTGGCAATATCGTAGTCGGAAGCGGCCCGGCCCAGGATCTGATCCCGCAGTGCACCGCCCACCAGATAAGCCTGCCCTCCGGACCGCATGATGCGTGTCAGGATGGATTCCACCACTTCCGGTATTTTTATCGTCGTGATCATTTGCCTGCATCCTTTCCCTTCGTTTCCTTTTTATATATATTTTTCAATTGACTGCCCGGATAATAGTGTTCGATGATCTCCTGCCAGTCTTTCCCCATAAGAGTCAGACCGTAAGTACCATATTGGCTCATGCCTACTCCATGGCCATACCCCCCGCCCCGGATCACAATGTCCAGGAGGTTGCCTTCCTGATCCCGCTCAAAATCAAAGCAGGCAAAGGCACTGGGCAGCAGGGAGAAGTTCTTCTGCACGGTTCCGTCATGGCATTGGACCTCCACCGGGCTCTTGCCGCGCAGAGTATTCACTGGCTGCAGGGCCAGACGGATATTGTATTCCTTTATGACCTTGAAGGTGCCTTGCGTGGTGTTGATTTCCAGTTCCATGATGTTTCCGCCTTTCCCCCTTTGCAGCACTTTGATATTCAGCAAGGTGCCCACGTCTTCCGGAATCGTCATGCTTCTGTAGTCCCCATCTGAACATTTCGTCAGTACAAACAAGGGCTGCTGCCGGTATAAATCGGGCAGGCTTTTATTGAGGACCGCTTCCAGCTGTTTACGGGTCATGGTAACGCTCCAGCGGAAAAAAGG
>DHDO01000113.1:58045-59199 GCA_002399435.1 Firmicutes bacterium UBA4874
CCTTCAAACTGCGGGCTTGCGGTAAGATAGGGGATCTCTTCGGACGGAAATTCATTTTTCCGATTGCTCCAGACTTCATGAAAGTTGGCGGTGTATCCGTAAGAGGTGGAGAAAAACCGGGTATCAACGATTTTACCCTGATATTCCGCCACTGTCCCGGATGTCTCGGTCACGGCCCGGGTGGCAATCGGTTCTTCGCCAACATTATTATATACCTGGCTGTCTGTGCTGTCATCCAGATGGGCTCCATAGGTCCGGTATCCGGAGGACTGCATGGCCCGTACGGCATAGGACCGGGTGGCAATTGCCTGAACCTTCAGTGCCTCCAGGCCAAACTTGACGGGCATTTCACTGGGGACCACCAGACACAGGTATTTCTCCAGATTCACTTCATTGATCAGGGTAAGCTGGCCATTCAGGTTTGCCACCTCCAGGCTGCCCTGGTAAGGTGTACCGGTTGAAGGATCTGTATGGTTTCTCCGTATGGTTTTTACATACAGTGGTTTTTCCTGCTGTGTTGTAATGTACCATCGAAAAATGGAGGAATCCAGAACCTGCCCGTTTTTGCAAACGACTGTTTTTTTGCCGTCCGGCTTAAATTCTGCAGTTTCTCCCTTTTGAAAGGAGAGGGATTTCCCGTTGGGAACCGACTGTACCGTGTAATCGTTTGGGCAGGTTACTTCGATCCGGGAGTGAAGCGGGCTCTTGTATTCACTGTCCTGAAGGAGGACCCGGATCTTTTCGCAGGCATCCTGCGGCTGTCCGGACAGAATCGCCATTCGTCCGATGTGGTCCGGTGTACAGTAAAGGGTGGCTCCGGCGGATCCGATGGGAATAGCATAGGATCCGGAAAAAACGAATTGGCCGCCTTTCTTTGAGAAAACGGGAAAGTCCTGCTGTATTTTGAAATAGCCCAGATTCATGTCCTCCAGTACCGTATCGGAAAGTGAAAGGACCCTGGACAGGGATACCGGCTGCAATGCCTGAATGTCAATCAGTTTTCCTTCCACAGTGTGGAAGCTGACGGGCTGACCAATTTTTATCTCCATAGCGGGGCGGGAATGGATTTCAACAATTTGATTGCCAAGATCCAAAGCCCATACAGTCTGCTTCTTTTCATTCATTTTTTTCGCAATGGGGACGCCATAGGTATA
>DHDO01000113.1:59422-68859 GCA_002399435.1 Firmicutes bacterium UBA4874
GCAGGGAATAGGAGGGTAATCCGCACTTTTCCATGCTTTTTGTCCTCCCATTCCATACGGCCCACAGAAAACTGCCTGATTTCGGATTCCTGAGCCAGGGAGAGGAAGGGATGTTTTGACAAGCCCGGTGCCAGCCACCCTTTGCAGTCCCGGCCTTCCGACAACGCGGACAGAAATCGGTCCGCAGCTTTCTGCGGAGGCGATGGGAAGGACCGGAAATACCAAATCAAACCGCCTGCCACCAGTACAGCCAGCAACAGCAAAACAGGAAACAGGAAATGTTTTTTCATTTTCATAGACTCACCTCATTGCCTGATTTATATATACCGGATCTGTAAAAGGATTATAACCGTGTGGACCATCCAACCCGCAATTTCCGGCAGGTCAAAAATTTTCTGCAAAATGGGTAGAAAATTGAAATCAGGATATGGAGATGAAGGGGAATTCATGTTAAAATAGAACAAAGGGAGGGGACAAGATGTTAAAAAAACGACAAACCATGATCGTGCTTCTGATAATTTTACTATCATTATGGGGAAATAGACCGGCAGAGGCAAAGATGGCTGCTCCTTATTCCATAATGAATTACAAATCGAATGTTACATTGTACCCGGATGGTTCCGCATACTTTGATGAATATATTACATACCGGCTTCTTCAGGAAAAAGTCCGGATTGAAAAGCCCATACCCATGTCCAATGCCTCCGGGGTCGGGAAGATGGAGGTTTTCCGCCAGAAGCCCGGGGATCCGGCGGACAAATCAAAAGCAGCGGATTTGATCCCTTTGAAGCTGTCTGAGGAAAGCAAGGAAAAAAACAGCAAGGAGAACAGCAATGATGTCTACCGGTATTTCCCGGCGGATGAGAAGGAGGATGTTTATCAGATTGCTGTTCCATTTAATGGGAAAAAGCGGGAAAAAGTGACGCTGGTTTACCGCTATCGATTAAAGGATACGGTATACCTTTATAAGGATACCGCTGCCTTCCTCTGGCAGTTCATCCTGCCGAAGCAGAAGGTGGAAGCCCGCAATCTGTCCGTGCGGATTACACTGCCTGAAAAAATTGCAAAGGATCAGATGGATGGTTATGTCAGCGGTTCTGCATATGCGGAAAAGGAAGAGCCCGGGAACGGAATATTCCGGGTTACCGCTGGGAAAATAAATCCGGAGGAAGCTTTGGAGGTCGCCCTGCTGCTGCCCAATTCCTTGTTTCCGGATGGAAGGAAGGCCATTGACGACAATGCGAAGGCCACCATCGTATCCAATATGGCGAAATGGGAAGACGAAGCCGCACGGGCCCGACAGAAAGAAGATCTGATGTTTTATAGCGGATGGGCGATTGCAGTCCTGTCTGTGCTGTTGTCCTGTGGGACAGGCCTCCTGCTGTATTGGAGAGACCGGCGCAAGCCAGGGAAATTGAAAAAGGATAAAGCGAAGGGCCTGCCCAATGCTCCGTATACACCGGCGGAGCTGGGGATTTTGCTGCACCAGGGAAAGATTGGGATCCGGGAGTTTACAGCTACGGTACTGCATCTGATTCAAACCGGGTATCTGGAGCTGCATTTTGACGAAAAGAAGGAAGGCAGTCTGATCCGCAAGGAAAAGACCGAAGAAACAAAGCTCCGTCCCCAGGAACAGTATGTACTTCATTGGTTTGTTACGGAGATGGGCAATGGAAAGGAATTGTCCCTGAAGGCGCTGAATGGGATCCTGGACGATTATTCCAGTGTTCATCGGCAGGCGACCTCTGAATGGGAAAGTATGGTTGACAAAGAAGCTGTTGAATGGAAGTTCGAGGAAAGCAAGAAAAAGGATAAAGCCTGGGGATTGGGAGCCGCAGCGATTGGCCTGCTGTCGGCAGGAGTGGCAGCATTTCCTCTGAAAAATCCCCGGGCAGGCATTTTATCCGTTCTGTTTGCCCTGGCTTTGGCAGGAACTGTTCTGTCTCTTAAAAAAACCAGCAAATCCGGGATGTTCCAGATCGCCCAATGGCAGCAATTCAAGGATTTTCTCCGCAGCCAGCTGTCGGGAGATTCCACCAGACTGCCTCTTGGCATCTGGGAGCAGTATCTGGTTTATGCAGTACCGCTTGGTATGGCAAAGGAAGTATTGGAAAAGCTTCCGGACAGTTACCCGCCCAGCGATTTTGAGGACGGGAACCTGACGATACTTCATGCGGACAGCCGGCCCTGGCTCCTGGACATTCTTTCCGGACTGGAGTAGTCTTTGGTTTATTGGCGCCACTTCAAATACCTTTTTTCCAGCCAGGCGACTCCCTGATACATGATTGCCGCGGCAACCAGCATAATCGCAACGCTGGTCATCACCAGATCCAGCTGAAAGACCTGGCCGCCGTATACGGCAAGATAGCCCAGACCGGCTTTGGATACCAGAAACTCCCCGACGATGACGCCGACCCAGGACATTCCCACATTGATTTTCAATGCCGAAATAATGGTGGGAATACTGGCAGGGAGTACGACTTTGGTGAGAATCTGCCGCTTCGTGGCTCCAAAGGTCTTCAGCAGCTTGATTTTATCCTTGCTGACTTCCAGAAAACCGTTGAGTACGCCGATAATGGTGACAATAATGGAGATCAGCAGGGTCATAACAAGTATGGCCTTGGTGCCGGCGCCAATCCATACGATGATAATGGGACCCAGCGCCACTTTGGGCAGGCTGTTCAGCACAACCAGATACGGATCGGCTACCTTTGCAATAAAGTCCGACCACCACAGGATGATGGCGATAAGGGTACCCAGAATGGTTCCGACCAGAAACCCGGCAATCGTTTCGTAAAGGGTAATGGAAACATGCTTCCACAATTCTCCCGTCCGGAGCAGGTTTTGCAGGGTATGAAAGATTCGTGACGGCTGACTGGTGATGAAGGGATCGATCCATTTCAGGTCTGCCGCCACTTCCCAAAGAACCAGAAAGACGATGAGTATGGAAATCTGTGTAGTCCGGATTGCGGTCTTCCTTCGTTTTACTATCTTCAGATAAGCCAGATGTTCCGGAGATGCCGGCTTCCGGCCTGGATATTGCGTGTTTTTATTGGACATGGACATCCAGCTCCTTCCATATGAGATTGAAGTATTCCCGGAATTCCGGAGCTTTCCGCAGTTCTACGGGATTCCGGTTCGGACCGGACAGCCTGATATCATAAATGCTTTTGATGGTGCCGGGCCGTTTGCTCAGTACCAGCACACGGCTGGTCATACTGATGACTTCTGCGATATCATGGGAAACCAGCAGTGCTGTTTTGCCTTCTTTCCGGATAATGCCGGCCACTTCGTCCGACAGTGCCAGCCGGGTCTGGTAATCCAGCGCGGAGAAAGGCTCATCCAGCAGCAACACATCGGGATTGATGGCCAGGGTTCGGATCAGGGCGACCCTTTGCCGCATTCCGCCGGACAGCTGCTGGGGATAGTGATTCCGAAAGTCTGCCAGGCCATATGTTTCCAGCAAATGCAGCACTTTCTGCTTGCTTTCCTTATTGACCTTTCCCTGGATTTCCAGTCCCAGCATGACGTTTTGCAGGATCGTACGCCACTCAAACAGGTAATCCTGCTGTAACATGTATCCGACCTTGCCGGAAGGACCATCCACTTCCTTGCCTTCCACAAGGACCGTCCCGGACATCGGCTTCATCAGTCCGGCAATCAGGGATAAAATAGTGGTCTTGCCACATCCGCTCGGCCCTATGATGCCGATGAATTCTCCTTTCGCAACCGAAAAACTGATATCTTCAAGGGCAGGAGTTTCCCCTTCGAGGCTTTGATAATTTAGATTTACATGATTCAGTGCTACAATGTTTTTTTCTTTCATTCATGCCATACCTCCTCAAAAAGTCCCTGCTATATCATATTCTGCCTCATCGAATATGTTCAGAGGGGACAGGAAGAGATCCATCCGATCCCTGTATAACGCAGTGGCGATCCTGTGCAAGACAATGGCGATCCTGTGCAAGACAATGGCAGAAGGATTTTTGCAATTTCTGTCGAATTATATCCTTCAACCGGGGACTGCCTTTGCTGGGATATTTTACAATTGAGACGGTTTCGGGCATAATAAAATATGGGCAGAGTAGAAGAAAGGTGCTGTATGAAAGAAAAATTACATTTACGACAAAACTTACTGGTGGGCTCCCTGTTATTCGGATTGTTTTTTGGCGCGGGCAATTTGATTTTTCCGGTACAAATGGGACAGGCCGCGGGCAATCATACTTTGTCAGCGATGATCGGATTTCTGATCACCGGTGTGGGCTTGCCGGTACTGGGCGTGATTGCCAGCGCGCTTTCAGAGAGTGAGAGCCTGTTTGATATGGCAAAGCCGGTAAGTTCCGGCTATGCGGTGTTGTTTACCTGTGCGCTGTATTTGACCATCGGACCATTGTTCGCGATTCCCCGTACCGCCACCGTCGCGTTTGAAGTGGGGCTTCACCCATTTGTCTCCGGAGGGCAGATCAAGCCGGGTTTGTTCCTGTTTTCGCTGATTTTTTTCTCCCTGACTGTTTTTTTCACCCTGCGGCCCAGTCGAATCATGGATTGGATCGGAGCATATCTTACCCCTGTTTTTCTGATGCTTCTTTCCGTTTTGCTGATCGCTGTTTTTGCAAAGCCCATGGGAGATGCGGGCTCATTTCCGCCTCAGGGAGATTACCAGGCGAAACCTTTTTTTGCCGGGCTGCTGGACGGGTATAATACGATGGATGCGCTGGCATCCCTGGCCTTTGCCATTATCATTATCTCCGGCATTCAGAATCTGGGCGTCCGAAAGCCGCGTTCCATTGCAGTGGAGACCTGCAAGTCCGGTCTGGTCAGCGTCTTTTTGATGGCTATCATTTATGCATGCCTGGCGTATATGGGAGCTGCCAGCCCTGGCAGCATCAGCCGGGCCGACAACGGCGGCCTGATTCTGTCCATGGTCAGCCGCCACTATTTTGGCATCCCCGGACAGGTGCTGCTGGCGGCAATCGTAGTGGTTGCATGCCTCAAGACAGCGATCGGACTGATTACCGCCTGTTCGGAAATGTTCCGCAAGCTGTTTCCAAAATCCGTATCCTATCAGATGTATGTGGCTTTGTTCACACTTTTATCCTTTTTCATTGCCAATTTTGGATTGAACAACATCATACAATGGTCCGTACCGATTTTAATGTTCCTCTATCCACTGGCGATTACCCTGATTCTGTTATCCCTGCTTGCTCCATGGATTCACAGGCAGAGGGACATTTACCGATGGACCACGGTTTTTACGGGGATTGCGGCTTTCCTTGATTTCTGCAAGGCTCTCCCGAAGCCTTTTCAGGGGATGCCGGCCATAAAGTATCTGGTTCACTTGGCGGAACGGATCCTGCCAGGTTTCGCGCTTGGATTTGGATGGATCGTCCCCGCATTCTGCGGCTTTTTGGCCGGATGGGTCCTTTGGAGGATCCGCAAAGGGGAGAGTGCAGCTCTTTCGTAATGGGAAAGGAAACAAACAGGTTCCTGTTTACATCGTTCTTTTTTCCATATATAATAAAAGGGTCGTCCAAAAGAGTAACAGGGAGGGAGCACAGTGGGAAGAACTTGTTTTCAGGGGAGGAAAGTTCCGGCTTTTTTGCTCCTGACTTTTGTGATCCTTATTCTGTGTATTCTTCCCAATGACTTCTTCAACGAAGAGAAGCGGGGGAGGGGAGACCGTCCGGAGACCGGGCGGGATTTTCCCATGCAGGAGGATTTTTCGGAACAAAGCTATGCCTTCCGGCTCCCTGTTCCCCTTCCGGAAAGCAAGACATCCGTTGAGCTGGTTCTGGCCCGGGCAAAGGACCGATCCTTTCGGATTAAAAATGAATTGCTGGTCCGGCTGCCCACCCTTTGCCGGATTATACTTGCCTGTCTGATGTTCCGGAAGCGAACCTTCCGGAAATTCATGCATCGGTCCAGGGACTGCGCTTCGGTCCTCTCCCTGCGTATCGGGGGGCATGCTCCTCCTGCCTGTAATGTTGCCGGATGAAATTTTCAAAGAATCAGATGCAGGAAAGGAGTTATGAGATGAAAAACAGAAAACCTGTCTTTTTTATAATACTGATCATCGCAGCTATCATGGCCTATACGGCTGCGTTCGGTCTGGTCATTCCTCTGGGCAGGGCTTTGGAGCTCGCTATTCCGGGGGCAAAGGACATACGGTTTGGCATTGATATCCGGGGCGGGGTGGATGCGGCATTTGAGCCGGTCAATCTGAAGCGGAAGCCAACCAAACAGGAGCTGGAGTCAGCACGTTCCATTATTGAAACAAGGCTGGACAATCAGAATATCCTGGATCGGGATGTGACCATAGACGACAAGAACGGCTATGTGATTGTGCGGTTTCCATGGCAATCGCATGAAAAGGATTTTGATCCGGAAGAAGCCATCCGGGAGCTGGGCGAGACCGCCATGCTGACATTCCAGGATGCGCAGGGAAATGTACTGCTCAATGGATCCCATGTCACAAAGGCAAATGTCGGTACCAATCCGGAAGACGGACGCTATGTTGTACAGCTTGAGTTTGATAAAAAAGGGACACAGCTCTTCAGTGATGCGACAAAGCGGCTGGTGAAACAGAAAATCAATATTTATATGGATGAGACCATGATCCAGTCCGCGGTTGTACAAAGCCATATTCCCAACGGCAGGGCAATTATTGAAGGAATGAAGGGGATTGATGAGGCAAAGACCCTTTCCGACAAGATCAATGCCGGATCACTGCCTTTCTCCCTGACCGCCAGGACCCATTCCACCATCAGCCCGACGCTGGGAAGCGGAGCTCTTGATGTGATGGTGCAGGCAGGAGAAATTGCGTTTTTGATAATCTGTGTTCTTCTGATCCTGTACTATCGTCTGCCTGGATTTGTCGCCTGTATTTCCCTGCTGATTCAGGTAGCCGGTCAGATCCTGGCCCTGTCCATACCGCAGATTACCCTTACCCTGACCGGGATTGCCGGTGTCATTCTTTCCATTGGAATGGGCGTGGATGCCAATGTCATCATCTCCGAACGGATCAGTGAAGAGCTGAAGTCCGGAAAAAGTCTGGGGTATGCCATATCCCTTGGGTTCAAGAATGCCTTTTCCTCTGTGTTTGACGGGAATATCACCGTACTGATCGTCGGCGTCATCCTCATGATTTTTGGTTCCGGGTCTCTGCTTTCCTTTGCATATACCCTTCTGACCGGTATCTTTTTCAATTTCATTGCAGGGGTAACGGCATCCCGGCTGATGATCTACTCCCTGAGCCAGTTTGAGTTCCTGAAAAAGCCCAGGCTTTATACTTGCCTGTCAAGGAGGGTGACATTATGAATGTGATTGATTTTTACGGGAAACGCCGGATCTATTTTGCAATTTCCCTGGCCATACTGGTCATTGGTGTGGTTATGAGCTTTGTCAACGGCGTTCAGCTGGATATCCAGTTTAAGGGCGGATCCTTGATCAAGTACAGTTATAAAGGTAAAATCGATGCAGATAAGGCAGCGGATATTACAACGGATTTAACAAAACGGGTGGTCAGTACCCAGACGACAACGGATCTTTCGAGCGGACAAAAACGCCTGATCATTAACATTGCCGGAGATTACGGCCTGGATGTAAAAGATCAGGAAAAGCTGGATGTTGCGCTGAAGAAAGAATTTCCCGACGCAAAGCTGAAACTTTCCGAGTCCACTATGGTGGAGCCCTTTTTCGGAAAGAAGTTTCTCACCAACGGCATCAAGGCAATCCTGTTGTCCTCTGTCCTGGTGGTGATTTACGTGTGGTTCCGCTTCCGCAGAATCGGAGGCCTTTCCGCAGGAATTATGGCCCTGGTGGCCTTGTTCCATGATCTCATGGTGGTATATGTCACTTGTGTCATCTTCCGGATTCCCATTGGGGATTCCTTTGTGGCAGTGGCACTGACCATCATTGGATATTCCATCAATGACACCATTGTCATATACGACCGGATTCGGGAAAACTCTAAGAAATATTCCAGGGAGTCCATAGAAACGGTGACCAATCTTTCGATCGCCCAGTCCATGACGAGATCCATCAATACCAACCTTGCTGTTTTGATCAGCGTCAGCCTGGTCTTTATCCTGGCTCAGGTCAACAGCATTGAATCGGTGCAGAGCTTTGCCCTTCCCATGGCGATCGGATCCATCAGCGGATGTTATTCCACCATCTGCATCGCGGGACCGCTTTGGGTAACATGGAAAAAGCATAAGGGAACGGAACACAAAATATACCAATAATGCGGGTGTAATCAATAGTGCGGGTGTAGTCAATAACGCAAGTTTATCAGGAACGCAGGTATATCAGCAAAGTATCAGGAACGCAGGTATATCAGCAAAGTATCAGGAACGCGAGAATATCAATAGTATAGCTGAAATGCAGCTGAAATGATTCTTCCGAAAAGAGGAACGATGTACATCGTTCCTCTTTTCGGCCCTTTTTGCCACTTTCTCTCCGACCCGTTATATCTCTGTACAAAAGAAATTATTTTCAAAGGGAATCGTTCCCGAATGAAGTTATTGAATCACTTTGTCGGCATATTTATTGGTGATCACTTCTTCGAAAGGGACACGTTCGTCCAATTCCCCGGCAGTTTCCATAATATCCTGCAGCCGGTCAAAGGATTCCTTGTTCATTTTCGGATTGTCCGGCCAGGTATCCTGATCCCTGTAGCGTTTCACGACTTTGGTCAGAAACTTCTCATCGCTGTCCGGGAAAGCCGGCTTAATCACTTTTGCGATTTCTTCCGGACTGTTTTTGGCGACAAATTGCTGGCCTTTATAGATGGCACGGGTAAACCGTGTTACCAGATCCCCGTTGTTTTTTATATAACTTTTTTTTGCCGCATATGCCGTATAAGGCAGGTTTCCGGCTGCTTCCCCGACCGAAGCGACCACGTAGCCTTTTCCTTCCTCTTCCAGTTTGGAGCCGACCGGCTCGAACAAAGCCACATAATCTCCGGTTCCACCGGTAAAGGCACCGGCTGTCAGATCAAACTGGATATTCGTCAGAAACTCCAGATCCTTGTTTGGTACCAATCCGTGATTTCTCAGGGCATACTCCAGTGCCATGGCGGGTACTCCGCCTTTTCTTCCGCCAATGATGGTGGTGCCGGCGAGATTTTCCCATTTAAAATCCGGCTCCGGCTGCCTGCCCACCAGGAACGACCCATCTTTCTGCGTCAGTTGGGCAAATACCACCGGATGGTCCTCCTTGCCTTCGTTATATACATAGATGGAGGCCTCCGGGCCCATAAATCCGATGTCTGCCTGGCCGGCAAGAACGGCTGTCATGGTTTTATCGGCGCCGCCTCCGTTCATCAGTTCGATTTCAATTCCTTCGTCCCCGAAGTAGCCTTTATACATGGCGACATATTGAGGAGCGTAGAAAATGGAATGCGTCACTTCCCACAGTCTTATCTTAGATGTTTTCGG
>DHDO01000085.1 GCA_002399435.1 Firmicutes bacterium UBA4874
GCAGGCAGAAACTTATCATAATAGGCAGCGGTCTGAGCCGGTGTATAGGAAGGCAGTGCAGCATCCAGAGCTGCAGCAAGCTGTTCCGGTGTCATGGCCGCCAGCTTCTGCTCCACCCCTTTGGCATATTGCCCGGAAATCTGTTTTTTCATGGCTTCCCTGAAATATTTGTTCAGCGTTTCGTCGTCCAGGGAGTGAATGTAATCCTGTGCTTTTCCCTGATCCATGCCTGCCTGTTGGGAATACGCATCCGCCATGATCTTTTCCAGGTCTTCCCGTGTTTTGCCCTGCATGTATTTCTCCATCTGCGACTGCAGATATTCATCTGTCGGGGACCTCATGATATTGGTATAGAGCTTTGCTTTTTCCGCTGTGGGCAAGGATCCGGCGTATTTCCGGAATCTGGCATCCTTTTCCCCGCTTGTGAGCTCCGTATCCCCGGTTTTGAAAGGAAGGCCGGTGAATATATCTTTTGTTTTGTCCGCCAGCTGGGCTTTTACGGCGTCTGTGGCGTTGGAGTGCTCAATGACATATTTCGTAAGCTTATCCGTATAACCGATGGACCCTTTCAGCATGGAAACCAGAGCATCCTTATCCGGACGGATAATGCCGCAGACTTTTAGATCGATACCGTTGTCATACAGATAGTTCATACCGGTATCGGTGTCCGAAAGGTCCTTGTACAGGCCGGTGGCATCATCATAACCGTATTGGTCGGCGTTCAGTACAACTCTGAAATCCATATTGCAGATTTCCCTGTATGTCCATTTTTTGCTCTCGGATTTCACTTTTTCTCCGTTCATGGCAGCTTTCATGATCTTCGTCATGTTTTCGGTGGATTCCAGGCCAAGGGCATACAGTGTCAGGTCGTCCAATTCGTTATTCTTGTCCAGGACAAGCACAATTTCATTATAGTGCTTCGGCCAGGAACCGTAGACCAGATCATACTGGCTTTCCAGAAGATCGCTGGTCAGTTTGCCATTTTCACCGGGAAGCATTTCCTCCCACATGTTCAGCCTGCTGCCGGACATGGCACCCATCCGGGCGATGGGAAAGTTATCCCTGTTTTCTGTCATGGAAGACATATCAATATTCATGTTCTCTTCCACCAGATCATTCAGCAGTTTGGTCGGATCGGAACGGATAATGGCACCGTCCGATTCTTTCGTATACGTCAGGAAATCCATATCGTATGTGTACTTGATTCCGCTGACCGCATCATGAAGACCGGATGGCTTTGCTGCATCGGCTCTTTCCTTTTCCAGCCAGGATCGAAAGGACTTCAGGTCATTTTCCCTTGCCTTCATGTCGCTGAGGGAATTGACCAGATCATAGGTGATGGGATTTGGGTAGACCGCATCCAGTTTATGACTGGGCTTTTTGACCTTTGCCTTGATGACCGTATCCATCAGGGATCCCAAATCCGCCACAGAGGATTCAATGGTCAGCGGATAGGAAGAAAGGGTGTTTTCCTGTACATAATCAATGTAAGCGGTAAATCCCTGGGATAAGGCCAGAATCAATGCGATGCCGATAATGCCGATGCTGCCGGCAAACGAAGTCAGGATCGTCCGGCCCTTTTTTGTCATCAGATTTTTCAGGGACAGGGAAAAAGAAGTCCCCAGTGACATGGAAGTTTTCTTTTTTCTCTTCTTTGCTGTTTTTTCTTTCTTTTTTTGGTCTTTTGCCTGTGCAAACTGATATTCGTCTTCCGTAAACGGGACATTGTCATCGGTGATCTGACCGTCCAGCATCCGGATGATACGGGAGGCATACCGATCGGCAAGGCCTGCATTGTGTGTAACCATGATAACCAGTCTGTTTCCTGAAATTTCCTTCAATAAATCCATCACCTGGACGCTGGTGGCGGTATCAAGAGCGCCGGTGGGCTCATCTGCAAGAATAATATCCGGATTATTGACCAAAGCGCGGGCAATGGCCACACGCTGCATCTGTCCTCCGGACAGCTCATTGGGCTTTTTGCTCAACTGATCGCCCAGACCGACATCTCTCAGGGCCTTTACGGCGCGGTCCCTCCGCTCTTCCCTGGATACCCCGGACAGTGTCAGTGCCAGTTCCACATTCTGCAGGACGGTTTGATGCGGGATCAGGTTATAGTTCTGGAATACAAAGCCGATGGATTCATTTCGATAGGAATCCCAGTCCCGGTCAGTAAAGTCCCTGGTGGATTTTCCGTTGATGATCAGGTCGCCCTCGGTGTATTGATCGAGGCCGCCAATGATATTCAGCATGGTTGTTTTCCCGCAGCCGGATGGCCCGAGTATACAAACATATTCGTTTTCGCGGAATTTCAATGAAATCCCTTTCAGCGCATGTACTGCGCCGTCCCCGGCCGGGTAATCTTTTTTGATGTTCTTGAGTTCCAACATAAGGTAGATTTCGCTCCTTTTGCTTTTTATGCATCGGAAAAGTCGCTGCCTTCTCAACATTCTCCCCTATGTATCAACGCAACGTATCACAACACTACAGGATACGCTTTAAAATTCAGCGGCTAAGCCAGCTGATGAGACGCCTTCCCGGACATAAAGCCATTGAACGATATTATACTCAAAATTCAGCATTTAATCAATACGCAACCTTCCGGAAGCACGAAACCTGTGAAATTAAATTTTTTATAGGGATGGCCCCCTGTAGTTTGAAAATTTGTATCATTGAGCATAGTTGAATGGTACGCGTAAAGACTAAAAAGCAAGGATAGATTTCAGGAATCTCTGGCGATATCTCAGGTTTTCAGTTATAATAATAAAGAGAAGCCGGTACTGGAGGAAAGGAAATTCATGGATACCCTGGGCAAAGTAAAATACAGAAATCACAGAAAGGCCGTCCGGATTATTTCGGTTGCAGCGGTGATTGCCTTTTTTGTAGTATCTACCATACTGCTGTGGAGACCGATTACCAGCACCTTTTCCGATCCAAAGCAGTTTCGCGGATGGGTCGACCGGCATGGTGTGTGGGGAAGGCTGGTCTTTGTCGGCATGGTGATGTTGCAGGTGCTGTTTGCTCTGATTCCGGGAGAACCACTGGAAGTTGCCGCAGGTTATGCTTTTGGTACTCTGGAAGGCACGTTGCTGTGCCTGGTGGGCATGGCACTGGGTTCGGTCATGATTTTCCTGTTTACAAGACGATTTGGATTAAAAATGGCAGAAGCCATTGTCGGGAAAGAGAAAATAGATTCCATGTGGTTTATGAAGTCCAGCAATCATTTGAATCATCTGGTTTTTTTCCTGTTTTTTATTCCGGTCACACCAAAAGATGTGATTACATACTTTGTTGGATTGACTTCCATCAAGCTGACCACTTTTCTTGGTCTTTCCTCTGTTGCCCGGATTCCTTCCATTGTTACCTCCGCCATTACAGGCGACGCGTTGGGAGTAAAAAACTACAGGATAGCCCTGATTGTTTATGCAATTACCGGAGCTATCAGTCTGATTGGAGTGTGCCTCTGCAAAAAGCATTCCGGGAGTCGGCAAAAGGAAGTACAGGAAGTGCAGGAGACACGGAAGGCACAGGAGATACAGAAGGAACAGGAGATACAGGAGGAGACGGCTCAGGACAGGGAGTCAGAATCCCAGGAGTGAAAATTTATCGCTGGCAAGCAAAAGCGGGGAAGAAGGTAAGGCTTGGATATCGGGCAAAAAAAGACATTTATCATTAATGCGATTTATATCGCTATTATTGTAATACTGGGTTATTTGGCCATCAAGTATGTGTTGGCCTGGCTGATGCCGTTTGCTATTGCGTTTCTTGCAGCTACAATTCTTCAGAAACCCATCAGCTGGATCAGCAGGAAGACACGGATGAAGAAAAGCATTGTGGCGGTTTTGATCACTTTGTTGATTGTGCTGTCCTTTATGACGCTGATTTGTCTTTTGACCTATAACGGGATCAACAGCATCGTTGACTTTTTCAGAGCTCTGCCCGTATTGTTCCGGGAAAAGGCACCTTCTGTGGTTCGGGCACTGGAAGATCAGATGCAGGGTTTGTTGGAAGGCATGACGCCCGAATGGGAAAAACAGCTCACTGCGGGACTGAATAATGTGATTCATTCTATGGAGAGCAGCCTGACCAGTTTTTCCGGCAAGGCGCTGAGATGGGTTGCAGGCATGGCCACCAGGCTGCCTGGAATTCTGATGAGTACGATCATCAGCATTGTGGCATTGTTTTTTATCAGCGTGGGGTATGATTCAATCAAGGACTCTTTCAAGCGCCATATTCCAATGAAATACCGGAAGCTGGTGTCCAGTGTATGGAATACCGGTGGACGGACGCTTGTCCAGATGATGCAGGGATATTTTCTGATCCTGTTGATTACGTTTGTAGAACTTTCCATTGGATTTTCCCTGCTGTGGGTGGACTATTCCGTTCTTATTGCCGCTATCACTTCATTGGTGGATATTTTGCCGGTGCTTGGTACCGGGACAGTTCTGATTCCATGGGCCATGATTTCCATTTTGCTGGGAGAAATCCCGAAAGGAATCGGCCTGCTGATTCTCTATGCCATCATTACCGTGGTACGCAATATCATAGAGCCGAGGATCATTGGAGCCCGGATCGGGTTGCATCCTTTGGTGACCCTGATTGCCATGTATCTGGGACTGCATTTGTTTGGAATGGTTGGCATGCTGCTGCTTCCCCTGATCGTGATCCTTCTGAAAGGCGTCCGTTCCTCCGGGGTGTTGGAAGCATGGAAATAAGACCTCGTTCGGCTTTTCGAAGCTCTTTTCAGAAAAATTCGCAGCGTGCCATAAAAAGTACCATGTCCCGTTTTATTTCCATTATCCTGATTTCCTTTCTCGGAGCTGCCGTATTTGCCGGGCTGGCAGCCACTTCGCCCAATATGAAGCGGGCTGGCGATCAATATTACGATCGGCACAACGTCATGGATATCCGTATGCTTTCCACATATGGCTTCAGTCAGGAGGATGTGGATGCCATACGCCATACGGCCGGTATTTCCGGTGTGATGGCAAGTTATTCCGTGGATGCTGCCGGATCCGTGGGAGACAAGGATTATACCTTTCGCATCAACGGTTTGTCTGCGGCATTGGATTCTTCCGATCCGGGATATATCAACCAATTGAAGATTACACAGGGCCGCATGCCGCGAAGCAGGGACGAAGCCGTCGTCATTCGCTCTTCCATTGGAATGCAAAACATCCGGCCCGGGAGTGTCCTTCACCTGGATCCGGCATCCAACGAAGCCATTGCCGATACCCTGGTCCGGTTGGAATATACCATCGTGGGCGTTGCGGATTCTCCGCACAATATGTTCTATATGCAAGGGAGCACTCCGGTCGGGGGCGGGTCGATCAGTTATTTCCTGTACATTCCGCAGGAGAATTTTCATGTGGACAGTTATACGGATCTTTATGCAACGGTAAAAGGCGCAAAGGAACGGAACACGTTTGAAAAAGAGTATTTCACGCATATCAATCTGACCGCACAGCGCCTGAAGGCATTGGCGGAGGAACGGCAGGGCCTTCTCCATGACCGGTTTCAGAGAAATCTGGATCGGGCGGGAGAGGAGTATGCCAATACAGAAAAAGAAGCGGAAGAGAGACTGACAGAGGCGAAATCCCGCCTGGAAGACAAGGACAGGGAACTGGAGAACGCAAAGCAAAAGGTTTTGGATGGATGGTCTGAATACAGGGAACAGGAAGCCGAAGCCCGGCGAGAGCTGGCAAGTGCAGAGCAGGAGCTTGGGAAAGGTGCGGACAGGATAGCAGAGGCAGAAAAGCAAATCGCAGCAGGACAGGCAAAATACGACGCAGCGGATTCTGCACTGGCAGAAGCCCGTAAAAAGCTGGACGAGGGCCAGGCGGTGCTGGATCAAAAAACGGAGGAGCTGGAAGTCGGAAAGGCAGAGCTTGCAAAAAGCAAGGCAAAGCTGGATACAGCCCAGAAAACATATGACGCAAAAGCAGCGCAGGTCCAGGCAGTTACAGGCAAAACGGTGGAAGAAATTGAGGCAGAGTCTGCGGCCATGAAGGCCGGACTGGAGAAACTCACAGCGGAATATGATGCAGAATATCAGCCATGGGCACCGCTGATAAAGCTGAAAAAAGCCCGGGATGATGAGAACCCGGGAACGCCGGAATACGATTCAAAAAGCAAGGCATATCAGGCGGCGCTGCAAAAAGCCGGTATTTCCGGAGAGGAAGCGGAAGCGCAGATCACACTGCTGGACGTAAGAAAGAATCAGTTGGAGCAGGCAAAGAAGAAATATCAGGCACTAATCCAATATGCCGGGGATTTGGGATTCTTTCGGCTTATTGATGCCAGGGAAGAGCTTTCACAGAAATGGACGGACTACTCTGCCGCTGCCGCCCGCATCACGGAAGGGGAGGAGCAGCTTGCATCCGCCGGTCAACAACAGAAGAAAGGCGAATCGGAATACTTAAAAAAGGAGAGGGAGCTGAAAGAAGCCGGGGTCCGGCTCTCTGAGGCTGGCAGCCAATTGGATTCCGCAAAAGCGGCTTATCGTGAGAACGCCGGGAAATATAAATTTCAAAAGGAAAAGGCGGAGAAAAAGCTCGCCCGGGGTAAGGCAGAACTGAATGCGGCTGCTGCAAAAATCAAGCAGGGTGAGCAGGAACTTGCCAAAAAGCAGAACGAATACGAAGGGAAAGAAGCGGAGGTTCGTGGAGAGCTTGCAGATGCGAAGCGGGAAATGAGCAATGCGGAGAATAAGCTGGGTCATTTGGGAGCGCCAAAGTGGTATGTATTGGATCGGCATAAAAATGAATCCTTCGTGGCCTATGAGGAAGATATCGTACGTATGCGGGATCTTGCCACGGTATTTCCCATTGTATTCTATCTGGTGGCTTCACTGGTATGTCTGACTACCATGACCCGGATGGTGGAAGAGGACCGGACGCTGATCGGTACGTTTAAGGCGCTTGGATATTCCAACGGGAAAATTGCCGGAAAATATTTGAAATATGCCGCTTCCGCCAGCCTGATCGGCGGTGTGGCGGGAATATTTTTTGGATTTTGGCTTCTGCCGACGATCATCTGGATGGCCTATGGCATTGCGTTTGTATTGCCGAAAATGAAGCCGGCCTTTTATCCCGGCACCGGGGCTCTTTCGGTTTTTACAACGGTGATTGTCACCACCCTTTCCACCGGGATTGCCGTAAGGAATTCCCTGAAGGAATCGCCTGCCGGTCTGATGCGTCCCAAGGCTCCCCAAAGCGGTAAGCGGGTTTTTCTGGAATATGTGAAGCCCATATGGACCCGGCTGACGTTTACCCAAAAAGTTACGGTCCGGAACCTTGGATTGAATAAAAAACGGCTGGTAATCACTTTGATCGGCATCATTGGATGCACCGCACTGGTTGTTACGGCTTTTGGGGCAAAAAATGCAGAAATGAAGATTGTAGACGACCAATTCAACGGAATTTTCTGTTACAACACCACGGTTGGATTTCAGGGAAAAGAACCGTCTTCCGGCCTTCTCTCGCGTCTCTCCGATCCGGCATACTTTCAGAAAGTGACCCGGATTTCCCGGGGCGCCGGTGAGGCCAGCCGGGAGAATAGCCGCGTAGAGGACGACAGTTACAATATTTCCATCATATCCCCAAAGGAGCCGGAGGAGTTTACCGATTTTATTCGTCTGTTTAATCCGAAAACGATGGAAAGCCTTCCTTTTTCGGAGGATAGCGCTGTGATCACGAAAAAACTGTCCATGAATTTGAAGGTGGGCGTCGGGGACACTCTTTGGGTCAATTATCTGGGCGAAGCAAAAAAATTTCCGGTGAAGATCACCGGAATTACAGAAAATTATACTTTCCATTATGTGTATCTGGGAAGAAACGCCTATGAGGCTGCATTTGGCAAGCCGCCGGAATATGATGAGTTTCTTGCCATCCGGGCAGGCAACCGCACGGAGGATGAGATCAGTTCATATCTGTCAAAAGCTTCTGATATTGGGGCGATTACGTTCATGGATGATCTCATGGGCAACATCCGGACCTCGATCCGCAGCATCGACCGGATTATATGGATTTTGATCATTGCAGCGGGACTGCTGGCGTTTGTGGTCCTTTATAACCTGACCAATATCAACATCGGGGAACGTCAGAGAGAGATCGCAACGTTGAAGGTGCTTGGCTTTTATGACAAGGAAACTTACAGTTATATTTTCCGCGAGACGCTGATTCTCTCCATGATTGGTTCTGCCCTTGGTCTGTTTTGCGGCATCTTTCTCTATCATGCGGTGATCGCAACCGTGGAACCGGATATGCTCTTGCTTACCCGGGATATCACATGGCAGGGTTTTCTCGGAACCGCTGGCTTAATGATGTTCTTTACATGGACGGTCAATCAATGCATGAAACCAAGGATCCGGAATATCGATATGCTGGGCTCCCTGCAATCCGTGGAATGATCCAGCCTGGATTTCCGCTGATTCGATCCGGTTTCGGCCTTATTTTATCGCAGAAGCCTGTTGGGAAGAAGGATCGTCCGCAGCCAATACCAGAACACGGTGAAGGTTTTTTACCTGAATGGTTGGACCTTCGCAGGCATATTCGCCATCCAGGGACCACTCCATGGGCTTTTCTGCTTCAATGACAAATTCCCCGGAGTGGAAGAATTCAATTCCCTTATAGGAATAATCCTGATTGGCCAGAGCGTGCAGCAAAGGGGGCCATTCCAGGACATTCTCCGGCATACGGCACAGCAGCACTTCAAAGATCCCGTCGTCCATGGCAACGGAATCGGTTGGCAGGGACATAAAACCAGCCATGGACAGGGTATTGCAAATGGCGCCAAAGCAATAATCCCCTTCGTGAACCTCCTTGCCCGATGTAAGCCGGATATGCAGGGGCTTGATGTTGGATACATCCCGAATGCCGCTGAGGACATACGCTGCATATCCAAGTATGTTTTTCATCTCCTGGGGGGTGGCATAGGAGGCCCGGGTAAAGGCGCCAAAAGCTGCCACATAAACGAAATGCCGGTCATTCATTTTTCCCACATCCATTGGACGCCCGGTGGCTTCCAGAATTTCCTTTACAGCCAGGGATACATTATGGGAGAGCTTGTGACTCCGTGCAAAATCGTTGGTGCTTCCAGTGGGAATGTACCCGACAGGGACTTTGCAGTTTGCCTGTATCACACCTGTAGCTACTTCGTTGAGTGTCCCGTCTCCGCCCAGGCAAACGATCCGGTCAAATCCGTTTGCATATTCCGTCACAATCCGTGTGGCATCTCCCTTTCCGTTGGTCATGAAGGAAGTAACCTGGCATCCTTCACTTTCAAAGGCGTGAGTCAGATCCGGCAGCTGCCGGATAGCTTGTCCGCGGCCGGCAACCGGATTAAGAACCAACATAATGTTCCGGGATTTCAAAGAAGGCTTGTTATCGTTTGTTATCATGTTTCACTGTTCTCCTTGGTAATTGTAAATGTTATAGTCACTTTCGCATTCCATTATAACACCGGTTAAATATAAAATAAACTTATTTAATGAAGTAAGACATTGTATACTTACGGTAATAGCTTTAGGCATTTGATTCGCAAGTGCGCTCCGATCAGCCTTCTCATAAACTCTGTAAAAGCTATTCTCATTATAATGCTTATGGAAAAAAGTTGCAAGCTACAGGCTTTATGTTATAATAGGGATGGAAGTACAAGCAAGTTCTAAGCTTCAGGTTTTGCAAAAACACTTGCTTTTTTTCACCAGATATAGTACTATAATAGAGGTTTCTTCGACTGGGTGTGGCGCAGTTTGGTAGCGTGCTTGAATGGGGTTCAAGAGGCCGAAGGTTCAAATCCTTTCACCCAGACCATAACTGAACGCCTATTTTGATACAATGTGTATCGGGATAGGCGTTCAGCTTTTTATTGAAAAAGTGCCTATTTACAAGGCTCTCTCAATACTTTCTAACGAAAACAGGCTCTGCGGCGGTGGTAAAATCACTGCCGAAGGACCTGTTTCATATTTTTCGGATTAAACCTTTTAACGAAAGGTCGTTACCGTGTGCACTTTTTAATTATTCCTCAGTATTCTTTATCACAGCGCCAAAGCATGATTGAATTCTTTGCATGTTTCTGCTAAACTGTATATACAATCGAAAGATTGAATTAAACCTTAGGAGAATGCTGTTTGAAGAAGAACAACACCTTGGAGATTGTGCGCTGACCGGGAGGTTTGCGTAAATTAATCTCTGCACAAGCCTCCCATAATTGATAGTCAACAATTTTAGGAGGGCAACACCGTGAAAAATGACTACAAGATCCGCCCCGAAACAAGTGCCGATTACAACGAAGTCGAAAACTTAACGCGAGAAGCATTTTGGAACGTTTACCGTCCTGGATGCCTGGAGCATTATGTCCTGCACCGTTATCGTACGCGTCCCGATTTTATCCCGGAACTGAGTGTATGTTTGACCGTAGATGGGAAAATCATTGCTCATGTCATGTATTCGCATGCTGAAATTCATGCGGATGATGGCAGAATTGTTCCCATTATGACATTCGGCCCGATCAGTGTGTATCCCGACTTCCAGCGCCAAGGCTACGGCACAATTCTTTTGAAGTATTCAATGAAAAAAGCAAAAGAACTTGGCGCAAGGGCACTGGCTATCACTGGCAATATCGATTTTTACGGTAAATCCGGATTTGTGGTAGCGAGTACGAAAGGCATTCATTATTATGCAGAGCCAAGAAATGAGGCTGTTCCGTATTTTCTTATAAAGGAATTGGCAAATGGATTCCTTGACGGGATAACGGGAACCTATACCGATCCGGATGGTTACGATTGCGAAGGTGTCGACATAGATGCCTTCGATACACAGTTTCCTCCGAAAGAAAAGCTGAAGCTTCCGGGACAGCTCGTAAAAACTCAGAGAAATCCTAACGGATAGGCAATACGGAAGGTGAAAGAG
>DHDO01000058.1:0-982 GCA_002399435.1 Firmicutes bacterium UBA4874
CTTTTTATCATTTCTGTGAAACATCTTATGAGCCGGCAGGCCTTCTGTTATAATCTGCCCCGCTGTCATCCTGGGATTCAGGGAGGAATAAGGATCCTGGAAGATCAGCTGTAAATCCTTCCGAAGTGTCCGCATCTCCTCCTCCGTTAGTTTTGTCAGGTTGATTCCCTTGTCCCTGTAAGCTTCGTATTTCTCAAAATCCGGATGGGAACGGTACGGTTCCAACATTTTATAAATCCGATCCCGTACCTCCTGCAATGCCGCTTCTTTCTTTACCAGCTTGCTTTCCTTTTGTTCAATGGCCTTCCGGCTGTCCGCCGTATCCTTCCGGATTTCCGCTTCGCTTTTCCCCTTATCCGTTAATGTGGATTCCAGTCCGGCCAGCTCCAGCCGGTCCATATTGATCCGGTCCTTCAGTCTGCGCACCGCAACGCCTTCCTGATACTCCTTCACCAGAATCTCCGATATCGGCGTCAAATCTTCCGCCACAAAGAAACCGCCGATGAGCTGTACAATGTCCAGAAAGGTATCCCTTGCTGCCTTTTGGGCATTCCGGTAACCAAGCCAGGATTCCTGCTTCTCCTTACCATCCGGCAAGGACTCATAATGCTTCTCTGCCTCTGCTTCCTTTTTCTTTTGCCCTTCCAGCTTCCTGCGCTCTTCCGGCAGATGACTCAGAATATGCATAACGTATTTAGGCGCCAGCTCATCCACATCCCGCCCATAGTATATGGTGCGTCCGTCGGTCTGCTGATACAGCTGAAGCAGGGAACGGCCCAGCGTGGACTTTCCGCATCCGCTTTCCCCGACAAGGCCAAAGGTTTCCCCTTCATAAATAGAAAGGGATATATCGTCATTTGCCCGGACATACAGCCGTTCTGTAGAAAATACACTGGACTTTTTGACCGGAAAATACTGCTTCAGATGTTCAATTCTCAGTAAAACCTTTCGATCCTTCTTATCCTTTGTCATATTCTTTGTT
>DHDO01000058.1:1121-10295 GCA_002399435.1 Firmicutes bacterium UBA4874
CTTTGTTGTATCCTTTGTCATATCCTTTGTTGTATCCTTTGCCTTCTCCCTTGTCTTATCCATTGATTCTCACCTCCATATCGGGATAGTAACAGCGCACCGTATGCCCCGGTTCCACTTCCGACAGCTCCGGTGGCTTTTCCCTGCACCGGTCGGTGGCATATTTGCATCTGGGCGCAAACTTACAGCCTTTTGGAAGATCCAGAGGATGGGGTACGGATCCCGGTATGGCCTCCAGCCTGGTACCCACCGGCATATCCAGTCTTGGAATGGAAAACATCAGTCCCTCCGTATAGGGGTGAGAATAATGCGGTGCCTTTGAAAAAATGGTCCGTGCAGAAGCATACTCCACCACTTCCCCGCAATACATCACCGCCACATCATCCGCCATTTCACAGATCACACCCAGATCATGGGTAATGAAAAGAATGGAGGTGTCAATCTCACTTTTCAGCTCATTCATCAGTTTCAATATCTGCGCCTGTATGGTTACGTCCAGTGCAGTGGTCGGTTCATCCGCAATCAGCAGTTTGGGCCGGCAGGCCAGGGCCATGGCAATCATCACCCTCTGCCGCATGCCTCCTGAAAGCTGATGGGGATATTGCTTTGTCACTGTTTCCGGATTTGGTATCTTTACCAGCGATAATTCCTCGATCACCTTTCGGGCCGCCTGCTTTTTCGTCAGCCCCTGATGGATCATAAATGGCTCCCCCACCTGTCTTTCCACAGTAAACACAGGATTCAGGGATGTCATGGGTTCCTGGAATATGACGGATACGTCATTCCCACGAATTCCGGACATCTGATTCACCGGCACCTTCACCAGATCCCTGCCTTCGAACAGGATTTCCCCGCTGTCGATATACCCGTTGCCGTCCAGCAGTTTGATAATGCTCATGGCGGAAACGCTTTTCCCGCTGCCGCTCTCCCCGACAATTCCCAGGGTCCGGCCGGGTTCCACGGAATAGGAAACGCCGTTTACTGCCTTGACGATTCCGCGTTTTGTCCTAAAATACGTATGCAGATTCTTTACTTCCAATAACGCCATTTGTCTGCCCCCTACCTTTCCTGAGATTTCGGATCAATGGCATCTCTCAAACCATCGCCGATCAGATTTATGCAGATCACGCATACCCCCAGCACAATGGAGGCATACACCCATCTCCACCAATAATTCTGTATCACAATGCTGCTGTTGGCACCAAACAACATATTCCCCCATGTCGGCTGAGGGGCCGGAACCCCAAATCCCAGAAAGGACAACGTTGCTTCGGTGAGCATACAGGTGGCAAAATCAAGGGTTGCCGAAACCAGTATGACGGATATGACATTTGGAAGAATGTGGCGAAATACAATATTTCTTTTCTTCACTCCCACCGACCGGGCGGCGACCACATACTCCTGTTCCCTCACGGAAAATACCTGTGCGCGCACCAGCCGGGCCAAGCCAGGCCAGGATAAAAGACCCAGTATCACCATAATGAGCCACACCTTTTGATTGGAACCCATGGAGTTCCCGATCAATGCGGACAGAATCATAACGAAGGGCAGGAATGGCAGCGATACGATCATCTCTGTGATCCGCTGCAGGACGATATCGATCCTTCCTCCGAAATAGCCGGATATACTCCCGATAAGAACGCCGATAATGGTGGAAATGATAACCGCCACACCGCCTACCATCATGGACATGCGCCCGCCGTTTACCAATCTTGTAAGGATATCCCTTCCCATTTCATCGGAACCAAGCGGGTATCCTTTCAATCCCCAGGTTTTGATGCTGCCGTCTTTGGTAATGGCATAATTTTGAAAGAATCCGGTATAAACCGCGGATACCTTTGTTCCCTGAAGGGACTTCGGCACTGCTGCCTGATGGTACTGATTCGCTCCCCACGCGACTACTTCCCCGTCTTCGGTAACCGCGGTGTAATGGTTTTTACCGCCGTGAATGGCGACAATTTTGCTTTTTGTTTTTGGAACCTGATTTTCCTTCCACTTCTGTGAAATATTGCCCCATACAAACACTTTCCCCTGATCGTTGACCGCAGCCATGGTGGAAGAAGTGGCGGCAATATCCGTGACATTGCCCATATTCTCCGGTATTTTGGAATATCCGTTCTTCATGGAACCCAGATACACGGCTTTCCCATCCTTCGTCCTTCCCAGGACAGCATCGGAGGTCAGCTCCACCTGAGCCAGCTGGCCCTGATACGGGTGAAAGGCATTGTAGTCGTTATTCATGCTATTTCCAAAAAAGATACTGGTCCCATCCTCGGACAATACCACGGAGCTTTGGTGTCCTGCCTTGATTTCCCGGATGCCGTCCAGCTGCTTCACCTCGGATGGAATCTGTGCTTGTCCCTGCCTGTCATTACCCCAGGCAAAAAGCTTTCCCTGATCGTTCAATGCCAGAATATGATCGTACCCGGCGACAAGGCTTACAATCTTTCCCATGTTGGCCGGAACATATTTTACATCAATCTTACTGGTGATCCGGGTTTTCCCCCAGATAAAAAGCTTGCCTTCCGTGGATGCCCCGACTGAAAAGGAGGGGCCGATGGATATCACCGATACCTTTCCATCCAATCCTTTCGGGTAACTCATCATGTTCCTGCCGGAAGGCAGATTTTGCTGACTGGTATCCGAATAGGACAGATCCAGGGGAAGAAAATAGGGAGCAACCAGAGCAACAGCAAAGATCATTAAAAAAACAATCAGTGCGGACATGGAAACCTTATTGTCCCGGAAGTTGTTGAGAACCGTTCGAAACGGGCTCTGCAGCTGCTCCTCTTCCAATATGGACATTTTCTTTTTCCCCTGAAACAGCTTTGCAAACAGGAGGCGCAGGAAACCGGGCTTTTTCTTTCTCGTTTCACCATTTACATTTATGCTCATCTTGCAATACCTCCCATTACTGATTCACCCGGACCCTTGGATCAACCAATCCGTAGCTCAGGTCCGTGATCAGATAGCCTACGAGTGAAACAACAATATAAAACATCTGAATGGCCAGCGCCACATTATAATCCTGATTGTTCAGGGAATCCATATAGAACTTGCCCATCCCGTTCCAGTTGAACATGGTTTCCACCACCAGGGAACCGGAAAAAATGCTGAGAAACCACCCGATAATCAATGTGATAACGGGAAGCAGGGCGTTCCTCCATGCGTGGGAGTAAATGACGACCTTCTCCTTCAGGCCCTTGGCCCTTGCCGTCTTGATGTAATCCATGCTCAGGGCATCCGACATGGCAGCGCGGACATACCTTGTCATCCCTCCCAATGAGCCGACGGTCATCACCGCCAGGGGCAAAGCCAGATGCCACAGCCTGTCCAGAAACAACTGAACCGGCGTTCCCTTAAGATCTGCCGTGCTCATCCCACTGACCGGGAACCAGTGCAGAACAACGGCAAACAGGAAAATGAACAAAAGGCTGATAATAAAGACCGGGATACTGTATCCGACGATGGTCAGTACCTGTACGACCTTATCAAACAGGGAATTCCGTTTCACTGCGCAATGAATTCCCAGAGGAATGGTAATGGCCAGTGCAAGGATGACGGAAAATACATTGATGAATATGGTATTCTTCAGCGGCTGCTTCACCACTTCCAGTACCGGGCGCCGGTACATAAAGGATTTACCGAAGTCACCCTGCAGAATATTGCCCATCCATTTTACATATCGAATCGGAATGGGATCATCCAGTCCCATATCCGCCCGCAGCTTTTCATACCGAGCCTGATATTCATTCGGTTTCAACTTGCTCTTCACCGCTTCCAGCTGGCTTCGGGCAGGATCCCCGGGAATCATATTATACAGGGAAAACAGAACAAAGGACATAATGAAGAAAACAAATATCATATACAGGACTCTTTTTACAACATACTTGCCCACTGCAAATCACTTCCTTCTAATTCGATGATTCTGAAACGATTCTTTCCAACAGAAACTCAAGTCGAATCGAAAAATGAATATTGGAAATAGGGTATTGCTGCCAATACCCTATTTCCAGCGACTATGGAAGATAAATACCTGTCTGCCAATCCTTATTCCACGTGGGCATAGAGCAGGGCATCCCCCAGGGACATCAAGTCGTTCTTTTCGTAATCCTTCAGTTTCTCAGCATAGAAGTCATGATAAATATTGGAGTACAGCGGGATATCCGGCAGCAGTTCATTCCATCTTTCAATAAAGGCCACAAAGTTCTTTTTGTATGTCTCCTTGTCATCCGGATCCACCTTCACCATGTCCTTTGCCAGCTTGGCAAGCTTTTCATCCTTGATGAAGTTGGTATTGGTGCCTTGTTCCAGGAACTTGGGATCGATCGTGTATTGGGTCATAAGATCATATGCCGGAGTAAAGCCGGATGCCAGGTTAAACATCTGATAGGTGGGAACCGCATATTTTGCATCCTCCGAACCGTCCCGGTAAAGCCAGTTCAGCAGCTCCGAGAAGGTCATCACGGTCTGTTTGATTTCCATTCCTGCCGCCGCCACATCCGGATTTTTCATCAGTTTTACCACCAGCATCTCGGAAACCTCATTTTTCTCGGAAGAAGCCCAATTAATGACCAGAGGCATAAGGCTGCCGTCGTCCATCTTCTTGTAGCGGATGCCGGACTGATACTTATTGCCCTTTTCGTCATAGACCCATCCGCCTTTCTCCAGAAGCTCCTTTGCCTTATCCAGGCTATAGGCGTACTGATCCAGCTTCTCGTTCAGCTCCGCCTTGGTTTCCTGATAAAACCACATGGACTCCCCATAAGGGCCATTTACCACAGAGCCAAAGCCGCCGGTAAAGGAATTGGCAAAATCATTCCGATCCAGCAGGTGTGCAAGAGCCTGACGAACCTCCACAAACTGGGTTGGACCAGAATCGCAGGCAAACTGAATCATGCCGTAGCCGGAACGGGGATACTTCGTATAAGCAAATCCGCCTTTTTGGACCAGATCCAGCCCGGCATTGATATCGTCCCCGCTTGCCGCTTGAACCAACAGATCTACAGCGTGGGTGGACAGCTCATCAAACTGGGTATCCTCATTTACTTTCTTCATAATGACTTTTTGAATGGAAGGCTTCTGCCCTTTACGGTCTCCAGGAAATTTATCATTGATTTCCAGCACCGCTGTCTTGGAGGATTCATCATAACTTTTCAGGACATAAGGTCCAGTGGAAGGACGGGGGATCGCCCTTCTTGCCTGATTGAATTTCTCCTTATAGGCATCCGTTGTAAAGTTGTCGCTAAAATAGCATCCTTCGCCGTCGTCCTTGATGTCCACCTGATCGTCTGTCCAGAAGGACAGCTTCGTCGGGGCAGCAGCCGCTGCATCCAGCTCGTAGAAGTAAGGAAGCTCGTCTGCGGAGAGGGTGACTTCAAAGGTTTTCTCACCGGTGAGCCGGACACCGGAAAACACCTTGGATTTTCCGCCTGAAAAGTCTTTCCATCCTTTCAGATAATATCCATAGGAGTTGTTCGCGCCAGCATCCCCGACCTGAGGGGAAGACCAGAGCAGGTAAGACGCCACATAATCCTTGGCGGTTATGGGAGATCCGTCGTCATATACCAGGCCATCTTTGATGGTCCAGACATAAGTTTTGGATCCATCTTCATTTTTCTTGATATCATGGTTTTTCACAACCGTATCATTGATGACAAACTTCCCGTCCTTGGTGGTCTCCACCGTACCCTGACCGGTAATCATATCATAGACATCCTTGTCTGCTGCGTTGTTCTGCCAATAGGGAATCCAGTCACCGGACATTTCCGTAGTATTCCCCACGATAATCTGGTTTTCTGCCTTTTTCCCTCCATTTTTGTCCTTCGCCTTATCATCCGCCTGATCCGATGCCTTTGTCGGCTTGGCGGACTTCTCCACCACACCGGTCTCAGTGCCCTTCCCGCATCCTGCCAAAAGAAGCAGAAATACAACCAGAAAAATGGACACCAGTCTTCTCTTCATAATATATTCCTCCCTTATCCGCATTTCGGTATTTCCGAATGCTTTTCTTTATATATTGTTAAGGCAATGCAGGATTGCATTGCCTAAAAACACCTATCCTTGCTTTGAAACAATCCGATCCGGAACCTGCGTCTCCAAAATTTCCCTGTCCTGCGTGATTACTTTTGCCTGTTCGCCTATACCGTCCTGTGGCCCATCCGGGGAAAGAACCGTAATTTGATTATATATATTATACTTATCTATATAATATGACTTTTCTGTAAAGTGAAAGTACAAAAAACCGAAACTGCACTTTACAGGTAGACCACATGGTCAAACCGTGTGGTGAACTAATTTCAATGATTATAACATGATACATTTTTTTAAGCAATAGGTTTTCATCAATTTTGAAAAATAAATTTTATCACCACATCACTTTACTGTTATAAACAGAGAAAGTAACTGTCTTAAATGCTGTCTTTGACCCTCAGATTGGACAGAAAATACGATCAGCCCACAAAAATGATACACTAACTGACTATACCACGGTTTCGGATCCCTGACCCGTCGCAATTGAGTAGTTTGAAATCGTGATAATATCGTCTGCCACGGCATCAAAAACATTGTCATGGGTAATGATAACGATGGTTTTGCTTCCTTTCAGGCCAACCAGATACTCAAAGAGCCTGTGCTGCGTTTCCTCATCTAAATTCGTCATGGGCTCATCCAAGAATAAGTAATCAAAGGGTGACGACAGGACCCTTAATAAGTTCAGCTTTTGCTGCTGACCATAACTTAGGTTGATTGGATTGCATTTTATAAACTTATCCTCAAAATCAATTGACAGAATCCGCGCTATATCAGGATCCGGTGTAATCCCCAGCATGTTGTCCTCAAAGCTGCCTTCCACTATCAAAGTCGGATAGGTTAAAAATGAACTATTGTCTATGCTTCGGGAAATTCTTATATTTCCGGTTCCAAAATCAGGAGGAATATTACCGGTCAGATAGTTTATCAGCATGGACTTCCCGCTTCCATTCGCCCCTTTGACAACGGTAAAGCTGTTGTTTTTAATATATAGTTTATCCGTGCTAAACAATAGGTCTCTCTCCTGATCATCCCGGTACAAGGAAAAGGACGTTGCATCAACCAGATCATCTGTATTTCGCAAATTCTCAAAGCCGGATAGTTCTTTCGCCTGGTCATTAATGTCCTCCACACGCTTGATATTAACGCTATTGGCCTTCTTTCTTATGGGCGTTTCAAATATAGCGGCAATGGGATTGGACACATAGTTGAGCACCTGATACATAAACAGCATTGATCCTACACTCATTTTCCCATGAAAGCAAAGAATCGCGGAAGCCGACAGAATTAAAATACTGTAGAATTTATTGATAACAATCGGTATCTCTGTAGACAGAATCTCATAAAACCGATATTTAGTAATAAAATTCAAAAAGGCACCTGAACTCTTTTTATATCGGGAATAAAAATACTTCTCCGTTTTACTGATGTTTATCTCCCGCTTGGATTCTATGATGCGCCTCGTTTCATTCAGGTACACATCCTGCGTCGGAAGTCCCCTTTTATTATAGTCACTACTGATTTTACTGGGTTTGATAGAAGCGAGTGCCGTGATTGGGACATATAAAGCGAACAAACCGCCTATGATTGGATTGATGTAGAAAATCACTCCTATGACCGCCAGGACTATGATAATATTTGCGGTCCACCAGGTATACAGATTAATGGTTATCTCGGCATAAGTAAACGAGCTATTGGTTACCACATTGTAATAATAGCCTTTGTCATTTTTGCTATAGTTCTTGTAATTGAGATGAAGGAGATCCAATAGTGAATCTCTGGATATTGCTATCGAGGCTTTTAGCAGTTCCTTCAGGGGCAGAAAACGGTTGATAAAAATATTGGACAAACAGCACAAAACAGTGACAATCACCGTACCGACGATCCAATAGGGAAAGAGACCCATATTGTTATCCAGCAGGATATTATCTATCAGGTAGGATAGAGTGTAGGCAAAGGCCAATGACAATATGGAGTCCAAAAACAAGGCCAGAACAATCAGAAAATGCTTAAATCGAAACCGGTACATGCGCATTTTAACAAAAATATCTCCCTTCACAAAACTCTCCTCATACCCTTGTCTTAAAGGCTGCAATCGTAACCATCCCATCACTTTACTGTTATTAACAGAAAAAGTATATCAAAGTATATCAAAGGTATTTTGCAAGATAATTGAGTTTCACTTCGTTCTGGACTCCCCTGCCGCCGTCATGGGCATTAAAGGGATAGATCCGGATTTCCTTCGGGCTTGTAATCCGATTGTATGTCGCAAAATAGAGTTTTGCGGGACAAGTGGAATCTTGTAGTCCCACTGATGCAAGTACCCTGCACTGGATCCGGGAAGCCAGATTCATGGTATCAAAATAGCTGAGCGTCTCAAAAGCCTTCTCCGTATGCTGCGGATAGAGCTTCAGATAGTCCGTTACACTGGAAAAGGAACCGTGTGCCCCTTCCACTCTTTTCTCCAGATTGCTGTTGCTGGGCACATCTGCCAGAGCAAGAGCAGGACGGGAATCCAATGCGCAGACAGCCATGGTCAGTGCCCCGCCCTGGCTGCCCCCTTCCATTGCAATCCTCTTCGGATTGATCTCCGGCCGGGAGCAGGCAAAGTCAATTGCCTTTTTGCAGTCCATATAGACCGCGCGGTAATAGTACTCATTTTTATCCAATATGCCTTTGCATACCACATTTTGTGTATATCCGCCGGAATAGTCTGCACAGTTGCCTGTAACGCCGCTCTGATCCCGGCAATCCACGGACAGCACTGCCACCCCCATCATGATCCACTGCATGAAATCCGCAGGCATTCCCCGATTTCCGGAAAAACCATGATAGTGAATCAAGCAGGGCAAATTCTCCTTTGGTACAAATTCGGGTACCAGATACCAGCCGTGTATTCTGGTCTCATCAAACCCATTGTATTCCACTGAGTAAACGGACACATAAGGACTGGGATACCCGTACTTCTCCATCTTCGGATTCAACGGCACCGACTCCGAAGCGGCAATGGTATCCCTCCAAAAGACATCAAAATCCGCTGTTTTGGTCAGTGGCGGCCGATACTCAAACAAGTCCCTTGTTTTCTCCCTGATATCGTACATATTCCATCACCTCTCTGTCCCCATCCATGCAGCAGCCCTTTTT
>DHDO01000058.1:10535-20846 GCA_002399435.1 Firmicutes bacterium UBA4874
AGCTTGAACTGCGTGCGGCAGCGGTCCAGATTCTGCCCTTTCCGGTTGGTCTTGAAATAGGTATCCCCGGAAAGATAATCCGTCAGAAAACGGATCCCGCATTCCAGCGTCATCAGCCTGGCTCCCATGGGCAGGTTTTCAATCTCACAGTCCGTGAGCACTCCCCCGGCGACTTCCAGATATCCTCTCGTATAAGCCTCAAACAATCCGGGATCAAAATTCACTTTGGCCAGATCCGGCTCGTCCTCCGCTGCATAAGTTGCTCCAAAACGGATGGAATCTCCATAGTCATAAAGGGAAAGCCCCGGCATCACCGTATCCAGATCCACAATGCAGATCCCTTCCCCGGTTTTTTTATCGATGAGAACGTTGTTCAGCTTGGTATCATTATGAGTGACCCGCAGCGGAAGCCTGCCTGCTTTCTGCAGATCCACCAGCCGATGGGTTTCTTCCTCGTGACGGAGCACAAAATCAATTTCCCTTTGCACCGACTTTGCCCGGCCAAGCAGGTCCCTGTTCAGTGCTTCCTTGAATTTGGAAACCCGATCCGGCGTATTATGAAAGTTCGGAATCGTCTCATGCAATGTTTCCGCCGGAAAGTCAGCCAGCATTTGCTGGAATTTACCGAAGGCTTTGGCGGATTGGTACAGATCCTGTTCACTTTCCGCCGTATCATAGGAGATGGTCCCGTCGATAAAAAGATAAGCCCTCCAATACTCCCCTTCCCTGTCGCAATAAACCGAGCGGCCATCGATGGCAGGAACGAGGGTCAGCGTCTCCCGAAGGGGATCCCCTCCCATTTCCGTCACGGTATTCCGGATATGGTCCGTCACATGTACAATGTTTTCCATAAGCTCCAGCGGTTTCTGAAAAACCTCCGTATTGATCCTCTGCAGGACATAGGATTGGATCCCGCCGCCCGGCTGCAGGAACCGGGCTGCGAAGGTATCGTTGATATGCCCGCTGCCATAGGAGAGGGCCTCAGAAAACTCCCCCCCAAACTGAAAATGCTCTGCGGCTGTCCGAACTCTTTCCCTATTTAATTCCTTCATCGTCAATACACTCCCACAATTTTTCCGGGTAAACTCCCGTCTCCTGCATATGGGTCAAGGCTTTCATCAATGCAGGCTTGTCCTCCCGATAGGTCACTCCGTACCACCGGTCCGGCGTATGCAGTACCTTAACGGATGCTTTTCCATTCTTCAGCAGAACATCCACTGCACTTGGGAGGAAAAACTCCCCTTTCAGCGGATCCTCCCTGATTATTTTATCCATAAAAACAGGGAAGCTGCATTCCAATTCCCTCAGAAAACTGGGGCCAAATCCCCATAGATTCATAGAAACGATGCTTCCCGCAGGAATGGTGATCCAGTGTTTCCCATCCTCGGTATACTGGGAGAGACCGTTTCTTTTCCCGATCCGGATCCGTTCCTGAATATCCTGAAGACAGGCGTTCTCATCAATGGTACAGACTCCCCTTGCCACGAATCCGTTCTCCGTCATGGTATTCTCCAGAGTATAGCCGACCATGGCATAATGATACATCCCGTCCTTTGTCTCCTCCATGGAAACCAGATAATCATGGATCAGCTGAAAAGCTTTCCGGCCATAATAATCATCTGCATTGATGACCGCAAAGGGACCGTTCACCACATGCCGGCAGGAAAGTACGGCATGGGCAGTCCCCCATGGCTTTGTCCTGCCCTTCGGCACACAATATCCTTCCGGCAGATCCTCCAGGCTCTGAAAAACGTAATGTACCTCCATAAAGCGGGAGACCTTGTCACCGACGGTCTCCCGGAAATCCGCTTCCATATCTTCATTTATAATGAAAACCACTTTTCGAAAACCGGCTTTCCACGCATCATACAGGGAAAAATCGATGATGATCTCGCCGCTTTTCCCGACAGGATCAATTTGTTTCAATCCATGATATCGGCTTCCCATGCCGGCAGCCATAACAACCAGGGTAACCGGATGCGCCCCTGCAGCTTCCTCGGTCTTGTTCGGATAATCCATTTTACCTTTTGCCCCCTAAAAATGATAATCAATTGCCTGCCTGTTCACTGCAAAATCCGGTCCCCTATTCCTCCTTATATCCATCCGGATTTTTCTGCTGCCAGTTCCAGCTGTCCCGGCACATCTTTTCCAGGGAACAGGTGGCTTTCCACCCCAACTCTTTTTCTGCCCGGGAGGGATCCGCATAACACTCTGCAATATCGCCGGGCCGGCGGCCTGTAATCTCATAGGGGATGGGCTTCCCCACCACCTTTTCAAAGGCATGCAGCACATCCAGCACGGAATACCCCACCCCGGTTCCCAGGTTGTATACCACCAGGCCGCAATTCGTCTTCAGCTTTTTCAGTGCGGCAATGTGCCCGTCTGCCAGGTCCATAACATGAATATAATCCCGGACGCCGGTGCCATCCGCAGTTTCATAGTCGTCGCCAAATATCTTCAGCTTTTCCAGCTTACCAATGGCCACCTGGGTAATGTACGGAACGAGATTGTTGGGAATATCATTGGGATCCTCGCCAATCCGTCCGCTTTCATGAGCTCCTGTGGGATTGAAGTACCGGAGAATGGCAATATTCATTTCCGGATTGGCATGCTGAACATCCGTCAGGATTCTTTCGATCATCAGTTTTGTCTGACCATAGGGATTGGTTGCTGAAGTGGGGAAATCCTCCCGTATCGGTACGGTGCGCGGTTTCCCATATACTGTTGCGGAAGAGCTGAATACAAAATCCCGGACATGAAACTCCTTCATGGCCCCCAGTACGGCCATGGTGGACAGAAGATTGTTTCGGTAGTAGGCCAGAGGCTTCGCCACAGACTCTCCCACCGCTTTGTAACCTGCAAAATGAATTACGGAATCGATGTCTTCCTGTTCGAAAATCCTGTGTACTGCATCCGGATCGCAGAGATCCGATTCATAAAACGTTATTTTCTTCCCGGTAATCTGTTCCACCCTGCGAATCGCTTCTTTTTTACTATTGTACAGGTTGTCCGCAACAACCACCGGATAACCTGCTTCCAGAAGCTGTACACAAGTATGACTGCCGATATAGCCGGCGCCCCCCGTTACCAATACTGCCATATCAATGCCTCTCCTTCCTGCTTTTGCTGTAAACCTCTTTTATTTTATATCGGCAGCCGATGTAATACAAGGGCTATTTTCCTTCTGCCGGCACAACCCAATACATTGGAATCCCATGAAAATGGAAACATGGCAGTTTGTAGTGTTCAAAATAAATCATTGACATGAAACCTGTGAAATGGTAATATAAAAGTTATCCAGTATTTGGAGCTTTACTTTTTTTGTCATGCTTTTAGCATATGTTCCCTTTTTGACAACGATTTACAATGACTTTCGGAGACATGAGACTTTGTTCCGCCGTTTTTTAGCCAGGCGTAACATCCCACTAATCATACTATTTGTTTTACGGAAACGAAGAAGGAAGGAGAGATGATATGGCAAAAACAAACTTTTCTGAAATCACACCGGAAATTCGGAAACTATCGGACCTATGCTTTAAAAACAGCCATGTGGATCCATCATTATACGAAAAATATGATGTGAAGCGGGGCTTGCGTGATTTACAGGGAAACGGCGTTCTGACCGGCCTTACGGAAATCAGTGAAATCGTTTCCCAAACCAGGGATGAGAACGGCAATAGCATCCCCTGCAGGGGAAAACTATATTATAGAGGATATGATATTGAGGAAATTGTAAAGGGCTCGATCCGCAATGGATATTTTTGCTATGAAGAGGCTGCCTACCTGCTGCTGTTCAGTGAGCTGCCTTCCATGGAGCAGCTGAAGGACTTCAAGAAGCTGCTGGCACATTACCGTACTCTGCCGACCAGCTTTGTCCGCGACATTATCATGAAAGCTCCCAGCAATGACATGATGAATACGCTGGCAAGAAGCGTACTGACCCTTTACTCCTATGATGAAAATGCCGATGATATTTCCATCCCCAATGTATTGAGACAGTCGCTGCAGCTGATTGCCTTGTTTCCCTGCCTGTCGGTGTACGGCTATCAGGCTTACCGTCATTATCATGACGGACAGAGTCTGTTCATTCATCCCCCCCGGCCGGAGCTGTCCACGGCGGAGAACATCCTGCATCTGCTGCGGCCGGACAGCAAGTATACTGAAACAGAAGCGCGGATTCTGGATATTGCCCTGGTTCTGCATGCGGAGCACGGAGGTGGAAACAACTCCACTTTCACCACCCATGTGGTTTCCTCTTCCGGTACCGACACCTACTCCTCCACAGCAGCCTCCCTTGGATCCCTGAAGGGACCAAAACACGGCGGCGCCAATATCAAAGTGGTACAGATGTTCCAGGATTTGAAGAAGAACGTTTCTGACTGGACAGACGAAAACCAGGTCGCCGATTATCTGAGTGATCTGTTGGATAAAAAAGCCTTCGACAGAACCGGTCTGATCTATGGAATGGGCCATGCTGTCTATTCGCTGTCGGATCCGAGGGCAGACATACTGAAGAGCTTTCTCAAGCGTCTGAGTGTGGAAAAGGGACGGACGGAGGAGTTTCAGCTGTATTCCCTGGTGGAGCGCCTGGCAGCCGGGCTGATTGCGAAAAAAAGAAGAATCTACAAAGGCGTCAGTGCCAATGTGGACTTTTACAGCGGCCTGGTTTATCATATGCTGGGCCTGCCGATGGAGCTGTATACCCCTATCTTTGCCATTTCCCGCATCGCCGGATGGAGTGCCCATCGCATGGAGGAACTGATCAACGCGGGGAAAATCATCCGCCCCTCCTACAAGAGCGTTGCGCCGCACAGGGAATATGCGCCCATTGATCAGCGCAAACAGTTTCAGGAAACAAAAAGTTAAGGACAAGAGCCAAAAGCAGCCGTCTCCCTGTCACGGGAAACGGCTGCTTTTGGCTGCTTTTGACCAATCCATGGTCAGTCTACCGGCACAACAGCGCCCTGATATTTGTCCTTCATGAATTTCTTTACTTCTTCACTCTTCAGAGCTTCCACCAGGGCCTTCAGTTTCTTGCTGTCCTTGTCTTCCCTGCGCACCGCCAGAATATTGGCAAACGTCTCCATCGGAGAGTTTTCCTTTTCCAGTGCCAGGGCGTCCTTTGTGGGATTCAGATCCGCCTGGAGGGCATAATTGCCGTTGATTACTGCCATGTCTACATCGGACAGGGAACGGGGCAGCTGCGCCGCCTCGATTTCCTTTACCACAATTTTCCTCGGATTCTCCGTGATATCTTTGGCTGTAGCCTTCAGTCCGGCATCAGGATCCAGCTTGATCAGTCCCTGGGACTCCAGCAGAATCAGTGCCCTTGCTTCGTTGCTCGCGTCATTGGGAACTGCGATCTGCGCATGATTCGGCAGATCGGCCAGAGACTTTGTCTTTCCGGCATAAATTCCGAATGGCTCATAATGAATGGCAGCCAGGGAAACCAGGTTGGCCTTGTTCTCTTTATTGAAATCATCCAGATAGGGCTTATGCTGAAAATAGTTGGCATCCAGATCTCCGGAATCCAGCGTCAGATTGGGCTGTACATAGTCCGTAAATTCCTTGATTTCCAAATCATAGCCTTTCTTTGCCAGTATTTTCTTTGCTACCTCCAGTATCTCCGCATGGGGGGTCGGCGTCGCACCTACCACGATTTTCTTGTCGTCCGCAGGTTTGGAGCATCCGACAAACAGGGACAAAGTCAGGATCGCTGCCAGGGTAAGAATAACAGTTCGTTTCATAAAAGGTAACCTCCGGTTTCATTCTTATCTTATATGTCTTTGATACGTTTCCAATACGTTTCCTAGTGGAAGAGCCTATCCATTTCTTCTGTCGCCGATATTCGCCAGCTTCATCCCGATTTCCTGAAGAATCTGTACGATGAGAATAAGCAGTGCCACAGTGACCAGCATGATATTGGTCTGATAGCGGTAAAATCCATATCGTATGGCAATATCCCCCAGTCCGCCGCCGGCTACGATGCCGGCCATGGCTGAGTAACCCAGGATAGTGGTCACCGCAATGGTACCTCCCACAATCAGCGAAGGCCTGGCTTCCGGAAGAATCACCTTATAAACGATTTTCCAGGGGGAAGCCCCCATGGACTGTGCCGCCTCAATGACTCCTTTGTCCACCTCTTTCAGGGAAGATTCCACAACCCTGGCAACAAATGGTGCGGAAGCAATAACCAGGGGAACCACAGTGGCATTGGGGCCGATGGTCGTTCCTACAATCTTTTTGGTAATCGGCAGCACAGTAATCAGCAAAATCAGAAACGGAACAGAACGCAGCACATTTACCACGATGCCAATAAACCGGTTCACAAACGGCATTGGCCGGATTCCGTCCTTGTCCGTTATGACCAGTGCAATGCCCAGAGGCAGGCCAAGCACGTAGGCCATGGCTGTGGAAACCAGCACCATATAAAGAGTCTCCAGCAGTCCGGAACCGATCATCCGGAATATTTCCATATCAAACATAGCCCTCCACCTCCTCCGCCGTGAGGCCCTTGGAACGGACATATTCCATCATCCGATCCGCAACCATGCCACTGTCGGGAAGCTGGATGACAATGTGGCCAAACGCCTTCCCGTCTATATTTTTCATATCAGCAAACAGGATATTCACCACCTGTCGGAATTCCAGCACCATCTCCGCTATCACCGGTTCCAAAGCGGAGTTCCCGTTGAACACAATCCGGCAGCATCGGGTACCGGAAAGCTTTCCCATGGAGGGATCCTCAGGAAAGACCAGGCGTCTGGCAGCGGATGTCTTTGGCCTGGTAAATATATCCTCCACGCTTCCGACTTCTGCAATGTGGCTGCTGTCCAGAATGGCAACCCGGCTGCATATTTCTTCAATGACCTTCATTTGATGGGTAATGACGACAATCGTAATGCCAAGACGCCGGTTGATATCCCGCAAAAGCGTCAGCACTCCACGCGTCGTCGATGGATCCAGGGCACTGGTTGCCTCGTCGCAAAGAAGCACCCGGGGATTGGTGGCAAGGGCCCTGGCAATCGCCACCCTCTGCCGCTGACCTCCGGACAGCTGGGACGGATAGGAATCCGCCCTGTCGGATATGCCCACCAAGGTCAGCAACTCTTCCGCTCGCTTTGCTGCCGCTTTTTTGTCCACCCCGGCAATCTCCAGGGGAAAACAGACATTTCCGGCTACAGTGCGCTGCATCAGCAGGTTAAATTGCTGGAATATCATTCCTATGGATCTCCGGATCTGATACAATTCTTTTTTGGTAAGCTGTGAGAGATCGCGCCCGTTAAACCAGACCTTGCCCTTCGTAGGCTTTTCCAAAAAATTCATGCAGCGCACCAGGGTACTCTTCCCGGCGCCGCTCATTCCGATAATCCCGAAGATCTCTCCCTCCCGGATTTCGAGGCTGATGTCCTCCAGAGCAGAAATATCGCCGCTTACACCCTGGAAAGTCTTACTCAATCCTTCTATCCGGATAATTGGATTTCCGCTGCTCATTGTGTCACTTCCCATATTCCTGCTCTTTATTTCCCCCCTGATCTCCTGCCGGATTGGTTCCTGCATTGTCAAGCTGCTGTGCCAGTCTGGCAAGGCCGGACTCAAAGTCCACTCCGAAACGGACATCGGTTCCGGCTTTCTTTGTACGCAGGATACTCCGGACCGTAAAGTCCACTGCAATGGAGGCAGCTTTCTTCAATCCGCAGCCGCGCATCAAAGCGGCAACCAGAGCACTGCCGAAGACATCCCCGGTTCCGTGATAGTATCCTTCAACCCGGTCCGAAAACTCATAATCGATTTCCCCGGTGGTCCGGTCATAGACTGCCGCGCCCAGCTGTCGGTCATCAAAATACACGCCGGTCAGCACAACCTTCTTCGGCCCGATTTCCCCCAGTCCCTTCAGCAGACGCTCCACATATTTTTGGGTGTAGGGCCCTTCCTGATAAGGCTCATCCAGCAGCATGGCAGCTTCCGTCATATTCGGAACAATCCCGTCCGCCCTCTCACAAAGCTTTCGCATTCCTGCGGGAAAGGTGTCCGAAAAAGCCGAATACCGTACTCCATTGTCCCCCATGACAGGATCCACCAGCTTCATCGCTCCATCCGACCCCAGCTGCTGAAATATTTCGGATACAATATCCAGCTGCTGGAAAGAACCAAGATAGCCTGTATAAATGGCATCAAACTGCACGTTCAGGGATTGCCAGTGCCGGACAATCGGAAGGATATCATCCGTCAGATCACGAAAGGTATAGCCGGTAAATCCACCGGTATGGGTCGACAGCACCGCAGTGGGAAGCACACTGGTCTCAATGCCTGCCGCTGAAATGATGGGCAGGGCGACTGTGAGGGAGCATTTCCCAACGCAGGAGATATCGTGTATCGCCAAAACTCTTTTTTGTACTCGCTTTTGTACATTCCTTTGTTTCTCCATGTTCGCTCTCCTGAATAATTCGTAGTAAATAAGTATGTTTACAATTATATAGATTATATCATAAGTCCGTGGCCTGGATTTGTCAATACCTGCCCTGCCGCCCCGATTGACACCAATTGACACCGATTGCCATCCTGGAACCTGCAGTTCCATGCTTTTTTCGGACAATCAGGAAAGCAGGGCACGATCATTGGCAAATTCCTCCCCGCTGACCTTCCCAAAACGCTCCAAAAGGTCCTCAACGGTGAGATTCTTCTTCTCCGCCCCTTTAATATCCAGAATAATCTGCCCTTCATGCATCATGATCAGGCGATTGCCGTGCCGGATGGCATCCCTCATATTATGGGTGACCATCAATGTAGTAAGATGGTTGGCAGAGATCAGCTGTTCACTGATTTCCAGCACCTTTTCCGCTGTTCTGGGATCCAATGCCGCAGTATGCTCATCCAGCAGCAGCACTTTCGGCTTTTTCAGCGTAGCCATCAGCAGTGCCAGTGCCTGCCGCTGTCCGCCGGACAGCAGACCAACCTTTACGGTCATTCGGTCCTCCAGTCCCAGTTCCAATTCCCGGAGCAGCTGCCGGTAAGTCTCCCGTTCCCTGCGGGTTATGCCCCATTTCAAGCCCCGGTGTTCCCCGCGCCGGGAGGCAAGGGCCAGATTTTCCCCGATTTCCATATTCGCAGCCGTCCCCATCATGGGATCCTGAAATACCCGTCCCAGAACGGCTGCCCGTTTGTATTCGGGAAGCCGGGTCACATCCATCCCGTCTATCCGGATCGAGCCATGATCCACGCCATATACACCGGCCACCGCATTCAAAAACGTGGATTTTCCCGCCCCGTTGCCGCCGATCAAAGTGACAAAGTCCCCTTCCGGCAATTCGGCACAGATATTCCGCAGGGCGACTTTCTCATTGATTGTTCCCGGGTTGAATGTTTTATAGATTCCATCAACAGACAGCATTTATTCCACCCCCCCATGTGATTTTTGACTCTGATGATAGCGCTGCAGAAAAGTCGGAAGCGACAACGCAACCGCTACCGTGACAGCGGTAAACAGCTTCAGATCATTTGCCGGCATGCCAAGCTTTAATACCAGGGCAATGATCAGCCGATAAGTTATCGCCCCCAGCGCCAGGGAAATAAGGCGGGTATAAAAATTTTTCCCGCGAAACAGCACTTCTCCGATGATCACGGAAGCCAGTCCGATCACAATGGCGCCGGTTCCCATCTGTACATCCGCATAACTCTGACTTTGCGCAATCAGTGCTCCGCTGGCTGCCACCAGTCCGTTGCTGATCAGCAGGCCCAGGCAGGTCACGGTGTCCGTATTGATTCCCTGCGCTCTTGCCATGTGGGGATTGCTGCCCGTCGCCCGGATCGCAGAGCCCACCTCTGTTCCAAAAAACCAATACAGGACACTGATCAACAGGAAAACGCACAGCAGCCCCAGTACGATAATCGATGCTGTCCCACTTAGACCCATGCTTTCAAATACCGTGTATACTGTCTTCATCCGCAGCAGGGAAATGTTTGATTTACCCATGATACGGAGGTTGACGGACCATAAGGCAATCATGACCAAAATGCCTGACAACAGCGGAGGAATCTTCAGGCGTGTCTGTAAAAGTCCGGTGCAAAGACCGGCTGCCATCCCGCCCAATAAGGCAAGCAATGTTGCCATATAGGGGTTCCCCCCTGCCGCTATTTCGCGGGCCGCAATGGCGGCGCCCATGGCAATGCTTCCCTCTACTGTCAGATCCGCAATATCCAGGATCCGATAGGAGATAAACACCCCAATGGTCATAACCGCCCATAACAATCCAAGAGAAACGGCTCCCGATACAATCCCCAACACAATCCCCTCCCTTTACTTTACGTATT
>DHDO01000058.1:20982-22528 GCA_002399435.1 Firmicutes bacterium UBA4874
TTACTTTACGTATTTCTGAAGATCTTCCGGAATCTTCACACCGATTTCTTCCGCTACTTTGCCATTGATGTAAAAGTCCAGGTCTTTGGCGGATTCAATCGGCAAGCTGGCCGGCTCCGCCTCCCCTTTCAGGATCCGGACTGCCATTTCACCGGTCTGATATCCCAGGTCATGATAGTTGATTCCCAGAGTCGCCAGCCCGCCGTTTTTTACCATTCCGGATTCCCCGCAGACCACCGGGGTTTTGGTCCGGGCAGTTACACCATGAACCGTTGGCATAGAGGAAGCCAGGACATTGTCCGTCGGAATATAGATGGCGTCACATCGACCCACAATGGACTGTGTCGCCTGCTGTACGTCATTGGTATTGGAAACAGTGGTTTCCACATATTTCAGGCCGAGTTTTTTAACCGCCTTTTTGGCCAGGGATGCCTGCAGTATGGAATTATCCTCGTTGGACGCATAGATCACGCCAATGGTCCTGGCATCCGGCGCCAGTTTCAGCAACAGATCAATCTGCTTTCGAACCGGGTTCATATCTGATGTTCCACTGACGTTTCCGCCGGGAACCTTATTGGAATCTGCCAATCTTGCGTCTGCAAAATCCGTAACCGCAGTGGCGAGAATCGGAATGTCCGTGGTCTTGCCGGCAATGGATTGTGCCGCAGGGGTGGCAATCGCCAGAATCAGGTCTGTCTTATTGGCGACAAGCTGATCACTGATTGTGGACAAATTGGAAGGATCTCCCTGTGCGTTCTGAAAATCAACGGTAATATTGCTGCCGTCCCGGTATCCCTTGTCTTCCAGGGCATCCAGGAAACCTTCGCGTGCCGTGTCCAGCGAGACGTGCTCCATATATTGAATGATGCCGATTCTCAGCTTTCCTTTTTTCCCATTGGCAGATGATTTCTGTCCCGGCGTGTTCCCCGAGCTTTCAGACGGCTTCGATCCTGTCGTCTTATCCCCGTTTGCAGATGATTTCTGCCCTGCCAGGTCTCCCGTATTTGCTCCGTCCTGAGCACGACAGCCCACAATCGTCAGTATCATCATTGCCGATAACAGAAAGGATACGATTCTCCCTGCTTTTTTCATGTTTCTTCCTCCTTCATCGAATTTGAAACGAATTTGAAACGATTCCACTTGCACAGAACTTACAGGCTGTATTCTTTGCGTGCACAGGCCCCGGCGTATTCCCCCGCATTTTGGTATAAAAAAAACGCTCCTGTAGAACAGGGGCGACTTTTCCTTCGCGGTACCACCTTGTTTTCATTGCAATCAACAATCTCAGCGAGCAACACTTGCATTGCCCCTCCGCGCTAACGGGCAGAAACCGATACAGCCTACCGGGCCAGTGCCTTTGAGTGTATGGCTCTCAGGATGAATTCGCGGCACTTGTATCCTGCCTTCTCCCACCGATCGAAGGCTCTCTGCAAGGACAAAGGCTGCCGTTACTGCTTCCTGGTCATTGCCTTTTCTTTGTATTATTTTGATATTATATGCGATGCAGCTCTATTTGTCAATGAAAATTCTCAAATTTGTATATTCA
>DHDO01000021.1:0-2348 GCA_002399435.1 Firmicutes bacterium UBA4874
TCCTGAATCGTTCGGCGAGCTTAAGGGACTCCCTGGATCAGCTTTCCCATCCGGTGCAGCGCGTCTGTCCGGAACCCATGGAAAAACTGGGGCAGGATTATGGGTTTATCCTGTACCGCAATCAGGTTACCGGCCCCAGAAAGGAAAACCGGCTGCATATCCAGGATCTTCATGACCGCGCCCTCGTTTTCCTGGACGGGAAACGCATGGGAATCCTGGAGCGGGATAAAAAGGAATCCATGGTTCTGGATATTCCGGGCCGCACCGCCCAACTGGATATCCTGGTGGAGAATATGGGCCGCATCAACTACGGACCCCATCTGAAGGATTATAAGGGTATCACGGAAGGCGTCTGGCTCGGCACACAATTCCTGTTTGACTGGACCATCTATCCCCTGCCGCTGAAGGATCTGTCCGGCCTGGTGTTTCAGGAGGAAAACTCCGGAACCTGTCCGGGATTTTTCCGGGGGACATTCAATGTGGGCGAACCGGCGGATACGTTCCTTTGCATGGAGGGATGGAAGAAGGGCGTCGCCTTCCTGAATGGCTTTAACCTGGGACGATATTGGGAAATCGGCCCTACCAGGACTCTGTATGTCCCCGCCCCCCTTCTGCACAGGGGAGAGAACGAACTCATTGTCTTTGAGCTGGAAGGAGCCACGCAGGGATCGGCAGAGTTCCTTGACCGACCGGACCTGGGGAAAACAGAATAACAGTCCCGTGGAGTCTTCATATGTTTTCATAACAATCTGAAAAGTTGATACAAAAACGATGCCATACTGAAATCGACAGCGGCCCGCTTCCTGAAGTTGTTCCCTGAGGTTGTCCTGAGTTTTTGAGCCGGCCGCTTGACTTTTTTCACTTATCTGCGTTATAATTTGAATTACTGTCACGTCCAATGCCAATGCAAGGCCAGGGAAACAGAATAAGAAGCAAAATAACGAAAGCGTGCGCTGTCCATCGATGGTGCAGCTCGTTTTTTTTTAGGTAAGGAAGAGGTAATATCTTATGTGGAAAGAGCTCATCAAAAGTATACGGGAATACAAAAAACCATCCATTGAGACAGTTGTCTGGGTCTGCATCGAAGTGATATTTGAATGCATCATACCCTTTGTGACCGCCGGGCTGGTGAACCAGATCAAAGCCGGCTGCGGACTGGATGTGATCGCCCGGTACGGAATGATACTTGTCCTGATGGCAGGACTTTCTCTTCTGTTCGGCGCCCTCGCCGGATCCACCTGTGCGACAGCATCCTGTGGCCTGGCCAGGAACCTCCGGAAGGATATTTTTTATAAAATACAGGGATTTTCCTTTGAAAATATAGATCGATTTTCCACTTCCTCCCTGGTGACGCGGCTCACCACCGATGTGGCCAACATCCAGTTTGCTTACATGATGGTTATCCGGACTGCCATCCGTTGTCCCCTGATGCTGGTTTTCTCCTTTGTCATGGCGTTTATCATGGGCGGAAAAATGGCAGTCATATTTTTGATTGTGACACCTATCCTGGGCTTCGGCCTTTTCATGGTGATCCGCAAAACTTTGCCGCTGTTTCAGAGGGTTTTCAAAAAATACGATGCCCTGAACCAATCGATTCAGGAAAATGTGAAGGCCATGCGTGTCGTAAAATCCTATGTACGCGAAGACTACGAGAAAGAAAAACTGGAACATGCCGCCGAGGAGATCCGGCAGGATTTTACCCGGGCGGAAAGAATTCTTGCCCTGAACAACCCGCTGATGCAGTTCTGCCTGTACTCGGTGATGACATTTGTCCTGACCTTCGGCTCCTATACCATCATCACCTCAAAAGGGCTTGCACTGGATGTGGGTCAGTTTTCCGCCATGCTCAACTACAGCTTCATGATCCTTAGCAGTCTGATGATGTTTTCGATGGTATTTGTGGCGATCACCATATCGGAGGAATCAGCACAGAGAATTGCGGAAATTCTTTGGGAAAAAAGCACCCTGACCGATCCGGAGCAACCAATTGACACTGTCCGGGACGGTTCCGTGGACTTTGAAAACGTTAGTTTCAAATACTCCCCGGAAGCCGAACGGATGGCTCTATCGGATATCCGGCTGCATATCCGTTCCGGGGAAACCATTGGCATCATCGGAGGCACCGGATCTTCCAAATCCTCTCTGATTCAGTTGATTCCCCGTCTGTATGACGCAACGGAGGGAGTTGTAAAAGTGGGCGGCGTGGATGTCCGGGATTATGACCTGGAGGCCCTGCGAAACCAGGTTGCCGTGGTTCTGCAGAAAAACATCCTGTTCTCAGGTACCATCAGGGAAAACCTCCGCTGGGGAAACAAAAGTGCGACTGATGAAGAAATGGCGGAAGCCTG
>DHDO01000021.1:2600-9297 GCA_002399435.1 Firmicutes bacterium UBA4874
CTGCTGAAAAAGCCGAAAATATTGATTCTGGACGACTCCACCAGCGCAGTGGATACCCGGACAGACGCCCTGATCCGGAAAGCGCTGCGCCGGTATATCCCGGAAACAACAAAAATAATCATTGCCCAGCGTACTTCCTCCGTCGAGGATGCTGATCGCATTATCGTCATGGAAGGCGGTACCATAAACGCAATTGGCAGCCATAAAGAGCTTATGGCAGAGAATGAAATTTACAGGGAAATCTATACATCCCAGAATAAGGTGGTGAAAGAGGATGTGGAATAGAAACATGAAAGATACAGCAAAACGCGAAAAGACAAAAGAGCGGGAGATAGATGTCGGAAATCCAACGCAAAGTACAATCGGACGGCTTGTGAGAATGATATTTGGGTTCTACCCCGTCATGCTTCCGGCGACCATTGCCTGCATCCTTTTCAATGCAATCATTAGTTCCATCCCTGCGGTATTTATGCAGAAGGTTATCACAGTCATCGAAGCAAACTGGAAGAGTGGAAACTGGAACGCAGCAAGCAAGGTCATCCTTCCAGCCGTCGGTTTGCTGGTTTCATTTTATGTCCTGTCCCTGCTGTCCGGCTTTGCCTTTCATCAGATGATGGCCATTATCACCCAGGGTTCGCTGAAGAAGCTTCGTACCACGATGTTTGGCAAAATGCAGGATCTGCCCATCCACTATTTTGATACCAACAATCACGGCGATATCATGAGCCACTATACCAATGACATCGATACGCTCCGTCAGGTGATTTCCCAGTGCTTCCCACAGCTTCTGATCTCCACCGTAACCGTAGTTACGATCTTTTCAATCATGATCTATTTTTGCGTGTGGCTGGCTTTTGTCGTGCTGGCAGGGGTTGCCCTGATGCTCCTGATCACAAAAAAGATCGCCGGCAATTCCGCAAGGCATTTCTTCCGGCAGCAGGATGCCATTGGAAAGGAAGAAGGCTATGTGGAAGAGATCATGAACGGACAGAAAGTCGTGAAGGTTTTCTGCCACGAAGAGGAAAGCCAGGCGGATTTTAACCGGATCAATGATTTGCTCTTTACCGAATCCGAAGCCGCCAACAAATATGCCAACACCCTGGGGCCAATTCTCAATAACGTGGGCAACGTGCTGTATGTCATTGTTGCCCTTGTGGGCGGATGCCTCCTGCTCTTTCATGCACCCAACCTCAGTCTTTCCGGCTTTCCCCTCAGTATCAGCGTTGTCGTTCCGTTTCTGAATATGACGAAGCAGTTTACCGGAAACATCAATCAGGTGTCCCATCAGATCAATTCCGTTGTCATGGGCCTTGCAGGAGCGAAACGGATTTTTGCCCTGCTGGATGAACCGCCCGAAGCCGACGATGGATATGTTACACTGGTCAATGCGCGGGAACAGAACGGAAAAATCGTGAAATGCAGAGAACGGACCGGAATGTGGGCCTGGAAACATCCCCACAGGGCAGACGGAACCGTAACCTACACCAAACTGTCCGGGGACGTAAGGATGTCTCACGTGGATTTTGCATATGAACCGCATAAGCCAGTCCTGCATGACATCACGCTTTATGCGGAACCCGGGCAGAAAGTTGCCTTTGTCGGCGCCACCGGCGCAGGAAAGACAACCATCACCAACCTGCTCAACCGATTCTACGATATCGCAGACGGCAAAATCCGTTACGACGGAATCAATATCAATAAAATTAAAAAAGGGGATCTGCGCCGCTCCCTCGGCATTGTTCTGCAGGACACGAGCCTGTTCACAGGAACGGTTCTGGACAATATCCGCTATGGAAAGCTGGATGCCACGGATGAAGAGTGCATGCACGCCGCAGAACTTGTGGGAGCAGATGATTTTATCCGGCGCCTGCCGGAAGGATACCAGACCCCCATCAGTGCAAACGGGGCCAATCTTTCCCAGGGGCAGCGACAGCTGCTGGCTATCTCCCGGGCTGCTGTTGCCGACCCGCCGGTGATGATCCTGGACGAGGCCACCTCCTCCATTGACACGCGTACGGAAGCCATCGTTCAGCGGGGCATGGACGCCCTTATGCAGGGCAGAACCGTATTTGTCATTGCCCACCGGCTGTCCACCGTAAAGAATTCCGATGTCATCATGGTACTGGATCACGGGCGAATCATTGAGCGTGGAAGCCATGAGGATCTGATCGAAGAAAGGGGCGTCTATTATCAGCTTTACACAGGCGCGTTCGAGCTGGAATGACGGCATTTACCGGTTCGGGAAAGAAACCTGATATTTGATGTATTTTACTATTGCTGTTTCTTTTCATGGAATAAACCGGTGTGCTGTGATTTGCAGAAAATGATTTGGCATTTCGTAAAAGCAGAAAAAGGGAAGCCGGAGAGGTACGATATCTCCCCGGCTTCCCTTTTGGCTTTGACAACAATATTGTTTATGCTTTGCTGCCTATGCTGTTTTTTCCGGTTCCTTTTCCGATTGGTTCCTTTGTAAAACAATTATTACAGGCTGGCTCAGGATACCTTCGATCCCGATTTCTCAGTTGCCTTCCCTGCCTCTCCATCTTCTGCCTCACCGGCAGCACATTCGGAAGCAGCAGTGCCGCCATGTTTCTCACTCCAGATACGATCTGCGGTCCCGGCCCATTTCTCCGCCGTATCTTCACATTTTCCACTCAACTCGTCAATGTCTTCCGGCTGAATAAAGTCTGTGGAAAAGGCTCCGGATTTCTTCACCATTTCCCTCAGCCGGTTCGGGTTATCCAGCAGCGGGCAGGGACGAAGCATGTTGTCATTGAAAGGCTGACCCTTGTGATACTGCTGGAACAAAGGCGATTGCAATGCCTCCAGTAAGGTTTGATTATGGATATTGCAGTTCGCATAATGAATAAAGGCACAGGGTTCAATATCACCATTTGCATTGATATGCAGATATCTTCGTCCACCGGCGATACATCCGTCCACATATTCCCCGTCGTTCCAGAAATCCATGGTGAACAGCTCTTTGGTGTTGCGGAATTTGCGAATCTGACGATACATAAACTCACGCTGCTCTGCTGTCACCATCAAATCCGGAACCGCATCCACGCCTACCGGCATATAAGTAAAGTACCATGCGAACTTCGCTCCCTGGTTAATCAGGAAATCCGTAAATTCCTCACTGCCGATTACTTCGGTGTTGGCTCTTGTATAGCAAAGGGAGGCGCCAAACGCCAGCTTTTTGCTTCGGAGAAGGTCCATGGCCTGAATCACCTTTTGATAGGTTCCCTTCCCGCGTCTGGAATCCGTTGCTTCCTCAAATCCCTCAATGCTGATGGCAGGCACAAAATTTTTGACGCGCAGCATCTCGTTGGCAAAGTCCTCATCAATCAGCGTACCGTTGGTAAATGCAAGGAACTCACAGTCGCTGTGTTTCTCACAAAGACGGATAATATCCTTTTTCCGCACCAGCGGCTCCCCGCCGGAATAGATATAGAAATAAACGCCAAGCTCTTTCCCCTGCTCAATGATGCTGTCCAGGGTATCATAGTCCATGGAAAGCTTGTTGCCATACTCTGCTGCCCAACAGCCTGTGCATTTTAAATTACATGCAGAAGTGGGATCCATCAGAATTGCCCACGGGACATTGCAGTCATATTTCTTTCTGTTCTCCTCCTGCAGCGGACCACCCTTCATATTTGCATTCAGGATAAAGTTCATAAAAACAGTCTTCCGGACCCCGGGGTCGATATCGTCCCACAAACTGAGAATCAATTTGTACCAGTTGTTATCCTTATCTTCAATCACTCTTCGAAAAACTTTCCGTTGACTTAACACAGCGTCTTTCCGGTCCAAACGATCCACCCAATCCAGAAGATTTGGAATATTTTTTCTGGGATTGGAATCCAAATAGGAATATGCCAGCTTTATCCCTGTACCAAGTGCCTTATTCATACATCAAACCTCCTCTTCTTACTTCCACCTGAAAACTCTATGGTTTATTTTAGCATAACCCATATTCCCGGTAATTAGACAAAGCAGGCAACGTGTAAAAATGCCTTACACGTTGCCTGCTTTGTAAAAACGAAAATCCTTTCCCGGCACGGATAAAAAGATTTATTCCCCAAGGGTAATCAAATCCGTGGCATAGGGCAGCGTCCTGATATAATCACAGAAGGTATGCCATTCGCTCAGTTTGTGATTTTTCCGGGAATGGTAAATATTTGCCAGCACCTCATAATTGAGGGAGCAGGTCCGGAGCTGGTTGTAGCTGGACGGAAGCAGCTGAATCATATCCATCCAGACCTGTCGGTCCTTCGTCCGAAGATACTCCTGTCTGAGCTCTTCCAGATACGCAACGATTTCGCTCAGCTTCTCCCTGGTCTTTGGAGTCATCTGATCATGGCTGAACTGATCCATACGGAATTCCCGGCTGTGTATTTTATGCATGGTGCTCGTGGAATTGGAAACCGTGCCCACCTTATAGGTATCAAACTCTTTCCACCAATAGATCGGTGCATTGATGTCAACCGAGACAAAGATCTGTCTCAGAAATTTTCTGTGATCCCGTCCCGCTTTGCAAAGGCGCTTTGCAAGAGCCAGGTCATTTTCTCCCAATATATATTTCCCGGCCTTGAAACAACTGTCCATTCGATTCCAGCTGTTCATGGGATTTCTTGCACCGCGGATCGCATTTTCGAAGTTCATGACACTGGAATTCCCTACTGTCAACATAAGATCCCTCCAACAATATAAAATAGGAAAGAAAGAACCTCAGGCAAAGCTTTCGGGGTTTCACCGGGGTTCCTTCAGCAATACACCTTATAAATCAATGCCCAGGACGTTTTTCACGAGCAGACCAACCACAAAGGAAATTGTCGCAACTCCAAGGCTGATCCCGGCCATTACAAGAAAATTCCGGCGGAATGGCCTGCCTTTGGCAATGGAAATGTAATAATTAAAACCGGCAATAATTGTAACGGCAATCAGCAGCGTAATACCCAGGGCCCAAAGATAGCTGCCGGATGGCAAAATCAGATAGGGAATGATCAGCAGCGCAACGGTCACCAGATAGGCAGTTCCCGTATATGTAGCGGATTTGGCCGCATCCTTCTGTCCTGCCTCACGGGAGGAAAGATAGCCGGAAGCCGCCATGGACAGCGTCGCAGACACGCCCGTAATCAATCCCGCCATGGCAATGACATGCGTATTCTGCATGGCCAGGGTATATCCTGCCAGAGAGCCGGTGAGCTCCACCAGCGCATCATTCATCCCCAGCACCATATCCCCCAGATAATGCAGGCGTTCCTCATCCAGCATGTCCAGCAGCTCCTGCTCATGATGCTCTTCATCCTCCAGAATCTGCTTCAGTTCGGGAATGGCATTGATATTCTCCCTATAGAATTCGATTGCCTGATCCTCACCATTTTCCAATTTCTGAATGATAAACGTATATCCCAGAATCCGGGCGGCCAATATATTCCAAAACAGCCAGAAATGCCGGGGCTTCAGCTTGCAGCCTGTATACTTCGCAAAGGTCGCTGCATGTCGGGATTCTTCCCTGGATATGGTCTGAAGCGTTTCCCACTCACTTTCCTCTTTCGTAAGCCGGGCAATCCTCTCATATAAAGCTGCTCCGTCCACTTCCTGCTGCTGAAGTATCCGAAAAGAAATCTTGTCTGATCCTGCTTCCATTCTTTTTCTCCTTTCTTTCCTGTTATATTATATAGTATAGCACAACAAAGCAGAATTTTATCAGTCTCCATAGCAATGAAAATTTCGGTGTAAATGTGATTAAAAATATCCGGCTGAATTTTGCAGATAATATTTTTTTCTGGATTACAAGCGTTTTTGAGTCCTGTTGACAAACAAAGAAACCAGTAAATACTGATTCTTTCAGCATGCCGCATTAAAATCGGATATCAATCACAATAATATTATAATTTCTGGTCTTATAACTGAAAAAACGGGGATCAGCTTATCCACTGAAACCCGCTTATATGGCGGAGAAGGAGGGATTCGAACCCTCGAGACGCTTGTGGCGCCTACACGATTTCCAGTCGTGCGCCCTCGACCAAACTAGGCGACTTCTCCATATCACTGATTCAATTATAAATGGGATTTTCTCCCGCTGCCCTTCGATCGGCCTCTTCCCGGACGATATCCAACCGCCGAAAACAAAAGACACGAACAACAGCAAGTATTATATTACACCAACAAAACAACCTTGTCAACGATCTGATGAGAAAAAAATAGGTTGACAAATACCGAATCCGTCCATATTATGGAGCTAAGCAGACAACCGCCTGTGATACACTACTGCTTGATAAATTTATTTTGAAGTTCATAAGGATGGTGATTGGATTGAAAACCTGTTTTGTAAATGCGAAAGTGTTGACACCGCTGCAAAGAAAAGATGCTGTTGTGGTGGTGGAAAATGGAAAGATTGCCGGAGTCGATTCCCGGCTGGATCCGCCTCCCGATATGCAGGTAATCGACGCAAAGGGCTGCTACCTGTCTCCGGGGTTCATTGACATCCATGTACACGGCGGCGGCGGATACAGTGCCATGACCGGCAATCCGGAGGATGTCGTCAGAATGTGCAGCGCACATGCACAGTATGGAACGACTTCGATCCTGCCCACGACCACGACTGCACAGATCCCAAAGCTGAAAACATCTATGGACGGCGTCCGGAAAGCGCAGCCAGTCTGCAGGGACTCCAACATTCTCGGGATCC
>DHDO01000021.1:9538-12077 GCA_002399435.1 Firmicutes bacterium UBA4874
ATGATGGGAGCGGCTCCCGAGGTGGAAGGCTGCCTCGAACTGGGCCGTGCCCTGGAAAAGCGCAACATTGTCCCATCTGTAGCCCATTCCGATGCCACCTATGATGAAACCGTGAAAGCCCTGGAATACGGCTACTGTGACATCACGCATATTTACTCCGGCTGTTCCAGCGTCATCCGGAGAAACGCCTATCGGATTGCCGGAGTGGTGGAAGCCGGACTGGTACGGGATGAATATACTGTTCAGATGATTGCCGATTTAAAACATCTGCCCGTCGCCCTGATTCAACTGATCTATAAATGCAAGGGAGCGGACCGGATTTCCCTGATCACGGACGGACTGGAATATGCCGCATCCGAATTGAAGGAAGGCACGGTCTACCGTCAGCCGGGCGGTGTGGAGACAGTATATGAAGACGGTGTCATGAAGCTGCTGGACCGGCAGGCTTTTGCAGGGAGCGTGGCCACCTGCAATAAACTGGTACATAATCTTTACAAACATGCAGATATCCCTTTGCTGGACACCGTAAAAATGGCTACTTGGACACCAGCCAGACGAATCGGCGTTGCCGACCGGAAAGGGCTGATCACTGAAGGATACGATGCGGATCTCCTTTTGTTTGACGACAACATTGATATGAAAATGGTAATGGTCAACGGAAACATGCTCTTCAACCGCTTATAGGTTTTCAGGCTGATGTTTCAAATAGCAGTAAAACGGTACAAAATGGATGATAATTCAAAAAATATGGAGTTGGAAAGGCATATTAAATAGGATGGATTATAATGAATGTATCCCCCTTCGTCCACATCATGGACTATGCATACCTCACTATACAGGGTATGGGTACGACGCCCGGTTTGTGAAAAATATGGATGATATCATTGACCACTTCAACGATCATCCGGATCAGAAAATCGTTCTGCGGATATCTGCGGATGTTTTGTGCCTCAGTTGTCCAAACAACCAACACGGCAGTTGCAACAAAGAAAAAACTGTTGCCTTATATGACCGAAGCTGTTTAACCTTATGTGGATTTTCGGAGGGCCAGCAATTAAAATGGGGTGACTTTCTTCAAGCCATTACGAAAACGCTGATGGAAACCTCCCAATGGGAACGAATCTGCGGAGATTGCCAATGGCTGCAGCTATGTCAGAAAACGCATTCAGGCATCTGAGTCTTGATACTGAGCAATTCCTTTTATCCAGCGTACCATTCATACCGGCAACACTGATAACATATAATACAGTATGTCAATTTGTCACTCGGAGGTGTTGGATTTGGTCATCCACCGCGTATCACAGGGAGAAACATTATATGGAATAGCAGGAGTGTATGGGGTTCCCGCTTCTTCCATTGCAGAAGTCAACGGCCTGTCCGAAACAGAGGAGCTGGTAACCGGGATGGAGCTGGTCATACCGGTTGGGGACACCATAAACAACCAGCTGCTGCGGGTACTGCAGAACCGTCCCTCCATTGAAACCCTGGGCTATCTGCTTCCCGGGGCAGCTGCGGCCAATCTTGTCCGCCAGATCGGACCGGACCTTACTTATCTGGGATTGTTTGATTTTCCGGTTACCGAAACCGGAGAGATACAGGGCACATTGGATGAGGATATTCTGACAGCCGCCAATGAGGTAAACACAGCCCTGCTCCCCGTTCTGACCAACAATCGGGCAGAAGAAGGATTCAGTCCGGAACTGGGGCATTCTATCATAGAAGCCGCCAACCGGCAGAACTTTATCGGCAACGTCCTGGAAATGCTGGATCAATACGATTTAAGGGGCATTATCATCGACTTCGAAAACCTGAATCCGGAAGACAGGAACCTTTTTACGGAGTTTATCGGGCAACTGGCACAGGAACTCCATGACGACGGAAAAATCCTCATCCTGAACCTGGCCCCCAAGTGGGAGGATGTGCCGGATGCCTCCTGGTCGGGATTCTTTGATTACAGTGCCCTGGGGCCTTTGGTGGACCGGGCTGCGATTATGACCTATGAATGGGGATATATCAGCGGGCCGCCGCAGCCTACGGCCCCCATTGAAAACGTACGGAGAGTCCTGGCGTTTGCCCTTGCCAACAATATTCCGGCCGATAAAATACTGATGGGCATGACACTGTACGGATATAACTGGGAGCTCCCCGATACTCCGGATAACCTGGCGACCACAGTCACGCAGCCGCAAGTATGGGATCTGGCAAGGAGATACGGCGCTTTCATCCAGTTTGATGAAACAGCCGGGCAGCCGTCCCTGAACTACATCAACGATCAGGGGACAGAGCATGAAATCTGGTTTGAAGATGCCCGCAGCCATTATCTCAAATACCAGCTGGCCATGGAGACCGGCCTGCGCGGAGTGTTCTACTGGATCATCAATCAACCCTTCCCCGGTACCTACTATATGGTCACCCATCTGTTTACGGTGGAGAAGCTGTAAAGTATCAGGAAACGGCAGCTGTTTTTCAAATTCGGGGCAGCAAGTAATATATGAAAAACAAAATACCGACAAGTGCTGTCTTACAAGTCCTGTCTTAC
>DHDO01000021.1:12222-12492 GCA_002399435.1 Firmicutes bacterium UBA4874
CCTGTCTTACAAGTCCTGTCTTATAGATGAGGAGAATCAGAAACGGGATATAAAGAAAGATAAAATGAGAGAAAACATGAAAGGAAGGCATATCTTCCCTGAGACAGCCTCTGAATGCCGATAAACATAACAATCATATAACAGATGAAATTTGACAATTCATCATTACAGATATAAAATTGGGTACGTTGTGCAAACAAGATACGACGACCCTTTTTTTAATGTTTTCGGCAGGCCTGCCTTTTTATTTTAAAAATCCCCTAATGCATA